>CAZXJZ010000114.1:0-15176 GCA_964641065.1 uncultured Hyphomicrobiales bacterium | reverse complement strand
TCAAGGACGTGCTGCTGCTCGACGTGACCCCGCTGTCGCTGGGCATCGAGACGCTCGGCGGCGTGTTCACGCGCCTGATCGACCGCAACACGACGATCCCGACGCGCAAGAGCCAGGTCTTCTCGACCGCCGAAGACAGCCAGAGTGCGGTGACGATCCGCGTGTTCCAGGGCGAGCGCGAGATGGCGTCGGACAACAAGGCGCTCGGCCAGTTCGACCTGGTCGGCCTGCCGCCGGCCCCGCGCGGCGTGCCGCAGATCGAGGTCACGTTCGACATCGACGCCAACGGCATCGTCAACGTCCAGGCCAAGGACAAGGGCACCGGCAAGGAGCAACAGATCCGCATCCAGGCCTCGGGCGGTCTGTCCGAGGGCGACATCGAGAAGATGGTCAAGGACGCCGAGCTTCACGCCGAGGAAGACAAGAAGCGCAAGGCCGCGGTCGAAGCCAAGAACCATGCCGAATCGCTGGTTCACTCGACCGAGAAGGCATTGTCCGAACACGGCTCCAAGGTCAGCGAAGACGATCGCCGGGCGATCGAGAATGCACTCGCCGATCTGAAAGAGGCGCTGAAGGGCACCGATGCCGAGGCGATCTCCGCCAAGGCCAACACCCTGGCGCAGGCTTCGATGAAGCTCGGCGAAGCGATGTACAAGGCGCAGCAGGACGGCGGTTCGGACGGCCCTGACGCGTCCGGCGGCGCTACCGGCGGCAAGAAAGACGACGTCGTCGATGCGGAGTTCACCGAAGTCGACGACGACAAGAAGAAATCGGCGTAATTCGGCCTGGACATTTCATGTCCGTCGGTCGCGACGTACACACTGTCACCCGCGGGCTTGCCCCGCGGGTCCATCTTCCAGAAATCGATGGATGGCCGGGGCACAGGCGTGCGAAAGCGGCGCCGATTTTCAAACGGCCAAGCCCGGCCATGACCGATTGGGTTGGCGGATCGCTCTACCATGGCTAAGACTTGCTACTACGAAACGCTCAGTGTCACGCGCACCGCGACCGATAGCGAGATCAAGTCGTCGTATCGCAAGCTCGCGATGAAATGGCATCCGGACCGCAATCCGGGCGACCAGACGGCGGAAGCCAAATTCAAGGAAATCAGCGATGCCTATGACGTCCTCAAGGACGGCGACAAGCGCGCTGCCTATGATCGCTTCGGCCATGCCGCGTTCGAGCAGGGCAACGGCGCCAGCGCGCACGGTTTCGGCTCCGATTTCGGGTCGGCCTTTTCCGACATTTTCGAAGGCATTTTCGGCATGGCCGGCGGTCGCAACCGCTCGGCCAGCGGCCGCGAGCGCGGCGCCGATCTCCGCTACAATATGGAGATCACGCTGGAGGATGCCTATTACGGCAAGACCGCTGAAATCCGCATCCCGACATCCGTGACCTGCGAAGCCTGTTCCGGCTCCGGCGCCAAGGCCGGCACCCGGCCAAAGGCCTGTGCGACCTGCGGCGGGCATGGACGCGTGCGTCACGCGCAGGGTTTCTTCACCCTGGAGCGGACCTGCCCGGCCTGTCACGGCCGCGGCCAGGTGATCGAGGATCCCTGTCCATCCTGCTCCGGCTCCGGACGGGTGACGCGCGAGCGTATGCTGTCGGTCAACATTCCGCAGGGCGTGGAGGACGGAACCCGTATTCGGCTGGCCGGCGAGGGCGAAGCGGGATTGCGCGGCGGGACCGCGGGCGATCTCTATATCTTCCTGTCGTTGGCCTCGCACGCGATCTTCCAGCGCGACGGCGCCGATCTGCATTGCCGGGTTCCGGTTTCGATGGTGACGGCAGCGCTCGGCGGCGAGTTCGAGGTCCCCTCGATCGACGGCACCCGGAGCAAGGTCAAGGTTCCCTCAGGCACCCAGTCGGGACGGCGCTTCCGCCTCCAAGGTAAGGGAATGCCGGTGCTGCGCTCCAAGCAGACCGGCGACATGTATGTGCAGGTTGTGGTCGAAACGCCGCAAAATCTGACCAAGCGGCAGCGGGAACTACTGCAGGAATTCCACAAGCTGTCCTCGACCGAGACCCAGCCGGAATCCACCGGCTTTTTCAGCCGCGTGAAAGAGCTGTTCGATATCGGCTCCCGGCCTCAATGAGCCGGGATCGGCAGTAGAACGCTTGGCGACGGGCCGCAAAAGGGCTATGCCTTAAGCAAGTCATAATAGTTTCACATCCGTAGCGGCAATGCGTCCCCACACCTCTCTCGCCGACAAAAAAGGCCTGCGCCTCGACGACGAGGTCCGCTTCATTCGCTCGTGGCTGGAAAAGCCGCTGGCGATCGGCGCGGTGACGCCATCCGGCAAGGTGCTGGCGCGGACCATGGCGCGCTATGTAAACACCGCCATTCCAGGGCCGGTGGTCGAACTGGGGCCAGGCACCGGTCCGGTGACCGAAGCGCTGATCGCGCATGGCGTTCCGCAGAAACGCCTGGTGCTGGTCGAATTCAATCCCGGCTTCTGCCGCATCCTGCGTTCGCGCTTCCCGGAAGCGACGGTGGTGCAGGGCGACGCCTACAGCCTGAAGCGCACGCTCGCCGACGTGCTGGAAGAGCCGGCGGCGGCGATCGTCTCCGGGCTGCCGCTTCTCAACAAGCCGATGCGCACCCGCATTCGCCTGATCAACGAGGCTTTCGGCCTGATGCAGGACAATGCGCCGTTCGTGCAGTTCACCTATTCGATGACGGCGCCGCCGATCCCGAAAGGGCTGTCGCGTGTCGCGGCTGAAAAATCCGAGCGCATCTGGATGAACCTGCCGCCCGCCCGGGTGTGGTCCTATCGCCGCGCGCTGGTGTCCTGAGCGATCTGAGGGTGCGAGTTTACAAGATTCCCGTAAACTCGATAAGCTCAGTCAAATTCACACTTATTGGCAGTCTTTGAACCTGGCCGGGTTCTACTGCTGCGCGCCTGGTTTGCATGCCCGCTCCGAAAATCCTGGTCTTTGCCGGTTCGATCCGGACCGGTTCGATGAATGCGCAGCTCGCGGCGCTGGCGGCGAAGGAATTCGCGCTGGCCGGCGCCGACGCCACGCGCATTTCGCTGCTCGACTATGCGATGCCGATTTACGACGGCGATCTCGAATCCCGCTCCGGTCCGCCGGAAGCCGCGATCCTGCTGAAGCGCATGATGCAGCAGCATCAGGGCATCTTCATCGCCAGCCCGGAATACAACGCGTCGGTCACGCCGCTCCTCAAGAACACGCTGGACTGGGTGTCGCGCGTGCGCGAGGGCAAGGAAGCGCCGCTCGCGGTGTATCGGGACCGCGCCTTCGCGCTGGGTGGCGCCTCCAATGGCGGCTATGGCGCGATGCGCTCGCTGATGGCGTTGCGTCAGGTGCTGGAACAGGGCTGCGGCGCGCTCGTCATTCCGGACCAGATCGCGGTAGCGCGGGCAGCGGATGCCTTTGACGAGATGGACAATTTCCGGGATGAGGGCAATACCAGACGGCTCAAGGCTGTGGTGCAAAGCCTGATCGAATTCGCGAGGCATTACGCATGACCGCCGCAAGTTCCGATGTCGCGCCGCGTGAGCGGGTGATCGTTGCGCTCGACTTGCCGTCGGTGGCGATTGCCGAAAAGCTGGTCTGGCAGCTCGGCGACAGCGTCGACTTCTACAAGATCGGCTATCAGCTCGGCTATGCGGGCGGGCTTTCGTTCGGCAGGGATCTGATCAAGTCCGGCAAGAAGGTGTTCTTCGATCTGAAGCTGCACGACATCGGCAATACCGTGAACAAGGGCGTCGAGAGCATCGTCAATTCCGGCGCGACCTTCCTCACCGTGCACGCCTATCCGCAGACCATGAAGGCCGCGCTCGATGCCGCGCGCGGCTCGAAGCTGAAGATTCTCGCGGTCACCATCCTCACCTCCTACAATGACCGGGACGTCGCCGAAGCCGGCTATACCGGTAGCGCGCGCGACCAGGTGAAGGCGAAGAGCGAACAGGCCTGCGCGCTCGGCATCGACGGCATCGTCTGCTCGGCGGAAGAGTCCGAGATGCTGCGGCCGATTGTCGGGCCGACGCGGCTCCTGGTAACGCCCGGCATCCGGCCGGCGGGCGCCGACAGCGGCGACCAGAAGCGGATCATGACGCCGTCCGCCGCAATCCGGGCCGGCTCCGATTATCTCGTCGTCGGCCGGCCGATCACCGGCGTCGACGATCCCAAGGCCGCCGCCGATGCGATCGTGCAGGACGTGGCAGAGGCCATACAATCGTAAGGGAGGCGGCGATGGCGAAGGGCTACTGGATCGGGCGCGTCGATGTGCACAACGACGATGGCTACAAGCCCTATGCCGCGGCCAATCCCGAGATCTTCAGGAAATATGGCGGGCGCTTTGTGGTGCGCGGCGGCCCCTTCCAATGCCCGGAAGGCGAGGCGCGAAGCCGCAATGTGGTGATCGAATTTCCGGATTATGCGGCCGCACTCGCCTGCTACAACTCTCCGGAATATCAGGCCAATATCAAGGTGCGGCAGCCTCATTCGCTGGCCGATATCGTGATCATCGAAGGCTATGACGGGCCACAGCCGTGAGGCATCACAGCGTCATGGCCGGGCTTGACCCGGCCAGCCATCTTGCGAAGAAGATGGTCCCGCGGGTCGTAGGCGAGCGAAGCGACGCCGTCCTTCGGACGGCTATCCCGTGGGCGACTCAAAGTCCGGAGCGTAATCCATGTCCGACATGCGGCTGATCGTGGCGGGAGCAGGTGGCCGCATGGGGCGGACGCTGATCCGCGCCATCGCCGAGACCAAGGGCGTTACCCTGTCCGGCGCACTCGAGGATTCCGGCTCGCCGCTGATCGGGCGGAACGCGTCGGAGCTTGCCGGTGTGGGCGGTCAGGACATCCTGATCACCGACGATGCCGAAACGCTGCTCGGCGACGCCGACGGCATCATCGATTTCACCATTCCGAAGGCGACGGTGGCGCTGGCGAAACTGGCGGCCAAGGCCGGCGTTGCGCATGTGATCGGCACCACCGGTTTCACGGCGGAAGACGATGCCGCGATCGCGGGCGCCGCTAAGAGTGCCGTGATCGTCAAGTCCGGCAATATGAGTTTGGGCGTCAATCTGCTCGCCGCGCTGGTGAAGCGGGTGGCCAAGACGCTCGATGAGGAATTCGACATCGAAATTGTCGAGATGCATCACAACCGGAAGATCGATGCGCCATCCGGTACTGCGCTCCTGCTCGGGCGTGCGGCGGCTGAAGGACGCGGCGTCGATCTCGACCAGCGGTCGGTACGATCGCGCGACGGCCATACCGGCGCGCGCCAGGCCGGCGATATCGGCTTCGCAACATTGCGCGGCGGTACGGTGGTCGGCGAGCACAACGTGGTTTTCGCCGGCCCTGCGGAGCGGATCGAACTCGGCCACAAGGCCGAGGACCGCATGATCTTCGCCCGCGGTGCGGTGAAGGCCGCGCTATGGGCGCGGGGCCAGAAGCCCGGGCTCTATTCGATGACCGACGTGCTGGGATTGAAGGATTTTTGATTGTGGTCCCGTCATCCTGAGGTGGCCGCGAAGCGGCCCTCGAAGGAGGACGGCCTATACAAGTTCACCGGCCGTCGCCCTTCGAGGCTCGCTTCGCTCGCGCCTCAGGGTGACGGATTGAATGCTGAAGTGAGGAAATCAAGACAATGTCCGACCGTCTTCTTGTGCTGGTGCGTCACGGCCAGAGCGAATGGAACCTCAAGAACCTGTTCACCGGCTGGCGCGATGTCGACCTGACCGAGAAGGGCGTTGCCGAGGCGAAAGAGGCCGGACGCAAGCTGAAGGCACAGGGCATCGCGTTCGACATCGCCTTCACCTCTGCGCTGAAGCGTGCGCAGCGTACTCTCGACCTGATGCTGACGGAAATGGATCAGAGCGGCATCCCGATCGTGCGCGACCAGGCGCTGAATGAGCGCGACTATGGCGACCTGTCCGGACTCAACAAGGACGACGCCCGCAAGAAATGGGGCGAGGAGCAGGTGCATATCTGGCGGCGCTCCTACGATATCGCGCCTCCCGGCGGTGAATCGCTGCGCGACACGCTGGCTCGCACGCTGCCCTATTATGTGCAGGAGATCCTGCCGGCGGTGCTGCAGGGCAAGCGCACGGTGGTGGCGGCGCACGGCAATTCGCTGCGCGCTCTGGTGATGGTGCTGGAAAAGCTGTCGCCCGAGGGCATCCTGAAGCGCGAGATCGCGACCGGCGTGCCGATCATCTATCGCCTCAATGCCGACGCCACGGTTGCGTCCACGCTCGACCTGGCGGCGTGATATTGCCGACATGTCGAAACATCATGGTTGAGCGCTAACCACGTTTCGGGATTTTTGTTGATCCGCGACCCGGTCATGCTGTTTGCCGGAGCGCATGCGTATGGTGCTGGCGTTTGCGTCTTTTGTTTTGGGTGTTGTCGGTTCGCAGGCGGCTTCCGCTGTCGAGCGACCGCCGCAATACATCGCGATCGCCTTCGACAATTGCACCGAGCTCGACCGCTGGCAGGACTGGACCGATTTTGCCGCGGAGCTCAATCGCAGCGGCGAGCGCGTCCGATTCACCTTCTTCGTCAGCGGCATCAATTTTCTCAGTAACGCGAAGAAGCATCTCTATCAGGGACCGAACCAGTCCCGCGGTGCGTCACGGATCAATTTCGGCGGCAGCGCAGACGACGTGCGCAAGCGCGTCGCCTTCATGAATGCGCTGCATCGCGACGGGCACGAGATTGCGTCGCATGCGGTCGGGCATTTCGATGGACGGAGTTGGGGCGCGGTGGCCTGGACGTCCGAGTTCAGCAGTTTCGATGGGCTGCTGGAGAACGTGGCGCGCAACAACGAGCTTTCGCCCGACGAGGGTTTTGCCTTCTCTGCGAAGGACATCGTCGGCTTCCGCGCGCCCTATCTCGCGCATAGCCCCGGCCTCTACACCACGCTCGCTGCGCGCGGCTTCCGCTACGACACCAGCGGGACCATGCCGGCCAATGCCTGGCCGGAAAAGCGCGACGGCATCTGGCGCTTTAATCTCGCCGGGATCCGGCTCGCCGGCTCCGGCCGCGCGACGCTGTCGATGGATTACAATTTCCTGGTCGCGCAATCGGGCGCGGCGCCGATCGCGAGCCGGCGCGAGCAATTCCGCCGCCAGATGCTGGAGTCCTATCTGAATTACTTCCGCGCCAACTACACCGGCAATCGCGCGCCGATCCATATCGGGCACCATTTCACCGATTACCAGAACGGTGCTTACCGCGACGCGCTCAAGGAATTCGCGCGCAGCGTCTGCGGCCTGCCGGAGGTGCGCTGCGTGACCTACAAAACGCTTGCCGATGTCATGGATGGATTGCAGCCGGAGATGCTGGCGGCCTACCGCAATGGCGACTTCCCGCGCGCCAGCGAGCCGACATTTGCGGGAGTGACCGCGGAAACGTCAGGGTCGGCGCGGTAAGTCTCAGGCCACCCGTCCCGCTTCCCAGCCGAGCATGGCGCGCTTGCGCGTCAGCCCCCAGTGGTAGCCGGTGAGTTCGCCGCTCTTGCCGATGACGCGATGGCACGGCACCACGAAACAGACCGGATTCTTTCCCACCGCAGCGCCGACCGCGCGCGCCGCTTTCGGCTTGTCGATGGTCCGCGCAATATCGGAATAGGTGGTGAAGCAGCCCATCGGGATTTTCAGCAGCGTATCCCAGACGCGCACTTCAAAATCGGTGCCGATCAGCACCACGCGCAGCGGCTGGTCCGGCCGCCACAGCTTCGGATCGAAGATGCGGGCCGCGACCGGCGCGGTGGTGTTGGCGTCCTCGACATAGGTCGCCTTCGGCCAGCGGCCTTTCATGTCGGCGAGCGAGTCGCGTTCCTTGCCGGCATCGGCCAGCGCAAGACCGGCGAGACCGCGCGGCGCCACGATCACAAGCGCCGTGCCGAACGGTGAGGGGTGGAAGCCGTAGCGCAAGGTGAGGCCTTCGCCGCCCGCTTTCCATTCGCCGGGCGACATTGCTTCGTGGGTGACGAACAGATCGTGTAGCCGTCCGGGGCCGGACAGGCCGACTTCGTAGGTTGCGTCGAGCACGCTGGCGGAATCGCGAAGCAGCTTGCGCGCGTGATCGAGGGTCAGCGCCTGCAGGAACGCCTTCGGTGTCAGCCCGGCCCAGCGCCGGAACAGGTGATGCAGCTCGGTCGGTGTGACATGGGCGGCTTCGGCGATGGTCTCGATATCGGGCTGCTGACGCCAGTTGCCCCGGATATGGGCGATGGCGCGCCGGACTACGTCATAGTCGCCGGCTGCGGCTGCCAGTTCTTTCGTATCGGGGATGCGATCGGGGGACAGCATGGCGGCTCTCGTCATTGTGTCCCTCCGGATAAGCCCGCCGGCCCGCCAGTCCCACCCGATTTCTGATCAGGCAATCACGGTCCGGTCCGGCCCGCGCTTTGCCGCAGCGATGGCGGCCTGTAACGCCTTGCCGAAGCCTTCCTTTTCCTCCGGAGAGAGGAAACTGGCAATCGCGCGCCGTTCGCCGCGCGAGACCAGATGCAGCCGCTGCACGCCGAATTCCTCGTGGATGTCCCAGTCGAGCTTGACCCAAAGCGGATTGCAGCGCCACTCGATCGCTGCTCCACGCGGGCTGACCTTGCGGAACATCAGCTCGGTGGGCGTCACCACGATCTGCTCATAGGCGCGGCCGTCGCGATAATTGACCCGGAACGCCCAGTAGATCAGCAGCACGTCCAGCCCGAAAAAGCCGGTGATCGGCCAGGCGCCCGCGATCGCAAAAACAATGCCGGCGACGAAGCTGATACCGGCGACGACGAGCATCAGAATGCCGAAGCCGCGCTTCCCCAGCGAGCGGTTCGGCGTCATCACCGCCGAAAACAGGGGGGTATCGGGTTTCGGGTCGTTGTTCGGGGTCATCCCGGACAATATAGGGAAGAAATGGCAAAAAAGACGACTCGCACGGCCGCGAAGGCGAAAAAGCGCAAGGCCGCCGTGAAGGCCCCCGCGAGGGCTGCGCTCAAGGCCGCCAAAGCCGGCAAGGCGGCAAAGCCGAAGTCCGCCAGGGCGCAGGTCGAGGCCGATGTGCTGGCTGTACATGGCGAGATCCGGCCCTGGACACGGGCCGAAGTGACGGAAGCCTTCCGGCGCTTTCAGTCGGTCGACCCGGCGCCAAAGGGCGAGTTGCAACACGTCAACCCGTTCACACTCCTGGTCGCCGTGGTGCTGTCGGCGCAGGCGACCGATGCCGGGGTCAACAAGGCGACGCCGGCCTTGTTCGCGGCGGCCGATACGCCGGAGAAGATGATCGCGCTTGGCGAAGCGCAGGTGCGCGACTTGATCAAGACCATCGGACTATTTCGAAACAAGGCGAAGAACGTCATCGCGCTGTCGGAGAAACTGATCGCGGAGCATGGCGGCGTCGTGCCGGGAGACCGCGAAGCGCTCGAAAAGCTGCCGGGCGTCGGGCGCAAGACCGCGAATGTCGTGCTCAACATGGCGTTCGGTCAGCCGACCATGGCGGTCGATACCCATGTGTTCCGGGTCTCGAACCGCACCGGTCTTGCACCGGGGAAGAATGTGCTCGAGGTCGAACTGAAGCTTGTCGAGGTGATCCCGGCGGAATTCATGATGCATGCGCATCACTGGCTGATCCTGCACGGCCGCTATGTCTGCCTCGCGCGCAAGCCATTGTGCGAAAAGTGCATCATCGCGGATCTGTGCCGCTGGCCGGGGAAGACGACTCTGTCCCTCTCGCCGTGAGTGGGAGAGAGGGACAGAGAGGCTACTCCGCCGCCTGTTTCCAGGTGTCTATCTGCGGCTTCGGCTTGGCCTTCAGTTTCAGTTCTGTCATCTCGGCCCGCTCGCGCACCGAATTGCGGAAGAGCTGGTCGCGGCCGGAGAGATATTGCGGCGGGCAATGGATGTCCTCCGCGCCATACCAGCCGGCCGAACGCATGGTAAAATACGGGTCCAGCAGATGCGGGCGGGCCAGCGCGACCAGATCGGCACGCGCAGCCGCGACGATGGTGTTGACCTGATCCGCGGTAGTGACGGCGCCGACCGCCATGGTGGCGATATTCGCCTCGTTGCGGATCTGATCGGAGAACGGCGTCTGATACATGCGGCCGTAGACCGGCGCGGATTCCGGATCGGTCTGGCCGGTCGACACGTCGATCATGTCGCAGCCGGCGTCCTTGAACATCCCGGAAATCTTGACTGCGTCGTCGCCGGTGATGCCGCCGTCGATCCAGTCGGTCGCCGAGATGCGCACCGACATCGGCTTCTCCTTCGGCCACACCGCGCGCATGGCGGAGAACACCTCCAGCGGGAAGCGCATGCGGTTCTCGAGCGAACCGCCATACTCATCGGTGCGCTTGTTGGTGATCGGCGAGATGAAGCTCGCCAGCAGATAGCCGTGCGCGGCATGCAGTTCGACCATGTCGAAGCCGGCGCGCTGCGCCCGCTCCGTCGCCGCAACGAAATCCGCCACCGTGCGGTCCATGTCGGCGCGGGTCATTTCGCGCGGCACCTGGCTGTTCGGGAAATACGGGATGGGAGAGGCCGAGACGATCGGCCACGCGCCTTGGGGCAGCGGCTCGCTGTCGCCTTCCCATGACAGCTTGGTCGCGCCCTTGCGACCGGCATGGCCAATCTGCATGCAGATTTTCGCCGCCGAATTGGCGTGCACGAAATCCACAATGCGCTTCCACGCCGCTTCCTGTTCGTCGTTCCAGAGCCCGGTACAGCCCGGGGAGATGCGCGCCTCCGCCGAGACGTCGGTCATCTCGGTATAGACGAGGCCGGCGCCGCCGATCGCGCGGCTGCCGAGATGCACGAGATGCCAGTCGTTCGGCAGCCCGTCCTTCGCCGAATACTGGCACATCGGCGAAACGACGACGCGGTTTGGCAGCACCATGTCGCGCAGCCGGAAGGGCTGGAACATCGGCGCAACCGGCGTCTTGGTATCGACCTTCGGGAAGCCCGCCGCCTTGGTCTCGTCGGCCATCATGTGGGCGACCTCATCGACGAAATCCGGCGCGCGCAGCGCCAGATTGTCGTAGGTGATCGCCTTGGAGCGGGTCATCAGGCCGAACACGAAGCGCGTCGGATTCATGTCCCAGAACCGCTTCATGTGCTCGAACCAGACCAGCGACACATTGGCGGAATGCTGGGTCTTCTCCACTTCCTCGCGCCGGCTGGTCTCGTAATGCGAGAGCGCGGCTTTGACGTTCTGGCCGCCGGTCTTGCGGAACGAATCGTACAGCCCGATCGCGTCTTCCATGGCGAGCTTGGTGCCCGAGCCGATGGAGAAATGCGCCGTCGCCTTTGCATCGCCCACGATCACGCAATTCTCGTAGACCCAGCGCTCGCAGGTGATGGCCGGGAAATTGCGCCACATCGAACGGTTGATGATCAGCTTGTGGCCCTGCAATTCCTCCGCGAACAGCTCTTCCATCAGTTTCGCGCTGCCCGCCTCGTCCAGCGGATCGAGACCGAATTTCGCGAAGGTGTCCGGATCGGTTTCGAAGATCCAGGTCGAGCGGCCCGGCTCGTACTGATAGGCGTGGACGATGACGATGCCGTACTTCGTCTGCTTGAAGTAGAAGGTGAACGCGTCGAGTGGCCGGGTCGAGCCCATCCAGGTAAAGCGGTTCGGCCGCAGGTCGACGCTCGGCTTGAAGTGATCGACGAAGGTCTCGCGGATGCGCGAATTGATGCCGTCCGATCCGATGACGAGATCGGCGTCGCGAAGCGCGCCTTCGATGTCGGTGACATCGCACTGGAACTTGAGTTCGACGCCGAGCGACTGCGCGCGCTGATGAAGCAATTGCAGCAGAGTCGCGCGTGAGCAGCCGCAGAAGCCGTTGCCGCCAATGCGCTGCACCGTGCCCTTGAAATGGATTTCGATGTCATCCCAATAGGCGAAGTTTTCGGTGATCGCGCGATAGCTCTCCAGATCGTATTTCTGGAAGGTCTCGAGCGTCTGGTCGGAGAACACCACGCCGAAGCCGAAGGTGTCGTCCGGGCGGTTGCGCTCGTAGACGGTGATCTGCGCCTGCGGCCACGCCTTCTTGTACAGGATCGAGAAGTAAAGCCCGGCGGGGCCGCCGCCGATCACACTGACCTTCATGGGTAGCCTCCGCGCCTTGCGGCTGTTGTCGCGATTATTTTAAGCTTAAAACAACTGGGTGCAAGCGGGATTTGATGTGGGTCAATTGGCGGAACCGACAATAGACAATTCCACAACGGACATCAGATTTCCGCGCACACATGGCCCGGGCTGACACGGTGCTTGAGCCCTAGAAATTTTAAGCTTAAAGTATCGGCGATATCCGGTGGACATCGGACCCCTGTTGGGACCCCTCATGGCCAAGCTTTCGGGACGGCATGCTCTCGTGACTGGCGGCGGCCGCGGCATCGGACGTGCCGTGGCGGCGGCGTTGACGGCCGCGGGAGCCGCGGTCACGGTTCTCGGCCGCCAGCAGGCTGCTCTTGACGATGCGGTGGCGGCAGGTCATGCGGCGGGCGTGATTGTCGCCGACGTCACCGACCCGGCGGCAATCGAAGCCGGGGTGAAGGCGGCAGAAGCCGCTCGCGGACCGTTCGACATTCTGGTGGCCAATGCCGGCGGGGCCGAAACCGCGCCTTTCGGCAAGACCCAGCCCGAGCAATTTCGCCGGCTGTTCGAACTCAACGTTCTGGGCATCGTCAATTGTACGCAAGTCCTGCTCCCCGGCATGGTCGCGCGCAAGTTCGGCCGCGTCGTCGCTGTGGCCTCGACCGCGGGGCTGAAGGGTTACGGCTATGTCAGCGCCTATGTTGCCTCCAAGCATGCGGTGGTCGGTCTCGTGCGGTCGCTTGCAGTCGAAACCGCCAAGAGCGGCGTAACAGTCAATGCGGTCTGTCCGAGCTTCACCGACACCGACCTGGTTCGCGAAAGCGTTGCCGCCATCACCAAGAAAACCGGCCGGTCCGAACAGGACGTGATCGCGCAATATGTGAAGGACGTGCCGATGGCGCGGCTGATCAAGCCGGAAGAGGTCGCAGCGGCGGTGGTGTATCTGTGTTCCGTCGATGCCGGTGCAGTAACCGGAACTGCTATGACGATTGCCGGCGGAGAAATCTGAATGACCGACGCTGCGACCATCCCTCTCGATGCCGAGACCAAAGTCGCCGAACGGCCGGCCGATCACGAGGCCGAACTGCGGCTGTGGCTGCGGATGCTGACCTGCACGACATTGATCGAGAACGAAATCCGCCAGCGCCTGCGTACCGAATTCGACATCACCCTGCCGCGCTTCGACCTGATGGCGCAGCTCGATCGCGCCCCGAACGGCATGACTCTGGGTGAATTGTCGCAACGCATGATGGTGTCGAACGGCAACGTCACCGGACTCGTGGAGCGTCTCGTCTCGCTCAATCTCGTTGAGCGCAAGCCTGCGCCGAACGACCGCCGGGCCATGATTGTGACGCTGACGCCGGACGGACGCCGCACCTTCCGCTCGCTGGCGCGCACGCATGAGAACTGGGTCGCTGAAATTTTCGCCGGGCTCGAGCCGGGAGAGGTCGATACGCTGATGACGCTGCTGGCCAAGACGAAGGGTTCCGCGCGCAAGGCCATCGATGCAGGAGCCGGTAAATGAGCCTGAACACCCATCATCCCGTGCCGCTGCCGCTCGCGTCCTACAAGGCGCAGCATGTGAAGTTCGAGGTCAGTGGCAAGCTCGCGACGCTCACGCTGAACCGGCCGGAGCGAAAAAATCCGCTGACGTTCGAAAGCTATGCCGAGATTGCCGGCATTTTCCGCGCAGCGGCCAGTGACGACCAGGTGAAAGCCTTTGTGCTCACCGGCGAGGGCGGAAACTTCTGCTCGGGTGGCGACGTGTTCGAGATCATCGGCCCGCTGGTCGAGATGAATACGGTCGACCTGCTCAAGTTCACACGCATGACCGGCGAGGCGGTGAAGGCGATGCGGGCGTGCCCGCAGACCATCATCGCCGCGGTCGATGGCGTCTGCGCGGGTGCGGGCGCGATCCTGGCGATGTCCTCGGACCTACGCATCGGCACGGCAAAGGCGAAGGTTGCATTCCTGTTCAATCGCGTCGGCCTGGCCGGCTGCGACATGGGCGCCTGCGCGATCCTGCCGCGGATCATCGGGCAGGGGCGCGCCGCCGAGCTGCTCTATACCGGCCGGGTGATGGGCGGCGAGGAAGCCGAGCGCTGGGGCTTCTTCAATCGCCTGTCGTCGTCGGAAAATGTGCTGGCGGATGCGACCGCGCTTGCGAACGAACTCTGCGCCGGTCCGACTTTCGCCAACGGCATGACCAAGCGCATGCTGGAGATGGAATGGGCGATGTCGGTCGAGCAGTCGATCGAGGCGGAGGCAGTGGCGCAGGCGCTTTGCATGGAGACGCAGGATTTCAAGCGCGCATTTCATGCCTTCGCGAACAAGCAGAAGCCAGTGTTCGAGGGGGACTAGATGTCGCTTACGGAAACCCTCAGCTGGCCGTTCTTCAACGATGGTCATCGCGATTTTGCAGCGCGGCTGAACCGCTGGGCTGCGGAGAACCTGCACAAGCTGCCGCATGACGATGTCGACGAAGCCTGCCGCGCGCGCGTCAAGGCGCTGGGCGAAGCAGGCTTCCTCGCGCCGACAGTGCCCGCTGCGTTCGGCGGCACGTTTCCGCAGTTCGATGTGCGCACGCTCTGTCTCGCGCGCGAGATCCTCGGCTACCATGACGGACTCGCCGATTTCGCCTTCGCGATGCAGGGGCTCGGGACCGGCTCGATCACGCTCTACGGCTCGCCGGAAATTAAGCAGCGTTATTTGCCGAAAGTCGGCCAGGGCAAGGCGATCGCCGGCTTCGCGCTGTCGGAGCCGGAAGCAGGCTCCGATGTCGCGGCGATGGCGATGACGGCCGTGCCCGACGGCAACACGCACGTGCGGCTCGACGGCCGCAAGACCTGGATCTCGAACGGCGGTATCGCCGACCATTATGTTGTGTTTGCGCGCACCGGCGAAGCGCCCGGCGCTCGCGGACTTTCGGCGTTCATGGTCGATGCCGATGCGCCGGGGCTTTCGATCGAGGAGCGCATCGAGGTGATTGCGCCGCATCCGCTGGCGACGCTGAAATTCGACAATGTGCGCATCCCGGTGGCCAACCGGCTGGGCGGGCCGGGCGAAGGCTTCAAGGTGGCGATGGCGACGCTCGATATCTTC
>CAZXJZ010000113.1:0-15183 GCA_964641065.1 uncultured Hyphomicrobiales bacterium | reverse complement strand
CCCGTCAACGCCCATCACTATCGCTAGTCGCCGACCATGAGTACGTTCCTGGTCGAATGCGGCGAGCAGACCTTTTTTGATTCCGGTTTCGACAAAATGACCGAGCACGAGACCCGCGTCGCGCTGGAACGCATCTTCGCAAAGACGCTCGACGGCCATCCGCTGATTTCCAACCGTTCGATCTGGCGGCAATTTCCCATCGTCCACAACGAACGCTGGTCCGCCGGCAACAAGGTGATCCTCGGCGACGCGCTGCATACCGCGCATTTTTCAATCGGTTCGGGCACGCGGCTCGCGATCGAGGACGCCATCGCCCTGGCCCGCGCCATCAAGGCCAATCCACGCGACGTCAAGGCGGCACTGTCAGCTTACGAAGCGCAGCGCAAGCCGATCCTCGACAAGCTGGTCAAGGCGGCCAATGCCAGCGCGCAATGGTACGAGAATTTCGGGACCCACATGGCGCTGCCGCCCTACGACTTCGCCATGTCGTATCTGTCGCGCACCGGTCGCATGGATATCGAGCGAATCCGCAAGGTCGCGCCGAAATTTGTTGCGGAATGGGAGCGGCACCACACTCTTCCCACCTCTCCCTGAAAGGGAGAGGCCGAGTCCGGGCAGCCCCGGCAACTGACTATTGCGGCTTCAGCCCCATGCCGCCGGCGATCATGTTGCGCATGATCTGAGAGGTGCCGGCCACCACCGTCGCGATGCGTGAATCGCGGTAGTGCCGCTGCATCGGATATTCCATGCTGTAGCCGTTGCCGCCGTAGATCTGCATGCCGAGATTGGCCACTCGCACATAGACCTCGGACGCGAACAGCTTCGCCATGTTGATCTCGTTCATGGCGTTCTTGCCGGCATCGACCATCCAGGCCGCGCGATACATCAGCGAGCGCGCCGCCTCGACCTCGGTCTGCATGTCGGCCAGCATATGCGCAATCGACTGGAAGTTGCCGATCGGCCGGCCGAATTGCTTGCGCTCCTTCGCGTAGGCCAGCGCGAGATCGACCGCGCCCTGCGCCGACCCAACATCGCAGGCCGCGACTGTGATCCGCTCGGTCTGCAGACCCGACAGCAGGCAATCCCAGCCCTTGTTGACACCGCCGATGAGCTGATCCTCCGGCACCCGGACGTTATCCAGCGTGACCTCATAGGTACCCATGCAATAGCGCCCGAGCATGTCGAGCTTCTTCATCGAAACGCCGGGCCGGTTGTTGTCGACCAGGAACAGCGACATGCCCTGGCGGTAATGCGCATCCATGTCGGTGCGCGCATACAGGCAGATCACATTGTCTTTCGCGCCCGCGCCCGACTGCCAGACCTTGTGGCCGTTCAGCACCCAGTCGCTGCCGTCCTTTCGCGCGACGGTGCGGATGGCGCCGACATCGGAGCCAGCGTCCGGCTCTGAAATCCCGATCGAGAACTTGATCCGGCCGTCGATCTGCGCCGGGATCCATTTCTTCTTCTGTTCGTCGGAGCCCTTGCGCGCCACCGTCATCCCGCAGAACAAGCCGCCGGCATAGGCCATCACGAGGTCGGCACTGGTCTTGCCGATTTCTTCCGACACCAGTGCGAGATCGAGCACGCTGCCGCCCGCCCCGCCCAGGTCTTCCGGGTATGGCAGCCCCAGCAGACCGGCCTCGATCCAGGCATCGAACAATTCATGTGGATAGGCCTTCTCGCGATCGAGGCGCGCGACATAGTCCGGTGTCGCGACACGGTCCATCAGCTTGCGCACGCTGTCACGGAGAAGGATCTGTTCTTCGGTGAATGAGAAGTCCACGGTGTTACTCCTGTTATTGTTCTTCGTAGCTCTCCCCTCCGTTCATTCCCGCAAAAGCGGGGATCCAGTCCTTGGCTCTGGGTCCCCGCTTCCGCGGGGACGAACGAATAGATTTGCAAATGCGAAACTTTTTAGCCCGCGCTCTTGCCCAGATAGGTCGCCATCACCTTCGGATCGCGCATCAGATCGGAGGCCTTGCCCTGATGCACGAGTTCGCCCGATTCCAGCACGTAACCGTAATCCGCGGTCTCCAGTGCGGCGCGCGCATTCTGCTCGACCAGAAGCATGGTGACGCCCTCCTTGCCGAGCCGCGCGATGATGCGGAAAATCTCGCGCACGATCAGCGGCGCCAGACCGAGGCTCGGCTCGTCGAGCATCAACAATTTCGGCCGGCCCATCAGCGCGCGGCCGAGCGCCAGCATCTGACGCTCACCGCCGGACAGCGTGCCGGCGAGCTGCTGACGCCGTTCGCGCAGCCGCGGAAACAGGTCGTAGACCCGCTCTGTGTCTTCCTTCACCTGCGCGGTCTTGCGACGGTGCACATAGGCGCCGAGCAAGAGATTGTCCGCGACCACCATGTCGGTGAACAATTCGCGCGTTTCCGGCACCAGTACGATACCGCGCTCCACCCGCGCTTCGACTTCGGCCTGGCCGATATCGGCGCCGTTATAGGTCATCGTCCCGACCGACGGCAATTGCCCGATCAGCGCCTTGAGCAGCGTGGTCTTGCCGGCACCATTCGGCCCGATGATGGTCGCAATCTGCCCCTCTTCCACGGCGAAGCTCACGTCCTTCACAGCGGTGAGCTTACCGTAAGACACCGACAGACCTTTCGCCTCGAGCATCGTGGTCATTCGACGCTCCCGAGATAGGCTTCCTGCACCGCTTGATTGGACTGGATCTCGGCCGGCACGCCCTCGGCGAGCTTCTTGCCGAAGTCGAGCACAACCACGCGGTCGGCCAGGCTCATGACGAAATCCATATCGTGTTCGACCAGCAGGATCGTCATGCCGTCGGCCCGCAGCGTACGCAGCAATTCGGCCAGAGCCTGCTTTTCAAGGCTGCGCAAACCGGCGGCCGGTTCGTCCAGCATGATGAGCAGCGGACCGGCCGCCAGCGCGCGCGCCACTTCCAGGACGCGCTGCTGCCCGAGCGCCAGATTGCCCGCCAATTCGTAGGCCTTGTCGGCAAGCCCGACGCGAGCGAGTTCGTGCATCGCCTCCCGGTAAACCGAGGCCTCCTCAGCCCGGTCGAGCCGAAGTGCGCCCGCGAGGAAGCCTGCATGGGTGCGGCGATAGCTGCCGAGCATCACGTTTTCGAGCAGCGTCATGGTCGGCCGCAGCTTCACGTGCTGGAACGTGCGCGCCATGCCGAGCGATACGACTTCGTGCGGCTTGATCCCGGCAAGCTTTTGACCGGCAAAGATCACGCTGCCCGAGGTCGCCGGCAACGCACCGGTGATCAGGTTGAAGGTTGTGCTCTTGCCGGCGCCATTCGGTCCGATCAGTGCGGTGATCGTGCCGGGCTTTACCTCGAACGACACGTTGTCGACCGCCACCAGGCCGCCGAATCGTTTGGTCAGGCCATCGATCTTCAACAAGGCCGCGGCGCGTTCGGGTGGCGCCTTCTTCGGCAGCTCCGCCGCGGACGCAAGCCCGGCCGGCGCCGCCTGCACCGCCTGCGGCAGATACTGACGGATCAGCGGCACCATGCCGCTGCGCGATTTGTGCAGCAGCAGAATGAACAGACAACCGAATACGACGACTTCGAACACCGCACTGTTGGTGGTCGGGATGTTCGGGAACGTCCCCTCGATCCACTGCGGGATCCCCTGCAGCCAGTTCTTCAGCAGTGCGACCGAGGCCGCGCCGACCACCGCGCCCGCAATCGTGCCGGCGCCACCGAGCACCGCCATCAGCAGATATTCGATGCCGGCATTCAGTCCGAACGGCGCCGGACTGACGAAGCGCGTCATGTGCGCATACAACCACCCCGCAATGCCGGCGAGGGCCGCGGCAAGGATGAACACCCAGAGCCGCACCCAGAACACATCGATACCGAGACTTTCCGACATGCCCTTGCCGCCGCGCAGGGCGCGAATGGCGCGGCCCTGCCGCGATTTCAGCAGGTTCGAGGCGCCCAGCAAGGCCGCGCCGCAGAAGATCCAGATGATGTAGTAAAGTTTCTCCGGCTCGTCGAAGCTGTAACCGAACAGTGAAATCGGCGGGATGTCGCCGATGCCGCCATGCGAGCCGAGAAACTGGAAATTGCCGAAGCTGTAGTAGATCGCCATGCCCCAGGCGATGGTGGTCAACGGCAGGTAATGTCCGCCGAGATGCAGCGTAATATAGCCGAGGATGAGCGCGACGACCGACGTCAGCACAATCCCTGCCAGCAATCCGATCCACGGCGACAGCCCGGCCGTGGTCGAAAGGTAAGCCGTGGCATAGGCGCCGAGCCCCACAAACGCGGCCTGACCGAACGAGGTGATGCCGCCGCAGCCGGTGAGCAGAACAAGCCCCAGTGTGATCAGGGTGTAGATGCCGATGTAATTCATCAGCGTGACGATGAAGCCATGCTGAAACAGCGGCAGCGCTGCAACAGCGACGGCGAGCAGAACGAGCAATGCGATGCGAAGCGACGACGGCATCGCTATTCTTCCTCGTGCTCGTCGGCGTCATGCGCCGAAACATAGAACCAGCGCCACAGCACGATCGGGATGATGGCGGCGAACACGATCGCGTCTTTCAGCGCGCTGTAATAGAACGAACCGAAAGACTCCACGAGGCCGATCAGGATCGCGCCGACGGCCGCGAGCGGATAGCTGACGAAGCCGCCGACCACCGAACCGATGAAGCCCTTCAAGCCGACGATCAGGCCGGTGTCGTAGTAGATCGTGGTGGTTGGCGAGATCAGGATGCCGGCAACGCCCGCGATCCCGGCGGCGAGCAGAAACGACATCGCGCCCGCGCGCGTGGTCCAGATGCCGACCAGCCTTGCGCCCTCGCGGTTGACGGCCACCGCGCGCAACGCCTTTCCCGGGATGGTGAACCTGAAAAAGCCAAACAGAATGGCCGAGAAGATCGCCGCCGCGCTGACGATCATAATCAGTTGCTGCGGAACCGGATAGCGGCCGATCATGACATCGCCGGTCACGAAGGCCTGTGTCCGGAAACCTTCCGGACCGAAATAGAGAAGCGCCAGGCCGGTGATCGCGAAATGCAGCGCCACCGCGACCATCAGCAGCACCAGCACCGGCGCGGTCGCGATCGGCTGAAACACCACGCGATACAGCAACGGCCCGAGCGGGAGGACCAGCGCGATGGTCAGCGCCATGGCGACCGGCAACGACAGGTTCTGTGCGCCGACCGCGAAACAGACCGCCACCGGGATTGCCGGGACAATGACCCAGGTCAGGAATGCCTTTGGAATGAGCGACAGCCGCTTTCGCTGGATCAGCGAGCCGGCTTCCACCAGAAACGCAAGCCCCGCCAGCGTGAGCACCAGCCAGACCGTGCCCGGCATGCGTCCTAGTTCGAACGAGCCCAACGTCAGCGCGGAATAGGCGACGAGATCGCCATAGGAGACGAAGATCACGCGCGTCACATTGAAGATCAGCACAATGCCGAGCGCCATCAGCACGTAGATCGCGCCGGTGCCGATCGCATCCTGCACCAGAAGGACGAAAATCTCGAACGTCATGATCCCGCCCGCGCGCGACTGTCTCTTTGGAAGTCGTTCACGCGTTCCTTGAAGACGCGTTTTGCGCCTGCCCCTCGAACGCCGTTACATAACCGGACAATCATCCGGCCGGGGCATACCCGGCCGGATGATCGCTTATTCGCTTATCAGTTCGGCAGATATTTCCACTGCCCATCCTTGACCTGGACGAGAATGACGGAGCGATCGTCCACACCGTAGGACGAGCCTTCAGGGAACATGTAGACGCCGTTGGTGCCGACAAGCTCCTTGACGTTGCGGACTTCGTCACGCACCGCCTGGCGGAATTCCGGTGTGCCGGGCTTCGCCTTCTTGAGCGCGCGCGCAATCGCGTCCTGCAGCGTGAGCACGCCGTCATAAGAGAACGCGGCAAACGAGTTCCAGCTGCCCTTGCCGTTGACGTCCTCGTACTTCTTGATGAAGTCCTGGGACACTTTCTTGATCGGGTTGGAGTCCGGCAACTGGTCGGCGCCGCCAATCGGACCGGTCACGCCGATGACGTTCTCGACCGACTTGCCGCCGACGCGCAGATAGTCCTGGTTGAACACGCCCGGCGTTGCATAGACCGGACCCTTGAAGCCGCGTTCGGCCAGAGCGATATGCGGCAGCGCGCCGGGCGTGCCCGACCCACCGACCATCACCGCATCGGGCCTTGCCGCAATGATCTTCAGAACTTGCCCGGTCACGCTGGTGTCGGCGCGCGCATAGCGCTCGTTGGTGACGACATTGATTCCGGCTTTCTCGGCCGCATCCTTCAATCCGTTATAGGCGATGTCGCCCCAGGGATCGCTGAAGCCGATATAGGCGACGGTCTTGACGCCACGCTTCTGCATGTCCTTGACCAGCGCCGCGGCCCAGAGATTGGCCGGCTGCGGCATCGCGATCATCCACTTGTTATTGTCCGCCGGAAAAGCCGCGGGCGCGAGCGAAACCTGTTGAACGCCGGCTTTCGACGTGACGTTGCCCATGGCTTGTGACGCTGGTGTGTTGGACCCGCCGATCAGGATGTCGACGTTGTCGTCGGCGATCAGCTTCTGCGCATTCTTGACGGCGGTCGACGGATCGGATGCGTCGTCGAGGAAGATCAGCTGCACTTTCTCGCCGCCGATTTCTTTCGGCATCAGTTCGACGCCCTTGCGATAGGGAATGCCGAGCGATGCATTCGGACCGGTGAGTGCCAGCACGACACCGATCTTGATGTCGGCCTGCGCTGGGGTCGCAAGCGCAACGAAGGCTACGGCACACGCCGAAGCCAGCAGTTTCTTGATTGACATGATGTCCTCCCTGGCTCAATACGTACAAGTATGGATGGCGGGTTCTGCGGTGTCAATTCGCAAACCCCGTTTGCCCCGCGACAGACTGCGCCCTTTACGGAACGAGGTGAAGTCCGATGTTGCCGCAGGAACAACCAAAACGGATCGGCCTTGTCGGCACCGGATCGGTCGGATCGGGTTGGGCGTCGATTTACATTGCGCGCGGCTATGAGGTGGTCGCCTGCGATCCGGCCCCCGATGCCGAAGACCGCTTGCGCACCTTTATCGCCGCCACCTGGGACACGCTGCAACGCATCGGTTTTGCAACCGCAGATCGCGTGCCGGAGAACAAACTCTCGTTTGCGGCCGGTGCCGGCGCGGTCGCGGCCTCGTCCGATTTCGTGCAGGAAAACGCACCGGAAGACCTGACCCTCAAGCAGAATGTCTATGCGGAGATCGAGGAGGCAGCACCTGCGACACTGGTGATCGGATCGAGCACCGGCGGCATTCCGCCGACTGCGTTGCAGGCGAAGATGCGCCACCCAGAGCGACTGATCGTGTGCCATCCGTTCAATCCGCCACATCTGGTGCCGCTGATCGAAATCATCGGCGGCGAGAAGACCGCGCCCGAAGTTGTCGACTGGGCGCTGCGGTTCTTCACAGCACTCGGCAAGAAGCCGATCCGCGTCGACAAGGAAGTCACAGCCTTCCTCACCAACCGGCTGCAATTCGCACTCCTGCGCGAAGCCATTCATTGCGTCGCCGAAGGCATCGCGAGCCCGCAGGCGATCGAGGATGCGATGCGTTACGGGCTCGGACCGCGCTGGGCGGTGATGGGCCCGCTCACGACATTGACGCTCGCCGGCGGCGAGGGCGGCATGCCGCATGTGCTGAAGATGGCGCCCGAACTGCAGAAATGGATGGATGCGTGCGGCACGCCGCGGGTGACCTCCCCCGAGGTGCAAGCCAAACTCATCGCCGCGGCGGAGGCGATCACCGCGGGACGCACCCTGCCCGACATCATCGCCTGGCGGAACGAACGGCTGGTCGACCTCCTGCGCGCAGTCGGTCCTGCGACAGAGAAGGCCTGACGAAAGCACCGGCATCGATGGCACGATCGGCAACCAAATCACAGAAGCCCGCTGCCGAGCCGCCGCTCGGCCGCAAGGACTGGATTGCCGCCTCGATCACCATGCTGGCGGAAGACAATGTCGAGGCGCTGCGGGTGGACACGCTCGCCGAAAAGCTCGGCGTCACCAAGGGCAGCTTTTACTGGCACTTCAAGGGGCGCGACGATCTCCTGTCCGCTGTGCTCGATGAGTGGCAATTGCGCATGACCAGCGAGATCCAGTCGCTGATCCTCGACCGGTCCGGAACGCCGTGGGAGCGCCTCGAGCGGCTGCTGCGTATCGCGATTTCCGGACGGCCTGACGTGCCCGGCGGACCGTTCGAGATCACGCTGCGCGACTGGGCGCGCCGCGATCCGAAAGTCGCGAAAGTGGTTCGTGCCGTCGATCAAAGCCGGACCGCATTTGCCGCGCAATTGTATCGCGAGGCCGGCCTGAGCGAAGCCGATGCGCAGGATTATGCGGAAGCGCATATGGCCGTGGTCATCGGCATCCGGATGACCCTCGTGGACAGCGAGGACCGGGACGAGATCAAGCGCCGCCGCCGCATCGGCGCCGCGCTGCTGCTGCCGCGCGAGCGGGTCGCAAAACAGCCATAGCCGCCGGCCCCGGCTTCAGCCGCAGCCGGGAATGCTGGCCCATCTCCGAGACAACCCGACCATATTAAAGACACAAGCGGCGGCTTCTGCTTGCTTAGCCCGCTGCAGCCAACCTAGATTTGGGCATTCCGCAACAGGTCCGATTCGCTTGACGCGTTCGATGCACCGACGCCCGATCATAGCCGCCGCGATTGTCGCGGCGCTGTCGCTGTGCGGCATCGCGCCGATCGCAGCGCCGGCCTTTGCGCAGGCGGCCAATCCGCGTGCTCCGCAATGCGATCCGGCTAGTTTCCGGGTCATCGTCGATGTCGGCCATACGCCGGAAAGTCCTGGCGCGATTTCAGCCCGTGGCGTCGAGGAATATACGTTCAACCTCGCGCTGGCGAAGGTGATCGACGGGAAGTTGCGCGACGCGGGCTTCAACCGCGCCCATCTCCTGCTTGCCAATGGCGAGGCGATCCCGAGCCTGATCCGCCGCGTGGCACAAGCCAACGCGATGTCGGCCGACCTGCTGGTGTCGATCCACCACGATTCCGTCCCCGCCGCATTCAAATCGATGTGGGATTTCGGCGGCGTGCAGCGCGAATACAGCGACCGCTTCAAGGGCCATTCGATCTTCGTATCGAGCGATAACGCCGACTATCAGGGCAGCCTCGCTTTCGCGAAAATTCTGGGCGGTCGGCTGAAGGCGCGCGGTTTCGAATATACGCCGCACTACAAGGAAGCGTTCATGGGCTCGCGGCGCCGGCAATTGCTCGATGCCGACAGCGGCGTGTACCGCTACGACCAGCTCCTGATCCTGCGCACCGCGCGCATGCCGAGCGTGCTGCTCGAGGCCGGCTCGATCGTCAACCGCGACGAGGAAGTGCTGATGGGCTCCGAACAGCACCAGTTGCAGATCGCCGGCGCCGTCACCGAAGCGGTCGAACGCTTCTGCGCGACCAGGCCCGCGAAAACCCATCGCGCCAGCACGCAACGCTGATCGTGGCGCAGCCGCAGTCTGCATTCAAAAAGCATACGGGCTTACGGCTTCCGCGGCTCCAAAGAAGCTTAACGGCCCGTTAACCAAGGTGGATCAGGCTCGATGCGCCACGGGATGACGGCCATGAGCCTATCGGACCAAGCCAAAGCAACGGCGCCCCATAACGCCACGATATGGCGGCAGATCAAGGCGCAGCGTTCAAGGGTGCAAACCGAACCAAAATGGCTGCCGGCGGGTCCGCGCCGCAACCGGCGGAGATTATGCAGCCTGCTGATCGCAGAGTTGTTGCGCGATCAGTTGTTGGCGAACCGTCCCGACCTGCCGCGTCCTACCCGCGCCGGTCCTTAACCGACAGCACCACCGCCATCGCCGTATCGCCGGCGGCACAGCCATGAAACAGCCCGGTCCCGCCGCCACGCATCGCCAGTTCTTCAATCAGTTCGATGATGAGTCGCAGTCCGGTCGGTCCCTGCGGATGGCCGAACACCAGTGAGCAACCGAAATTGTTCATTCTCGCCGGATCGACGCCGGTCTCGCGCGCGAACACGATATCGTTCACAACAAAGGGATTGTGCGACTTGAAGGCGTCGATCCTGTCGATGGACATCCCGGCCGCTTCCAGCGCTCGCCGGGCGGCCTTCACCGGCGCCGCCGGCATGTAGGCGTGGCGCTCGCGCGACTGCCCGAAGCCGAGGATGCGGATCTCGATGCCCGGCTCCGACGTGAAATCGGACAGGCGATCCTTCGCCACCACGATCATCCCGGCGTTGCCGTCAGCCGGATGGGTCTGCGCACCGAAGGTGACGGTGCCGCCCTCGCGCACCGGTTTCAGCTTGCTCAAGCCATCGAGCGTGGTGTCGTGGATGCCCTCGTCGCCGTCGAGCGTGGCGACATCCTTCCTGAACCGCTGATCCGGCACCGCGAAGGGCAAGGTCATGAAGCGCCGCAGGAAGGCTTTGTCGTCCTTCAACGCGTCGCGGTACTGGTCGTAACGCAACGCTGCGAGTTCATGCTGCTCCTGCGTCGAAATCTGCCAGTCGCGGGCGCAATTTTCCGCGGTGTCGACCATGGCGAAATGTCCGGTCGGCTCTTCGTTGAAATTGTCGAGCATCCAGTTCTCGACAATCGGCGCGCCGCTCGGGCCCTTCGGATTGGGATGGATGACAACCGGCGAGTTGGAGGTGCGGTCGCAGGTCACCACCAGCGAGGCGGTCGCGTCACCACCGGCGATTTCCGCGGCCGCGGCCGACAGCGCCCGCGCGGAGGTGGCGCAGGCCTGCGATACCGTGGGTCCTGCGACAAACGGTGCGCCCATCATCGTCATCACCCAGGGCGCGCCCCAGAAGCTCTTTTCCTGAGGCACCGTGAGACCGAGTACGGCGTGATCGAGCGTCTCCAGTGGCCATTGTTTTTGCTTCGCAACCTTTGCGCCGGTCGCAGCCGCAAGCTTCAGGCTGTTCAGATCGGACAGCGCGCCCTGCCATCGGGTGAACGGGGTCGACCAGTAAGCACCGTAGGGAATACGAAGGTCGGAGAGTGCGGTCATGCGTGCGCTCGCTTATTCAGAATCAAGTCCATGCATCCGGATGAATTCGACCAGCCGGTCGCGGCAGGCTTCCGGCTCCTCGAATTGCAGGAAATGCGTCGTACCCGGAATCATCGCGACATCGACGCCATGTTCGTCATGCGCCGCCTTGGCCACCGCCGCGGACGGGCTCGCGTAAGGCGAATCTGGATCGCCCGCAATGATCCGCAACGGCACGCCGATCTCGCGCATGCGGTGGAACAGCGTCGGGTCTTTCTTGTGGCCGAAGACATAAGACTCGAATGCGGGCGGGCAGCATAGCGTCCACCGCCCGTCCGGCATGCGACGCGAGGTCGCCTGCGCCAGAAGACCGGCCTGTCCAGGCCGCCAGAGGGCAAAAGCCGGCCGGTCGTATTGCGCGGCCAGTTCCTCCTGCGTATCGAAGATCGCCTGCCGGCGCGCGGCGCGCGAGGACAGCCGCGCCGAGTCGGGCCCCTGCGTCGCCATTAGCGGATGACCGGCCGGCGGCGACATCGGCGGATCGAACACACAGACCGCATCCCAGCGGCCGCGATTGCGCCAGGCATGTTCCAGCGTCGCCATCGACGACAGCGAATGCATCGCCGCAACCGTTCTGGCCGGACCGAACTGCGCGCGGATGCCCTGAAACACCTCTTCGATATCGGAGAAGAAATTCTCCCAGACATGCCCCTCCTGGGTGTGCAGCGGGTTCTCGCCGTGATTGCGCATGTCGAAGGCGACGAGATCGTAGCGTTCGGCCAGTGGCAGCCAGAACGGCGCATAGGCGTTGATCGCAAGCCCGTTGCCATGGCCGAGCACGATGCGGGTCGCGCCTGGCCGGCCATAGCGACGCAGCCGGATGATCGCGCCATCCTTCATGGTGAGGTCGGCGCGCGCCGATGGCGGCGGTAACGTGAAAGGCTGATGGAGGTTCATGCGGGGAGGCTTGTCGTCGCTCCGGGCGGCACGGTCAAGCGCCGCCGCGGCACGACGAACCGTCGCCTGATGCGCCAGAGGAGCGCCGTCAGGCCGCCGGCGCCTTCGCCCGCTCCGCCTTTTCCTTGGTCCAGGCGTCGAGTTCGCGGTGCGCGCTGGCCTTGAACTCCGCCGCTTCCTTGTCGGACAGGTTCTCGGTCGTCAGTTCGAGCCGGATGCCGTTCGGATCGAAGAAATAGATCGAGTGGATGAAGCCGTGATCGGTGATGCCGATGACGTCGACGCCGGCTGCTTCCAGCCGCTTCTTGGCGTCGACCACTTCCTCGATCGAATCCATGCGCAGCGCCAGATGATTGACCCAGGGCGGCGTGTTGGGTGACGGCACCGCAGCCTCGTTGTCGCCGAGATCGAAGAAGGCGATGTAGGAACCGTCCTTCATCTCGAAGAACACATGGACATAGGGACAATATTCGCCGGTCGAGGGAACGTGGTCGGCCTTGATGACATGGGCGAGCGGCAGCCCGAGCAGATCCTCGTAGAAATGCCGGGTCTCTTCCGCGTCCCGACAGCGCCAGGCGAAATGGTGCAGGCCGTGGATGGGGGCGACGGAACCTGAAACGGCGATTGAGGCGGCAGACGAAGCGGCGGACATTGGCGTTCTCCCGTATTGGCATCGGTCGGGGTCGGCTGGAACCGGGATGGCCCCGTTCCTGCATTGCCCCGGACATGCGCCGGATTTGTCACGAGAATACTAGATCGGCCGGGGGTCAAAAGGCCAGACGCTCTGCCGCTTCGCATGGCAGGTCTTGCCCATTCGCGTGGCATTGCGATGTCCGGCGATCTTTCTAGGAAACCCGGCCCAACGCCCGCCTGCAGACCCGGAATGACTGCTTCCCCGGGCGTGGACCTGTTGCTGAAGATCGTCATCGTGGACGAAAGCCCGGTGCGCTCTGCAATCCTGGAAGAGGGCCTGCGCGAGGCCGGGTTTACCGACGTGATCCGCATCGCCGAGATGCAGAATCTGCTCGCCCGCATTTACAAGATCGACCCCGACGTCATCCTGATCGACCTGGAAAATCCGAGCCGCGACGTGCTGGAGCAGATGTTCCAGGTCAGCCGCATCGTGAAGCGTCCCATTGCGATGTTCGTCGACCAGAGCGATACCGCCTCGATCCAGGCCTCGGTCGATGCCGGCGTCGCCTCCTACATCGTCGACGGGCTGAAGAAGGAGCGCATCAAATACATCCTCGATACCTGCATCTCGCGCTTCAATGCCTTCTCCAAGCTGCAGGAGGAACTCGACCGCACCAGAAGCGCGCTGGAGGAACGCAAGGTCATCGACCGCGCCAAGGGAATATTGATGACAGCGAAGAAGCTGACGGAAGACGAGGCCTATGCGTTGTTGCGGAGTACCGCGATGAAGGAAAACAAGAAGATCGCCGATATCGCGCAATCGGTGATCACCGCCGCGGAGATGTTCAAATGACCGGCGGCAAACGCATCCGCATCGGCTTTATTCCGCTGGCCGACGCCACCGCGCTGATCGTCGCCGTCGACAAGGGCTTCACCGCCGAGGAAGGCGTGGATGTCGAACTGGTGCGCGAGGTGTCGTGGTCGAATGTCCGCGACAAGCTCAATATCGGTCTGTTCGATGCAGCGCACCTGCTGGCGCCGGTGGCAATCGCCTCGAGCCTCGGCTTGGGTCACGTCAAGGTGCCGATCATCACCGCCTTCGGCCTCGGGCTGAACGGAAACGCAATCACGGTATCCCCTGCCCTCCATGCCGCGCTGAAGGACGCAGCCGACGGCGACCTCACCGATCCGATGGTGTCGTCGCGCGCGCTCGCCCGCGTCGTGATGGACCGGCGCGCCCGCGGCGAGGAGCCGTTGACCTTCGGCATGACCTTCCCCTACTCCACGCACAATTATCACCTGCGGTTCTGGATGGCGGCCGGCGGCGTCGACCCGGATCAGGATGTGCGGCTGATCGTGCTGCCCCCGCCCTATATGGTGGAGAGTCTCGCCAACAAGCATGTCGATGCCTTCTGTGTCGGCGCGCCGTGGAATTCGGTCGCGGTCGATCTCGGCATCGGGCACATCCTGCATTTCGTGTCGGAGATCTTTCAGCGAGCCGCCGAAAAGGTGCTGGCGGTACGCGCGCGCTGGGCCGACGACAATCCGGATGTGTTCCGCCGGCTGGTGCGGGCGCATGGCCGCGCGGCCGACTTCGTCGAAAATCCGGACAACCGAGACGAGGTCGCCGCCATCCTGTCCGCTCCGGATCGCATCGCCGTGGCGCCGGAGGTCATCCGCCGCACGCTAGACGGCCGGCTGAAAGTGTCGCCCGACGGTACCTTTCGATCGAGCGGCCGCTATCTCCTGGTCGGACGCGACGGCGCCGCGCGTCCCGATCCGGTGCAGGCCGCTTGGCTCTACGCGCAAATGGTACGCTGGGGCCAGGCCCTGATGTCCGCGGAGAATTTGGCGGAGGCCAAGGCGACGTTCCGGCCGGACCTTTATGACGAAATCCTCGGGCCGCAGCCGCCGCTTCCGGCCTCCGAACCGGCCGATCGCGTGGGCGCTTTCACCGGTCCGGCCTTCGATCCGGACAACATCGCGGCGCATCTCGATGGCTGGAAAATCCGTCGCCGATAAGCCCCTCTCATCCGCTTATCGAGCGGCGGTCAGCTGCGCTGCGTTGCACAATCGCGCGTCAGATGAGACCCCTGATGCGGCAATCTTCAGCTTTTCGCTCCGACAGGCGATTCGCGGGCTTTTCGATAAGTCTCTGACTTAATTCTGGAATCGTTCCGAACCGAAGTTGGCACGAAGCTTGTAAAGAAGAGTGCGAAAGGCACCCGTGTCGTCGGGTGCCAAATCCGATCCAACGACGGATCGACCAGGCGAAGCCGCCATCCCAAGGAGCCAGCCCCGCGAGGGGAACGGGCGCCTGCCGGATGAGCGGCTTTTTTGTTTTGGCGACCCATTGGACCCCGCCGGGCCCATCAGAGAATGACAGAGGGATAGTCGATGTCGAAAGAACGAGGGAATGAGTTTAAAGGCCGGATCAGCCGCCGCACGCTTCTGAAGGGCACGGCCGGCACTGCGGCTTTGCTTGGCGCGGTGAAGACCCAGTTCCCGTTCGGCCTGCCGATCGCGCACGCGTCCGGCCACGAAGTGAAGAAAGCGATCCTCGGTTACATCGAGCTGATGTACGCCTCTCCGCTTGTGATTGCC
>CAZXJZ010000112.1:0-15188 GCA_964641065.1 uncultured Hyphomicrobiales bacterium | reverse complement strand
CCTTCCGGATGATGGTGGATGTCGGCAACCTGCGGGCGCTCGATATCCTGTCGCAGGCCGCCACCGTGATCGCCGAAGGCGAGGTCATGCAACTCGCCGCGGCCAAGAATACGCAGACCACCGAAGACGAATATCTCTTTGTCATTCGCGGCAAGACCGCGGAATTGTTCGCCGCCGCCTGCGAGGTCGGACCGGTGCTGGCCGGTCTCGGCAAGGCCGATCTCGCCGCCTGCCGGTCCTATGGGATGAATCTCGGGATCGCGTTCCAGCTCGTGGACGACGCGCTCGATTATGGCGGCAAGTCCGCCAAGCTCGGCAAGAATGTCGGCGACGATTTCCGCGAGGGCAAGATCACCTTGCCGGTGGTGCTGTCGTTCCGACGCGGCACCGCGGAGGAGCGGGAATTCTGGACCCGCTGTCTCGAGCAGGGTGCTGCCACCGACGATGACCTCGACCGCGCGATCACGCTGATGACGAGGCATCGGGCGCTGGAGGATACCATCGGCCGGGCCCAGCATTACGGCGCGATGGCCATCGATGCATTGGCGCTGTTTCCACCCTCGCCGATGAAGGCGGCGCTGGAGGAAACCGTCGCCTTCTGTCTGGCGCGGGCTTATTGAGCCGGCGCGCTGCCGGCGCCAAGAATCGTCGCTTGCACCCACCAGCCCGGATGATCTCGCCGCAGCTCTGCTGCCGCGTCCCGTGCGTGATCGGTCGACGCAAACAAGCCGAAGCAGGTCCCGCCGGATCCGCTCATGCGTGCGAGCCGGCAGGTCGCGATACGTCGCAATGCTGCCAGCGTTTCGCCGACGGCGGGGAACAGGGCCAGCGCTGGCGGTTCGAGGTCGTTGCCGGAAGCACGCAGAGCGTCCAGCAGCGCGTCGAACTGAGGTGGCGCTTCCGCTTCGGCCAGCCGCGCTGCGCGATCGGTGTCGATCGCCGGTGGCGCAACGCCGTCGCGGCTCCGGGCGAGCGCGCCGAACACCGCGCCCGTCGGCACAGGTACGCCGGGATTGACCAGCACCGCAGGGAGCGCAGGTAGGCGCAGCGGTTCGGACAATATCTCGCCAATGCCGCGCATGATCCGGGGCTGCGGATCGAGACAGACCGGAACGTCGGCGCCGGTTGCACGCGCGGCGGCGATCAGCCGGTCGTCATCCAGGGGCAGATCGTTGAGCTGTGCGATCAGCCGCAAGGCTGCCGCCGCGTCCGACGATCCGCCGCCGATGCCCGCCGCGACCGGAAGCCGCTTGTTCAGATGGAAGTGGCCCGAACGAAAATCGGGGATCAGCGCCTGCAGCGCGCGCACGGCCTTCAGCACCAGATTGTCGCCGAGCGGGCCGGCTTGCTCTGCGCTCTCGCCAGTTACGGAAAGCGCAGATGCATCGCCTGGAAGGAGACGCAAGTCGTCGCCGACACCGGCAAACACCACGAGGCTTGCGAGGTCGTGGTAACCGTCCGGACGCTTCCGCCCGATGCGGAGCGTCAGGTTGATCTTGGCCGGAGCTAGGTCGGACAGCTCCGTCGAACCGGTCGTCACGCTTAGGTCAGCCGCCGTTATCCGACTTGCTCTTCTGCTCGGCGGTGGCGCTCGGGGTGTCGTCCGGCAGCCCGTTCTTGAGCTTCTCCTGGATTTTCACCAGTTCTTCCGGCTCGGGCTTGAGCGCGGCCGCATGCGACCACTGGAATTCCGCCTCGAGCTGGCGTCCGACCTTCCAATAGGCATCGCCGAGGTGATCGTTGATGGTCGGGTCTTCGGGCCTGATCTCGACCGCGCGCTCCAGATGCTTGACGGCTTCTTCGTAATTGCCGAGCCGGTAATAGGCCCATCCGAGCGAGTCGACGATGTAGCCGTCGTCGGGCTTCTGCTCGACGGCGCGGCGGATCATCTTCATGCCTTCGTCGAGATTGACGCCCTGGTCGACCCAGGAATAGCCGAGATAGTTTAGCACGTCGGCGCGGTCCGGGAACAGCTCCAGAGCCTTCTTGAAGTCGGCTTCGGCGGCCTGCCAGTTCTTGTTGCGCTCGTTGCAGATGCCGCGGGAATAAAACACGTTCCAGTTCGCGCGTGTCGGATTCTTGAGCTGGTCGATCACCCGCGAATAGGTGGTGGCGCAATCGGTGTATTGCTTGCGCGAGCGTTCGATGTGCCCAAGCATCATGATCGCTTCCACGTCGGCCGGATTTTCCTCGATCAACTTGCGCAGGTGATCCTTGGCTTCCTCGGTCTTTTCGAGCGAATCGAGATTGGCAGCGAGCTGGATCTCGGCATTGCGGTGAAGCGGCGAATCCGCCGGCACGCGCCGGTACATGTCGATCGCAAGCTGGGGCTTCTTCATCGTCTCGTAGAGATCGGCGAGCGACAGCAGTGCGAGCGGGTGGCGCGGATCGAGATAAAGCGCGAGTTGCAGATAGGCGAGCCCGAGTTCTTCGCCGCCCCGGCGTCCGACAACGGCGCCGATGCCGTACAGCACCTCGGCGGCGCCAGCCTGCGCGTTCGGAACCATCGGCGGCAATTTCGTGCCGGCTTCGACCTCCTTCATGGCCTGGGTGACCAGCGGATGGCGGGGCAGCGCCTTGTCGAAGGTCTCGTAGACCTCGAGCGCCTTTTCCTTGCTGCCATGCCGCGACAGGAAGCTGCCGTAGGATTCGACGACGCGCAGATTGGTGCCGTCGAGCTTGTGCACCTTCTCGAAGCGGCGCGCCGCTTCCTTCTTGTTGCTGGCAATGTCGAGGATCAGACCGGCATGCTCGTCCTTGAAGATATTGTACCAGTCCGGACCCTGCAGGCGGTCGATGGTCGCGATCGCCGCCTTCGGGTCATTGGCGCCATATTGCGCCCAGGCCGTCAGCAGCGCGGCGGTGAGGTCGGTGACCGGGCCGCGAACCGATTGCGCGATATTGGTGCGCGCGGTCTGCCATTGCTTGTTCTTGATGGCGCGTATGCCGAGCACCAGCCGGGCGTCACGGTCGTTCTTGTTGACCTGGATGATGCGTTCTGCGAGCCGGAACGCCTCCTCCATGTCGCCCTGGGTGAGGGCGGCGCCGAACGCGCGCTGCAGCAGGTCGGGGTTCTTCGGATCGGCGCGCAGCGCGGCCCGCAGATAAGTCGATGCCGCGGCCGAGTCGCGCTGCTGGATCGCATGGCGGGCGGCCAGATAATTCCCGGATGCCGATGTGCGCGAGGGATCGGGCTTGGTCGGTGCCTGCGCGGCCAGCAGGCCAGGCAACATGAGGATACCGAACGCAGTGGTCGCGACGGCCACGGGCTTGATCAGGGTCGACAGGTTCACGTCGAAAATCTCCATCGCGGCACCGCGAAGCGGTCCCGCCGGTTAGGATCGAGGATGACCTTTTTGCGCTTTTGCCGCAAGGACAGCCGCTCGCGCCTCTGCTTAGGCCTTTCGGCCGTAATGGGGGCTTTATCGTGACATTCCGCCGCTGTCGGCGTCACATATTCGGGTAATTGGGCCCGCCGGCCCCCTCCGGAGGAACCCAGGTGATATTATGGTTAGGGTCCTTGATGTCGCAGGTTTTGCAGTGGACGCAATTCTGCGCGTTGATCACGAAACGAAGGTCGGCACCTTCGCCGACCCATTCGTAAACACCCGCCGGGCAGTAGCGGGTCGAGGGGCCTGCATAAATATCGTGCTCCGATGATTTTTGCAGCGCCATGTCCGCCACCTTGAGATGCGGCGGCTGATTCTCCTCGTGATTGGTGTTGGACAAAAACACCGAGGACAGCCGGTCGAAGGTGATCTTGCCGTCCGGCTTCGGATACGCGATCGGCGTGCATTCATGGGCGGGCTTGAGCGTCTGCCAGTCGGGCTTGCCGTGTTTTTGCGTGCCGAAAAGGGAAAATCCCAGCGTGTTGGTCCACATGTCGAGCCCGCCCAGCGCCACGCCGACAATGGTGCCGAATTTCGACCAGAGCGGCTTCACATTGCGCACCGGCCAGAGGTCCTTGCCGACCGGCGACGTCCGCCACGCGTCTTCGTAGCCGGTCAGTTCGTCGTTGGCGCGTCCCGCCGCCAAAGCCTGCGCGACATGTTCGGCCGCCAGCATTCCCGAGGTGACCGCGTTATGCGAGCCCTTGATGCGCGGCACGTTGACGAAGCCCGCGGCGCAGCCGATCAGCGCCCCGCCGGGGAAGACGAGCTTCGGCACCGACTGGTAACCGCCTTCGGTAATCGCGCGCGAGCCGTAGGCGAGGCGCTTGGCGCCCTCGAACACATCACGCACCGAAGGATGGGTCTTGAAGCGCTGGAATTCCTCGAACGGCGACAGATACGGGTTCTCGTAATTCAGATGCACGACGAAACCGACCGCGATCAGGTTGTCGTCATAATGATAGAGAAACGAACCGCCGCCGGTCTTGTTGTCGAGGGGCCATCCGAACGAATGCTGGGCGAGGCCCGGCTTGTGCTTCTTCGGATCGACCTGCCAGATTTCCTTCAGCCCGATGCCGAATTTCGGCGGCTCGCGATCATTCGCAAGACCGTATTTGGCGATCAGGATCTTGCTGAGCGACCCGCGCGCGCCTTCGGCGAACAAGGTGTATTTGCCGAGCAATTCCATGCCGCGGGTGAAGGCGTCGGTCGGCTCGCCCTCCTTGCCGATGCCCATGTCGCCGGTGGCGATGCCGCGCACTTCGCCATTCTCGCCGGTGATCAGTTCGGCGGCGGCGAAGCCGGGATAGATTTCTACCCCCAGCGCCTCGGCCTTGGCCGCCAGGAATTTCGTGACCAGCCCGAGCGAACCGATGAAGCAGCCATGGTTGCTCATCAGCGGCGGCGCCATGAACAGCGGCACCTTGATCGCGCCGGATTGCGTCATCCAGTAGAAGCGGTCGTCCGTGACCTCGGTCTTGAGCGGGCGATCGGGATCCTCGCGCCAGTCCGGCAGCAGGCTGTCGAGACCCGAGGGGTCGATCACCGCGCCGGAGAGGATGTGGGCGCCGACTTCCGATCCCTTTTCGACCACCACAACGCTGGTATCCGGCGCGATCTGCTTCAGCCGGATCGCGGCGGCCAGCCCCGCAGGGCCGGCGCCCACGATCACCACGTCAAATTCCATGCTTTCGCGGGGCGGCAGTTCGGACATCGCTTGTTCCATGTTGGGCGTGAGAATCCGGGAACACGAGACTTAGAGTTCCTCTCATCGAGGTCTGGTTTTTCCACGTTTGGACCATTCGGACAATCAGTCTGCTGCCATCTCCGTGCTAAACTGACGCCATGACCCCTGCCGATGCCAAAGCCGTCCGCGATCTGCTGACCTATTATGTCGAAGCCGGCGTCGATATCGCGCTGGACGAGGCGCCCGCGAACCGTTTCGCCGACCAGACCGTCGCGGCGGCTCCGCTTCCGGATCCGGAGGCCGTTGCCGCACCGGCCGTGCGGCCGCGGGAGTTGCGCCCAGCCGCGCCGTCGGTTGCTCCATCCGTGCCGCCCCCGCTCCCCGAGGAAGCGATCCTGGCCGCGCGAGCGGCGGCGAAATCGGCGTCCTCGCTCGAGGCGTTGCGCGCGATCATGCAGGATTTCGAGGGCTGCGCACTCCGCACCACGGCGAAGCAACTCGTGTTCGGCGATGGCAATCCGCAGGCGCGTCTGATGTTCGTCGGCGAGGCGCCGGGATCGGAGGAAGACCAGACCGGCATTCCGTTCGTCGGAAAGTCAGGCCAGCTTCTCGACAAGATGCTGGGCGCGATCGGGATTGCCCGCGCCGATGTCTATATTGCCAATGTCGTGCCGTGGCGGCCGCCGGGCAATCGCGACCCCTCGATCCACGAAACCCAGATTTGCCTGCCTTTCATCCAGCGGCAGATCGAGTTGGTCGGCCCCCAGGTGCTGGTCTGCCTCGGCAAGCCGGCGACGGCGACGCTGCTCGGCGTCACCGAGGGAATCCGCCGGGCCCGCGGGCGCTGGCTCGTCTACAAGACCGACACCCGCGAGGTCCGCGCGATGCCGACCTTCCATCCCGCCTATCTGTTACGAACGCCGATCGAAAAGCGCATGGCCTGGCGCGATTTCCTGGCGATCCGGAGGGCGCTGGGCGGTTGAACCCTCAGGGTGTCATGCCCCGCGCAAGCGGGGCATCCAGTTCAAACATTATGGCCGCTGGATCGCCCGCTTTCGCGGGCGATGACAACGGCGATGATCAGCCCCCCGGCACCAGGATCAGCTTGATCGCGAAAATCAGCGCCAGCGCGCCGACTGCGATCGAGACGTCATTGTATTTGCCAGCGATCAGCTTGATCAGCGCATAGGTGATGAATCCCAGTCCGATGCCGGTGGCGATCGAATAGGTCAGCGGCATGGTGATGGCTGCGATCACGGCAGGAGCGGACTCGGTGATGTCCTCCCAGTCCATGTTCGCCATCAGGCTCGCCATCACGCAGGCAACGAACAGAAGCGCCGCCGCCGACGCGTAGGCTGGAATCAATCCCGCGAGCGGCGAGAAGAACAGCGCGAACAGGAACAGGATGCCGACAAACACCGCCGTGAGCCCGGTCCGGCCGCCGGCTTCGACGCCAGCCGCGCTCTCGATATAGCTGGTCGTGGTCGACGTGCCGATCGAGGCGCCGAACATGGCCGCAAAGCTGTCCGAGATCAGCGCCTGCTTCATTCGCGGCACGTTACCGTTCTTGTCGACGAAGCCCGCCTTCTCCGTCACCGCGATCAGAGTGCCGGCATTATCGAATACGTCGATCATCAGGATCGAGAACACAACGATCAGGAACGACAGTTCGAATGTCCGCGAGAAATCGAGAGCGAGGAATGTCGGCGCGATCGACGGCGGCGTCGAGACGATACCCCTGAATTCGGACAGGCCGAGCGGAAGGCCGATGAGACCCACGACCAGAATGCCGATCAGCGTCGCGCCGTGAATCTTCCGCGCGTGCAGCGCCACGATCAGGATGAACCCGAACAGGCAAAGCAGCGGCGCCGCCTTGTTGAGACTGCCCAGCGTCACCAGTGTCGCGGGATGATCGACGATGATGCCAGCATTTTCGAGCGCGATGATCCCCAGGAACAGGCCGACGCCGGCGCCGATCGCGTATTTCAGGTTTCTCGGGATCTGGTTGATGATGTATTCGCGCAGTCCTGTCACAGACAGAATGAAGAACAGGACGCCTGACAGAAACACCGCGCCCAGCGCCTGCTGCCACGTGTATTTGTAGGTCAGCACCACGGTGAAGGCGAAGAAGGCGTTCAGTCCCATGCCGGGCGCGAGCGCGATCGGGTAGTTTGCGTACAGCCCCATCACGATGCTGCACACCGCTGCGGCGATGCAGGTGGCGACGAACACGGCGCCCTGGTCCATTCCGGCTTTCGCGAGAATACTCGGATTGACGAAGATGATGTAGGCCATCGTCAGGAACGTGGTCAGACCGGCCAGCGCCTCGGTCCTCACGTTCGTGCCGTTCGCGGTCAGTCCAAAGTAGCGATCCAAAAAACCGTCTGGAGCCGCCGGTGTCCCAGCGGGCTTGGTGTTCGTGGCCATGTGTCTCCCCCTGCATGCCCCGTCTCAACCCGCAAGACTAGCGCGGCCCGGCGCGCGTCTTGACCGATTTGTGACGTTGTCCACCGCAAGAAAAGCCAAACTCATGCCAGACCGGCATGGTCGCGATGCCGCAGTCGGTTAGGCTTGGATTTGTGCGGCGAAGCGCATTAAGTGTCCGCCAACTGCCTCGCAAAATGGCAGATTCGGTCGCTTGAAGCGGCTGGGAGGTGCGGTCGAGTAGGCGAACACCGAAAGCGGACCAGGAGCTGCCTTATGGACTTCGACCCCGTTCTTCTCGCCCGGATTCAGTTCGCCTTCACGGTGACCTTCCACATCATCTTTCCGAGCTTCACCATCGGCCTGTCGGCCTATATCGCCACGCTGGGGCTGATGTGGCTGCGGACGGACAACGAGCGCTATCACCGCCTGATGCGGTTCTGGACCAAGATTTTCGCGGTCTCGTTCGCGATGGGCGTCGTGTCCGGGGTCGTGCTGAGCTACCAGTTCGGCACCAACTGGAGCCGGTTTTCGCTGGTCGCGGGCAACGTGGTCGGACCGCTGATCGGCTACGAGGTGCTGACCGCGTTTTTCCTTGAAGCCACCTTCCTCGGCATCCTGCTGTTCGGTTTCAACCGCGTGCCGCCCGGCATCTATGTGTTGTCGGCGGCCATCGTCGCGATCGGCACGGCGATGTCGGCGTTCTGGATTTTGTCCGCCAATAGCTGGATGCAGACGCCAACCGGACACGAGGTGCGCGACGGCATCGCCTATCCGGTGGACTGGCTTGCCATCATCTTCAATCCCAGTTTCCCCTACCGCTTCTCGCATATGCTGAACGCGGCCTATCTCACGACCGGATTCGTGGTGATCGCGGTCGGCGCGCGCTACCTGCTGCAAGGCAAGCATGTCGAAGATGCGCGCACCATGATGCGGATGGGGCTGTGGCTGATGGCGATCCTGGCGCCGCTGCAATTGTTCATCGGCGACCAGCATGGCCTCAACACCCTGAAGCATCAGCCGATCAAGATCGCCGCCATCGAGGCGCATTGGGACGGCAGCAAGCCCGGTGCGCTGGTGCTGTTCGCCTGGCCGGATGAGAAGGCCGAGAAGAACCTGTTCGAAATCTCCATCCCGCACGGCTCGTCGCTGATCCTGACGCACAGTTACGACGGTCTGTTTCCCGGCCTGAAGAGTGTGCCGCCGCAGGACCGGCCGCCGGTGCCGAATGTCTTTTTCGGCTTTCGCATCATGGTTGGCATCGGCCTCTACATGATCGCAGCCGCGTTGTTCGGCTGTTTCCTGTGGTGGCGCGGCAAGCTCTGGGAAACGCGCTGGTATCTGCGCATCGTCTCGATGACATGGTGGTGCGGCTTCGTCGCCGTGATTGCAGGCTGGGTGGTGACCGAAAGCGGGCGCCAGCCCTGGCTGGTACACGGCATCCTGCGCACCGCGGATGCGATTTCGCCGGTGCCGGCGGCCAGTCTGCTCGGCACGCTGACGCTGTTCGTGATCTGCTACGGCATCGTGTTCTCGATGGGCATCTATTACATCAACCGGCTCATCAATATCGGACCGGAAGATCGGGTGATCGCGCCTGAGGACGGCGTGCCGACGCGACCGCTGTCCGGTGCCAACGACGCCATCGCCAAGGGGAGCTAGCCAGTGCCGCCGATTTGAAGTTCCTTCATTTCAGCCACGAGTCCTCAAAGGAACTTCAAATCGAAAGCGGCACTGGAACGATAGGTTTGCTAGTGTCCTTCGAAATCGAAGTCCGCTCACGAGCAAACTGCAAATTCAGGCGGACTTCGAATTCGGGACACTAGCCATGGAATGGTATCTCCCCGTCATCTGGGCCGGAATCATCGGCACCGCGGTCGCGATGTACGTGATCCTCGACGGCTTCGATCTCGGCCTCGGCATCCTGTTTCCATTCGCCCGCAACGAACGCCAGCGCGATCAGATGATGCGGTCGATCGCCCCGTTCTGGGACGGCAACGAGACCTGGCTGGTGCTCGGCGGCGGTGGGCTGTGGGTGGCGTTTCCGATGGCCTATGCCATCATCATGCCCGCGATGTATCTGCCGGTGATCGTCATGCTGCTGGCGCTGGTGTTTCGCGGGGTGGCGTTCGAATTCCGCATCGTCTCCGATAGCAAGCCGTTGTGGAATTTTGCCTTCACCTTCGGATCGCTGCTCGCGGCGTTTTCGCAAGGCATCATCCTGGGCGGATTGATCCAGGGCATCACCGTCAAGGACGGGCAATTCGCGGGCGGTCATTTCGACTGGGCGACGCCATTCGCGATCTTGTGCGGCCTGGCGCTGGTCTGTGGCTACGCTCTGCTCGGTGCCACCTGGCTGATCATGAAGACCGAAGGTGAGGTTGCCGATCGCGCGCGCCGCCAGGCCCGTGTGCTGTTGCTGGCCGTGCTCGGCTTCATGGCCGCGGTATCACTGTACACACCCTACGCCATCCAGCGCATCGCCGATCGCTGGTTCTCGCTGCCGAACTTCTATTACCTGTGGCCGGTGCCGCTGGTGACCGCGCTGGTGGCGCTGCTGTTGTGGCGCTGGATCGGCAAGGAGCGCGACTCGCTGCCCTTCATCGCCTGTATCGGGCTTTTCCTGCTCGGCTATCTCGGGCTCGTCATCTCGAGCTATCCGTATATCGTGCCGCCCTCGCTCACGGTCTGGGATACGGCAGCAGCGCCAGCGAGCCAGATCTTCATGCTGATCGGCACGGTGTTCATGTTGCCGATCATTCTCGGCTACGTGATTTTCGTTTACTGGCTGTTCCGCGGCAAGGTGAAGGAAGGCGAGGCCTATCACTGAGAAGCCGCGCGGTCAGGGCAGGCCCCAATAGGCGGGCGTGAGGATTTCCGGCGGCGGTGTGACCTGCGAAACTTCGACAGGCCGCCGCTGGAAGCGGAGGGTGGCGACCGTTTCTCCGGAGTAACGGACGATGACCCTCTCCTTGAGGATGATACCGTCGTGGGTCCGGCATTGCTCGAGGCCACCATCCATCGCACCGGGATACATGTTGAACCATTCGCAGCGTTCGCCGAGTATGACATCCGTCTGCTTCATCGGTTCGGCATGATTGATGTCCAGCGGCTTGACATCGCGCGCGACCAGCAAGGTCTTGTACGCGCCGCTGTTCTTTATATCGAACCGGAACACGACCTCGGCGCCGAGATTGTGGACGACGAAATTTTGTTGATCCCCTGATGCCGTTTTCTCAAACAACCATGGGAAATGACGCCGCGTTGTTCTGATTTTTTCATCTGGACGGAATCGTCCGACTGCTGGCCACACGAAGGTTGTTTCAAAGTCGACCGGGTGCGGACCATTGTCTAAGACTTTCGACCCTGCTTCGAGCCAGTAGCCCAAATTGAACACCTCTCTCGGAATCTCGACCTCGGCCAGATCGACGGATCGCCGTTCGACTGCAACGGCCGCCGACGACGTGATGACTGACCCTGCGGACCCTACCAGCCGATAGCTAAGGTCAATGCCATCGTCGGTGAGACAGTTTTCTTTTGAAATCGCATGCGGCATGTGTGCGCCCGTCGTTGTCGTGGACCAGATGTCGCATTGCTGCCCAAGGATGCTCTCTGATTTTCCGGTTCGCACGGCCCCCGAGGTCGAGTATCCGGGCTCGGCGCCGCTCCGGATCTGGAGCATGTGATAGCGCGCGTCGTCGCCGTTCTTGCGAAAGATCGTTACCACCGTCCCGTGGCGCCGGTCCCGATATGTCGACTCAACGCCATGCTCACGTGCCGCGTCGATACGTGTTTTTCCGTCGCGGTGATAGACAATACGGGTTTCGCGTCCGAGCCGTTCGCTGAAGCGGACAACGTACTCGGTTGCAGGCCAATTTGGCAGCGCGGCCGGACGGGATTCCGCCAACGCGTGATCGGCCAATGCGGCGAGTAATATCAGCAGGCTCAGAATGGCGCGCATGGCCGCGTCCCCGCGCTGAGTGACGGACGCGAGTTTGCGCCGTTTTGCGGCTATTTTGCAGGCTGAGATTGCTGAGATGGTAAAGTCGGCGTTTGTGTTTTCGGCCGCACCACGCCCCAGCCGATACGCAGCACCGGCGCGCGTCCGGGCAGCGCGCGATCGAAAGCCCGCGGTACTTCCGGCACCAGCCCCGGAAATTGCGCCGTGACCTCGGGCGGCGGGGTGCCGGCATTGTCGGTTGCGCGCCACAGCACGACCGCGCCCTTTTCAAAAGCGTCTTCACGGGTCGCGAGCTGAGGCCGTCCCGAGCCGGGCGAATGAAAAACCTGCGGGCGGCTCGCGGATGCAAAGGATACGAGCGACGCCAGCCGTGGATCGCCGGCCACCACCTCAAGCTTGCGTTGCGTGCGCCGCTCGAAGTTCTCGGTGACGAATTGTGCGATCTCGTCGGCCGGCTGCGCGGTCCGCAGGTCGACCGCAAACAGCGCCGGCAACAGCAGGACGCCCATCGCCATCAATACGGCCGGCACGATCAGCAGGCTGATCCAGGCGATGGTCAGGATGCGCTGATGATGCAGCATGATCATGTCGCCGGCCGCGGCGACAATCGCGAGCCCGGACAGAACCAGCAGCGGTGGAATCCCCGACAGGTCTGCCTTGCCGGACACCACCGCAAACGTGGTGACCACGATTACCGGCGCCAGCGCGAAGCAATAGATGAAGCTGCGCGCGAACGGGTTCGCCGGATGTCCCGGAACGATGGCCGATTCATCCTTCTTGGTGCGTGCGAGATTGCTCGCCAGCACCACCAGGATGCCGGCTCCCGCATGGGCCACCGCGACCAGCACAAGCAGCCGCATCCAGGCGACGATGTTGCGGTCGACGGACTCGACGTTGCGCAATTTCGAGAGGTCCGGAGTGAAGGCGAAGCCATGGTCGCGGATCAGCACGGCGCCGGGCAGCATCATGCAGACCACGGTGATCGCCACCATGCCAACTGCGGGATTGGCGGCGGATTTGCGCGCCTGCGGATTGATCAGAATAAAGGCGACCACGACCGCGAACAGCAGCAGAGCGAGGTGCGAGGTCAGCAGCATCAGCCAGAACATGGCGGCCAGCGCGAACCAGTAGAGCTGTTTGTCCTCGCCGATTGCGCGCCACAGGCACAGGATGGCAGAGGCCCAGAGCGGCATCATCAGGATGTCGGGACCGAAATCGGGCGAGCCGATTGTGAAAAACGAAATCCCGGCCATCAGCAGCACCGCCAGCACCGCATGCCGCTCGCCGATGGTTGCCCGCCCGAGCTGGAACACCGCCCAATAGGTCGCGACGATGCAGATCTGCGAAAGCAGATACACGCCGATCATGTGGCCGCCGGCTGCGCGCAACGCGATCTCGGCCAGCCAATAGGCCAGCGGCGGCCCCAGTTCCGATCCAAATCGGAAGGAATGGCCGACCGCCAGCACCTCGGCGAGCTCGCCGGGCGGTGCCGAGTAGAACAATGTCGGCACCGCGACCCAGAGCAGCGCCTGCGCCAACGTCGCCAGCCAGAACACAAGCCGCGGTCTGGTCCGCAGGATTTCGATAGGCAGGGAGACGGTGAGCATGGGTGCCGCAGGCATGAGTCCGGCTCTCCGCGGAGCCGGGGGCGCCAGAGATAAACCCGCCTGCGTCAGAGTGGCAACCCGGGAATGGAAATCTCGGCCACGGGTGCGGGCCTCAGGCCGTCGGCAATCGCGACCGGGGAAAAGCTGCGACGGTGATGGATGGTGGGCCCGAGCCGCTGCAGAGCCGCGAAATGCTCCGGCACCGAATAGCCCATATGGCGCTCGAAGCCGTAGCCGGGATGCGCTGCGCCGATCTGCATCATCAGCCGGTCGCGGGTGACCTTGGCGACGATCGAAGCGGCTGCGATCGACAGCACCAGCGCGTCGCCTGAAATCACGGCCTCGCAGTCGCAGGGTACCTTGATGCGGTCGCGGCCGTCGACATAGACGAGCTTGGGCCGGCAGGGCAGGGCGGCGACCGCCTGCGCCAGCGCCCACAGCGAGGCTTGCAGGATATTGTCGCGGTCGATGCGCGCGGGCGAAGCGAAGGCAACGCCGACCTCGGCAGTCGCGCAGATGCGGGCGTAAAGCTTTTCACGCTCTTCGCGGGTGAGTTTCTTCGAATCGTTGAGACCGCGCGGGACGCGATCCGGATCGAGCACCACGGCGGCGGCGACCACCGGCCCGGCCAATGGCCCGCGCCCGGCCTCATCGCAGCCGGCGACCGGCCACACTCCGCTCTTGTAGGCACGGCGCTCGCGCCGGAACGACGGTCGGACGATATCGTCCTTCAGGGGCAGGCGCGCAGGGGCCACTTTCCGACTCATGCGGCAGACATTGCGCGGGACCGGCGTCCCGGTGCAACGGTTAATCCGGCAGGATCCCGCGCCCCTCGGGCGACAGTGGAAACTGGGGATTATGCGCGACTTCCCAGATATGGCCGTCCGGGTCGGCGAAATGGCCGTGATAGCCGCTCCAGGCGGCCTTCTTTGCCGGCACCAGCTCGGTTGCGCCGACCTCGAGCGCCAGCGCCATCACGGCATCGACCTCGGCCTCGCTGGCGCAGTTCCAGGCGAGCGACGTTCCACGGAAAGCGGAAGGCGCAGTGCCCGGGGGGAAACCTGCGTCGCATGCAAGCCCGCTGGCTGCGTAGAGCGATAACGCCAGGGTGCCGGCATCGAAAAACGCGACTTCGTGCTCCGGCGCGGCGCGGACTTTCCGTTTGAATCCTAACTTTTCATAGAAGCGCGCCGCGCGCGGCACGTCGCTGACGCCGAGCGTAACGAGGCTGATATGGGCGTGGGGCATGGACTTTACTCGCTGTCGTTCCCGCTTTCGCGGCGACGACGACGCTAAAACAAACTCAGCTGCTCGCTGCCCTTCACCGGCTTCTGGAAATGCTCGGTGGTCAGCTTCGCGCGTTCCCGGTTAAGTCCCAGCCGTTCGCAGGCCGACTCGAAGCGCCGGCCGATCAGCCAGGCATAAGGTCCCTCGCCGGTCTGACGCTTGCCCCAGGTCGAGTCGTAATCCTTGCCTCCACGCATCTCGCGCACGAGCTTCATGACGTGACGGAAGCGGTCGGGATAATTGGCGAGCAGCCATTCCTTGAACAGGTCGCGGACTTCCAGGGGCAATCGCAGCATCACATAGCCCGCGCTCTTCACGCCGGCGAGCGCGACCGCGTCGAGGATGCGTTCGATGTCCGCATCGTTGATGGCCGGGATCACCGGCGCGATCATCACCGCCGTCGGGATGCCGGCGTCCGACAACTGCCGCAGCGCTTCCAGCCGCTTCGCCGGCGTCGAGGCCCGCGGCTCCATCGTCCGCGCAAGCTTGCCGTCGAGCGTGGTCACCGAGATCGCAACCTTGGCGAGATTGCGCTCCGCCATCCGCGACAGGATGTCGATGTCGCGCGTCACCAGCGCCGATTTCGTCACGATACCGACCGGATGACCGGCGCGCTCCAGCACCTCGAGGATGCGGCGCATGATTTCGTATTGCCTTTCGATCGGCTGATACGGGTCGGTATTGGTGCCGATCGCGATGGTGCGCGGCGTATAGCCCGGCGCCGCCAGTTCGCGCTCCAGCAGCACCGGGGCGTCCGGCTTCATGAACAACTTCGATTCGAAATCCAGCCCCGGCGACAGCCCCAGATAGGCATGCGTCGGCCGCGCGAAGCA
>CAZXJZ010000111.1:0-15200 GCA_964641065.1 uncultured Hyphomicrobiales bacterium | reverse complement strand
GCATCCGCTCGGCTTTCGTGCCGCATGATCTGAAGGCGCCGATCAAGGGCGCCGACGATGGCCCGCTGGCCGGTCTCTCGGTCACGATCAAGGACATGTTCGATATCGTCGGCGAGCGCACCGGCGGCGGCAATCCCGACTGGCTCGCGGCGCAGAAGCCCGCAACGAAAAATGCGGCCGTGGTGCAGAAGCTGCTCGATGCCGGCGCCACCATCACCGGCAAGACAGTGTGCGACGAATTTTTCTACTCGATCGCCGGGGTCAACGCGCATTACGGCACGCCGGTCAATCCGCGCGCGCCGGGCCGCCTGCCCGGCGGCTCGTCCAGCGGATCCGCATCGGCCGCCGCGTCGGATGCCTGCGACTTTGCGATCGGCAGCGACACCGGCGGCTCGGTGCGCATTCCCTCGTCGTTCTGCGGCCTCTACGGCATCCGCACCACGCATGGCCGCGTCGATGTTGCCGGCGCGATGGCGATGGCGGACTCCTTCGATGCCGTAGGCTGGTTTTCGAATGCGCCCGGCATCTTCCGCAAGGTCGGGCCGGTGCTGCTGGGCGGCACGTCGACCGCGGCGAACATCACCAGGCTCGTCGTGCTCGACGATGCGTTCGCGGAGGCCGATCCGGAAGTCGCCGCGCTGATGAAGGACGCACTCGCAGCGATAGCAGCCGACGTGCCGTCGCCGTCGCATCAGCGGATCGCACCCGATGGGCTCGACACCTGGCGCGAGGCGTTCCGGATCATCCAGTCGCGCGAAATCTGGTCGGTCTATGGCGACTTCGTCACGCGCACCAAGCCGCAATTCGGGCCCGGCGTGGCCGAACGCTTCGCCGCGGCGGCGACAGTCACCGAAGAGATGGCGGCGCAGGCCCGGGTGATGCAGGAACGCGCCCGCGACCGCATCCGCGGTATTGCGCAGCCCGGCAGGCTGCTGGTGTTGCCGACCTCGCCGGCAATCGCACCGCTCGCCGATGCACCTCATGCAGAGCATGAATCTTTCCGCCTGCGCGCCATGCGCATGACCTGCATTGCCGGCCTTTCCGGTTTGCCGCAAGTCTCGATCCCGATCGGCACGATCGATGGCCTCCCGGTGGGGCTGTCCTTCATTGGCTGGGCGGGTGGCGACGAAGCGCTGCTCGATCTTGCGGTGCGGCTCGCGCGCTATTGCGGAATGACGGCATGACGAACACGAAAGAAATTGCGATCATCGGCGGCGGCATCTGCGGGCTGGCGCTCGCGCTCAACCTGCACCGCCTCGGCATCCCCTGCCGGGTCTACGAGCGCGCGCCGGAGATTAAAGAGCTTGGTGTCGGCATCACCGTGCTGCCGCATGCGATGCGCGAGTTCAGCGCGCTCGGCGTCGGCGACGAGGTGCTGAAGACCGGCATCGAGAATGTCGAAAGCTGCTTCTTCAACCGCTTCGGCCAGCTCATCTACAAGGAGCCCCGCGGCAAGCTGGCCGGCTACGAATATCCGGAGGTCGGCATCCATCGCGGACGCCTGCATCTGATCCTGTATCGCGCCGTGCTTGACCGGCTCGGAGCAGATGCCGTCCTCACCGGCCGCGAGTGCATCGGGGTGGAGCAGGACGGCAATGGCGTGACGATCGCGTTCCGGGACTTTCCGGGTGGCGCGGCGCTGCCGCCGGTGCGGGCCGCGGCCGCCATCGCCTGCGACGGGATCAATTCCGCGATCCGCAAGATTTTCTATCCGGACGATGAGATTAAATTCGCCGGCATCAATACCTGGCGCGGTGTCACACGGCGGAAGCCGATCCTGACCGGCAAGAGCTATATGCGGGTCGGTTCGATCCTGACCGGCAAGATCGTGATCTATCCGATCATCGACAATGTCGACGGAGAGGGAAACCAGCTGATCAACTGGATGGCCGAGATCCAGCAGGACAGCTACGCCAAGAATGACTGGAACCAGCCGGGTAATCTCGATTCTTTTTTCCACATCTACAGGGACTGGACCTTCGACTGGCTCGACGTCGCCGGCATGGTCCGCAATGCCGACCAGATCCTGGAATATCCGATGGTCGACAAGGATCCGGTCTCGCAATGGAGCTTCGGCCGCATCACGCTGGCGGGCGACGCCGCCCACCCGATGTATCCGCGCGGCTCGAACGGCTCCGCGCAGGCGATGATCGATGCGCGCACGCTGGCCGATTGCCTGACGCGCGAGCCGGATATCACGGCCGCGCTCAAGGCCTATGAGACCGTGCGCTGCGAAACGACGGGCAGGATCGTCCGCACCAATCGCGAATTCCCGCCGGACTTCATCAACATCAAGGTGGAAGAGCTGGTCGGCGATAAACCGTTCGACAATCTCGACGATTACATCACGCAGGACGAATTGCGGGCGCTGTCTGAAAATTACAAAAAGATCGCCGGCTTTTCGGTCGCCGACGTGACGCGGCGTTGAGAAGCTTTTCGCACGAGAGCCGAATAGCACCTCTCCCGCCCGGCACGAGCGCCGCTCTCGTGTAACGTCATACCTGCGCGAAGAACAAGCGAAGATAAAAAGCGAACGCGCGCTCGAGACAATTTTACATGTTAAGCACGCCGGCCGGCTCTGTCGCGCTCGCCAAATTTTGGACCCAACATTTCCCTTCGGTGCGGCTCGCACGAACCGAGGGGGACGACATGCCGCGATACTTCTTTCACATCGAAACGCAGGATTTCCGTTTCAGCGATCCAGGCGGGCAGGATCTGGTGTCGCTCAACGCGGCGCATGAATACGCGCTCCGCCTGATCGACAAGACGACACAACTCGTGGGACTGCCCAAGGACGTCCGCTGGACCGTCAACATCTGCGATCCCGTCGGCGAATCCGTGCTGGTCGTGATGTTTCCGGTTTACAGCCCCGGATGGTTTGGCGGCCCATTGAACGGACGCAGCTCCGTCGCACTGACCTGACGCACGCCATCGCGGCCCGCCGCGACATGGAACCCAAACAGCGGCTTGGCGTTCTGTGCAGGTTGCGCGAGTCACGAGGCAATCATGTTAAAATGGGCTGTTCTTTTTCTGGTCATTTCGCTGATCGCAGGCGGTATCGGCCTGACCGGCATTTCAACTTTCGCGAAACGCATAGCGATGGTCCTTTTTGCCCTGTTCTTCCTGGGCTTCCTGGCCTTGCTGGGCTTTGCCTACCTGCTCGGCAGCGCCTTCGAAGCCGGACGCACGGCCGCTCTTCTGCCATTCCTGGCATAAGGCATTCGAACTGAAAGCGGCGGGGCGCACCCCGCCGCTTTCAATGTGCGACCTAATCCGGTCAGCGGCTACGACGCGGTTGCACCGGCCGATAGGCCCGGTCGGAATTCCAGGCGCGCGACGGTGCAACGTAGCGGCCATAGGCGCCCCTCGCATCGTCGTAAATCTCGTCCCTCGAGCCATAGGGCGAACTGTAGGCCGGCGTGTTGCCATGGTAGCCAGAGTTGAGGTCTTCGCGGCTCTGCGACGCCTGCGCGGTCGCTGCGAAAGCCACCAGCGAGGCGGCAACGAGTGCGGTCCTGATGATCGTCATAGTCAGTCTCCTTCCAATCGAGCGGCGAACCTTCGCGACCGAAGCATCCGCAACTCAGTGGGTCGGCAGCTAAGTGCTGATGGCGCTCGCGCCAATCAACGCGCCGTGACCGAAAGCATGACCGCGCATGACATCGGTGTGTGTCGCTGGAATAGATGAGACGTTGCGCGTCGTGCCGCGAAATGTTCGCGCGACCAAAGTCGGAAGAACATTCAATGGCTTCTTTGCGGGACCCGCGACCGCGAACGATTCATTCAAGTATCGCGGCCAACAATGGCGCGCATTTTCTCCCAAAAGCGGACAAGGCGAAACAATGGCCTCCAGCCGGAGCCGCATCACAAGCCGCCATCATCGCGATCTTTGCCTGGAATGATTCTGATCGAGGCTGGCTGAGCGCGATGCATGGCATCTGCACCGGCCATTCGCGGACAGCATGGCAGCAGCAATGTTCGGAAAATTCAGCGCGTCGCGATCACCGCGACCGGGCCGCCCCCATCGGGGCCCTGATGCTCTGCGCCACCGGACACATAAATCTCCGCATGCCCGACCAGCCCAGCCAGCGCGCCGCAGACGAAGGCGCGGGCATGCCGCGTGGGTGAAATATCGGAATCGTCCAGCATGGTGTGGCGAAAACCACGCAGCATCGCGTTCTGGCTGGGCTCGGCCTTGGCAAGAACCGCCACCAGCCGTTCGCGTTCGTCGCGCGAAAGCTGGCCGTCGGCGGCAAATCCAAGCCGCCGCAGCGCGGCCCGCACCGGTTCGACATCGATCGCGTCCGCCATCACCGCATGATCGACGATCAGCGCCCCGCTCCAATGCTCCGACATGCCGAGCACAACGATTTCGTGACCCAACAACTCGATCCCGGCCGAGCAACTGGCGCGGCCGGAATGCAGCGACCAGTTCTCGCCGATATCCTTGTCCGCAATCGCCTCCGCCTTCAGTTCGCCAAGCGCGACCGCAACGCCGAGCGCGCTGGCGGCGCGCGACAGCCCCATGGACTTCAGCGTCGACGAGGTGGCAACGCTCTTGCCGCGCGCTGTAGCGTCACCGATCCGCTGCGCTGTCAGCAGCGGACACTTGATCTGTACGAAATGCACGTCGGCCGGGTCGGTGATGCCGGCATCGCGCATCGCCGCGCGCACGCCATCGGCGACGGACGCAATCTGCCCGGCGCGGCCGAGATGCTCGGGCGGCAGCGCCGCAGTGTGCGCACGGCCGATCGCGAGCGCCGGACCACTTCCGTCGCCCTCGCCTCGCTCGAACACCGTCCAGTGCGGCGCCATCGCGCCTTCGGTGCCGCCCGACATCACGAAGCAGATCGTCTCCGCCTGCTCGCGCGGCATGAATTGAGCGAAGAACTGCGTCAGCGTCATGGTGGCAAAGCCGCGGCTGAAATCGTTGACGCAGCCATTGCCTTCGGTCTTGCCGAAGACGGCAATCACGCCGCGCGGATCAATCCGCCCGTCCTCGATCGCACGCGCGATGCCGCTCGCGTCATCGGGACCGTTCGCGGAAATGCGATGAACCTTGGCGACTGGCACGTAACCTCCTCAGCAGCAGGGGATGCCGGAGGCGTTCGCGGCGACCGCCTGTTCCAGCGCCGGCAGCGCCGCCGCAAGCGCGGCATTGCCGGACATGCCGGCGCGGAACCGCGCCAACAGATCCTGGCGCATCGCGGGATAATCGATGCCGGTCACATGCCCTTCCTTGACGATGGTGCGACCGCCGACGATCACCTCGGCGATATGCCGCGCGGTAACGCGCGCGAACAGCAGGTCGCGCGGATCGAGACTGGACGTGAGACGGTCGTCGTCGATCTGCGACCAATCGAGCAGAATGAGGTCCGCAGGTCCGCCCTCGGCGAGCGAGCCGCCATCGTCACGGTTCAGCACCGAGAAGCGGCCATTGCGCCAGGCCGCCGCCAGGATATCGGCACGGCTGACATCGACCTCGAAGCCCCATCCGCCATGCAGCAGATGGGTCAGCCGCATCTCGCGCAATGAATCGTCATCCTCATCCAGCGCGAGCCCATCGATGCCGAAGGCGATGCGGCAGCCGCGTCGCTTCATTTCGGCTAGCGGGGCGATACCGGAACGAATCCCGAGATTAGACGAGGTGTTGACTGAAATCGTTACGCCGCGTTCGGCCAGCAATTCCAGTTCATCGGGCCGCGCCCAGGTGCAATGCGCCAGCGTCAGCCGCGGCGACAGGAAGCCGATGGAATCGAGATAGCGGATGATGCCATCGGGAATTTCCCGGTCCGCCCATTCGCGCTGATAGCGCGTCTCGAGGCAATGCATGTGGATGCGGCGTCCGCTGCGGGACGACGCTTCGGCGATCGCGCGCAACAGCGCGTCCGAGCACCATTGCACGCCGGTCGGGCCGTAATGCACATAGAAGTCGTCGGCATCGACCGCCGCAATCGCTTCATCCACCAGCGCAAGCTGTTCCGTCACCGGCAGCATCGGCCGCAGAAACCGGGCGCGGATTTGGCCAGCCGCTTCGGGCGGCAACGCATCGAGGATCGGCTCGGACGGCCCGTAGACCAGCGGATTGCGATCCCGCAGGCCGACCGCGAATCCGACGCGGACGCCGACATCGCGCGCGGCCTTCGCCACCGCCCTGGCTTCGGTGACGTAATCGGTCAGACCCTGGACGCGGTTATAATGCACCATGACCACGCCCTGCCCGCCCAGCGCCGAACGCGACAGCGACACCGCCGCTGCGAGATACGGGTCGACCGCCGGGAACATCGCCAGATAATGCAGCCAGATCTCCAGCGGCTTGCCGCCGGCCCCGATCGAACTCGACCGCGCCGCGCGGGCGTGATCGTGCGCATTGCACATTACGGGCATCGCCAGGAGCGAGGGCGCGCTGCCGCCATGCGGCGCAACCTTGGCGATACGATCGCCGTCGAAGGCAATGCCGACCGGGCCAATGGCGACCGCATCCGGCGCCGTCAACGCATGTTCAACTTCGATGACCCGCACCGCAATCCCCGCTCATCCGATCGCAAACTCATCCTTGCGGTGCGCCCAGCCGGTCACCCGCATTTCGATCAGCGAGAAGATGACGTAAAGCGACACGCCCATCACTGCAAGGATCAGCAGGCCGGCGAAGACCAGCGGCACGTCGAACGAGGACGATGCGATCATCATCACGTTGCCGATGCCGCGGTTGGAGGCCACCGTCTCCGACAGCACCACGCCGACAAAGGCGAGCGTCACCGCGACCTTGAGCGAAGCGAAGAAATACGGCATCGCCCGCGGCAGGCCGACATTCCAGAGGATGTCGAGCTTGCTGGCACGGAGCGTCTTCATCACGTCCTCTAGTTCGGGCTCGGTGGTCGCAAGACCGGTCGCGACATTCACCACGATCGGGAACATCGACATGATCATGGCGGTGAGAATGGCCGGCACCGCGCCGGCGCCGAACCACAGGACGAAGATCGGCACCACTGCGACCTTGGGGATCGAGGCAAAGCCGATCAGCAGCGGATAGGCCACGTCGTAGGCGATCTTCGACACGCCCACCAGCATGCCGAGCAGCACCCCGATCAGGATGCCGAAGCCGAAGCCGACCAGCGTCGTGTACAGCGTCTGCATCGTATGCGGCCACAGCGCCGGTGCGCGCTCCCACAACGTGACGAGGATCTGGCTTGGCTTCGGCACCACCAGATCGCTGATGTTGAAGGCGCGGCACAGGAATTCCCACAACAGGAAAAAGCCGATGATCAGGGCGGCGGAGGCGATCCGCCGGCGCACTTGCGCGTCCATCACGCGGCCTCCTTCTGTGGGCGATTGGCGATGATCAATTCGCGCAGCCGCTGCGTCATCGTCACAAAGTCCGGCGCATATGACATCTCGATGCTGCGCGGGCGCGCGAACGGCACCGTCGTATCGTCGATGATCCGGCCGGGCCGCGCCTGCATCACGCAGATGCGGTTGGCGAGGAAGCCCGCCTCCTTCAGGTCGTGGGTGACCAGCAGCACCGTCGGCTTCCGCGACATCCAGAGATCCTGCATGATCGTCCACAATTCCTCGCGGGTGAACTGATCGAGCGCGCCGAACGGCTCGTCCAGCATCAGCAATTGCGGATCGTGGATCAGCGCCCGGCACAGCGAAGCGCGCTGCATCATGCCGCCGGACAATTGCCACGGATATTTGTCGCCGAAACCGTCAAGCCCGACCTGCTTGAGCAACGCGTCGACACGATCGCGGAACTCGGTCTTGCGCTTGGAGCGATATTCCTGCCGGAACGGCGGCACGATTTTCAGCGGCAGCATCACGTTGTCGCGGATCGTCTTCCACGGCAGCAGCGTCGGATTCTGGAACGCCATGCCGACCCGCATCGGCTCGGCGCCGACCTCGCGGCCCGACACATACACATAGCCGCTCGACGCCTTCAGCAAGCCGGTGACGAGCTTCAGGATCGTGGACTTGCCGCAGCCCGACGGCCCGACCAGCGCAACGAAATCGCCGCGTCCAATCTTGAGGCTGGTCTCGGTCAGCGCCTGCACCTTCTTGTCGCCGCGCCCATAGGTCAGCGTGACATTCTCGAGTTCGACAAAGGCGTTGTCGGTGGCGACTTGCCGGTTGCTCATGCTGCATTCTCTGTGGAGGGCGAGGAGCGGATGCCGCCGGTGACGGCGCGCATGGTCTTGCCGGCGTTGCGCACATCGGGCGCCGGCATCTGCTGGAGAGTATGAACCGAGCGGCCCCAGCCTTTGGTGCCGGCAACAAGCGTGCGGTCACGCATCACGAAGCGGCCGCGCACGATGGTGTGGACCGGCAGGCCCTTCACTTTGCGGCCATGCCAGGGCGAAATTTTCGAGCGCGACTGGATTTTCGCATCGTCGATGATCCATTCGCGGGACAGATCGACCAGCGCGAGGTCGGCGTCTGCGCCGGGCTGTATCGCTCCTTTCCGCGGATAGAGCCCCCAGATCCGGGCCGGGTTGAAAGCGCTCCAGCGCACATAATCCGAAATCGACATGCGGCCGGCATTCACCTCGGTCAGCATCGCCGGCATCTGGGTCTCGACGCCGGGAAAGCCGCAATCCACCGCCCAGATGTCGTTGCGCGTTTTCTCCTCCGGGCTATGCGGCGCGTGGTCGGTGGCGATCATGTCGATCGTGCCATCCTTCAGGGCCGCGAAGATCGGCTCCTGGTTGTCCTTCTCGCGCACCGGCGGGTTGACGCGAATGACGCCGCCGAAGCGCGCATAATCGTCCGCCGACAGGAAAAGATATTGCGGACAGGTCTCGCCGGTGACGTCGACGCCGCGCGCCTTGGCCTCGCGCAGCGGCCGCAATTCATCGGCCGAGGAAATGTGCAGGATGTGGATGCGCGCGCCGGTCCATTCGGAGAGAATGCAGGCGCGGCTCACCGCCTCGACTGCGACCACGGCGGGACGCGAGTCCAGATGCGCCAGCGGATCGTGCCGGCCGGCCTGCGTCAGCCGGGTCTGTCGCCGCTCCATGATCGAGTTGGTCTCGGCATGCAGCGAGATGCGCTTGCCGGTCTCGGCCACCACCTCGAATGCCTCCAGCATCGCGCCGGTGGACGGAGACGGAATCTTGCCGAACGTATTGCCCATGTAGAGCTTGAACCCGATCACGCCGCCCGCGATCAGCTCCGGCACATTGTCGATGGTGTCCTCTCCGAGAAGCCCGTAGAGGCCGAAATCGACATGCGCTTTTGAAGCCGCGATCGCGTGTTTCTCAGCAAGGATCGTGCCGTTGCCGGTCGCCGGGATGGTATTCGGCATGTCGAACACCGTGGTCACGCCGCCGAAAGCGGCCGCGGCGGTTCCGCTCTCCCAGTCTTCCTTGTGCGGATAGCCGGGATCGCGGAAATGCACATGCACGTCGATCGCGCCGGGCAGGATATGCAGGCCGGCGGCATCGAGGGTTTCGCGCGCTGCGGGCATGGCATCGGGCGCACCGACGCTCAGGATTTTTCCGTCCTTGATCGCAACGCTGGCCGGGAACGCCGCGTCCGGCGTCACGACGATGCCGTTGTTGATCACGAGATCGGCGGTCATGGCTTTGGTCATGGCATCCTCACAGCATCGCCCAGCCGCCATCGACCGGCAGGTCGGCGCCGGTGATCTGCCGCGAGACATCGCTGGCCAGGAACAGGCAGGCATTGGCGACGTCCTGATCGAGCGTCACCCGCTTCAGCGCGTAATCGGCGGCGTGGCGTTCCATCGCCTCTTTCAGCGAAATGTTGAGCCGCTTCGCCATGTCGGCGCAGACCTTGTCGCGGAAGCGCGGGCCGTCGACCATGCCGGGCGCGACGCAATTGACGTTGATGTTGTGCTGGCCGACTTCGAGCGCGAAGCTCTTGGTGATCCCGCGCAGTCCCCATTTCGAGGCGGAATAGGCCATGCGGCCGGCGCGCCCGCGCATGCCGAAGGTGCCGCCGACATTGACGATCTTGCCGTACTTCTGCGCGATCATCGTCGGCACCACGCTGCGCATGGTGTGGAAGCAGCCATTCATGTTCAGGGTGACGATGTCGTCGAATTCTTCCGGCGTGGTCTCCGCTCCTGTCTTGCCGACCGGACCGGAGCCACCCGCGACATTGACCAGGATGTCGATGCGACCGAACGCCTTTCGCGTTTCGTCGGCCGCAATGTCGCATTGCTCAGGCCTGGTCAGATCGCAGGCAACGACGATCGCTTCGGCACCGGCCGCCCTCACCTCCCGCGCCACCGGCTCGATGGCCGACACATCGCGGCCGATCAGCGCCAGCTTCGCGCCCTCTTCCGCGAACGAGGTGGTGATCGCGGCGCCCATGCCCTTGGCTGGACCGGTGATGATCGCCACCCGGCCTGTCAGTCCCAATTCCATTGTCGATTCCCCGGCTTTCGATACGCGCGGCTCATCCCTCCCCCGCGTTGCGAGGGAGGGATGAAAAGAAGGATCAGAACAGCTTCTTCGGCAGGTCGGCGGCCGCCGGCATGAATTCCGCGGTGAACACCTCGTCGACCGTCGGGGTCCGCGGCAGCTTGTTGGCCTGGACCAGAATGTCGATCGACTTCTTCAGCCGCTCCTTGTCGACATTGCCGAGACCGATCGTGGCGATCTCCGGATGGTTCATTTCGTCCTTCAGCGTCGCGTCGAAGCGCTCGCGCTCCACCGGAGTCTTGATCAGCGGCTCGCGCTTGACGACCGCAGCGACGGCCGCATCCGGATCCTTCAGCGCATCCTGGATGCCCTTGTTCATCGCGCGCAGGAAGCCAGCGACCGCCTTCGGATTCTCCTTCACCAGCTTCTTCGAGACGATGATGGCGTTGGAATAGAGGTCCATGCCGTAATCGCCGAAATTGATGTAGCGCAGCTTCTCGTCCGGCACGCCGATCAGCTTGGCGGAGAAGCGGATGGTGTTGACATAGCCGAACACCCCGTCAACCTGACCCTGCATCAACATCTGCTCGCGCAGGTTCGGCTGCATATTGGTGATCTCGACCTTGCTGCAATCGAGCTTGGTCATCTGGCAGAGCGCCGGGAACAGCTTCAGCGCGCCGTCATTGGCGGCGCCGCCGAGCTTCTTGCCGATGAAATCCTTCGGCTCCTTGATCGCCGAGTCGGACTTCACCGCGACGGTGAAGGGCGGCCGGTTGTACATGACATAAACCGCGATCGGGGCCTCGTCGGGCTTTTTCGCCGCGAGCTCGATCAGCGCATTGATGTCGCCGAAGCCGATATCGTAGGTGCCGTTCGCCACCAGCGGCACAGCCGCGCCCGACCCGTTGCCCTGGTCCATGGTGACATCGAGGCCTTCGGCTTTGAAATAGCCGCGATCGTCGGCGAGGAAGAACCAGCCCTGCGGGCCCTGATATTTCCAGTTCAGGACCATCTTCAGTTTGGTCTGTGCCGCGGCTGGCGCAGCAAATGCCAGGGTGCCGCCGATCGCGGCCGCAAGGGCAAGGCCTAAGGTTCGAAATCGCTTCATGACGCGCTCCTGTTGTCGGGGCTCCCGGGCCAGGCCCCTGCTTAGGCGGGTGCAATCCCCGTGCCCCACCACATGGAGGCAGACGCTAGGCGCGATCAGTGATACGATCTGCCGCTGATTTCTTTCTGGAGCGCTGCCGTTTCGGCATCGCTCATAATGTGGCTGACGCCGTCACCGGGCTTAAGTGCATGAGACACTTGCGATTTCTGCACTATTTCGATGCCGTGGCGCGGGCCGGATCGATCCGGAAAGCCGCCGAACGGCTGAATGTGACGTCCTCCGCCGTCAACAGGCGGATCATGGACCTGGAAGCCGAACTGGAAACGCCGCTGTTCGAGCGGCGTCCGCGCGGCGTTCGGCTGACCGCAGCCGGCGAATTATTCATCCATCACGTGCGCGGCCAAACCGCCGATCTCGACCGCGTGCGCTCGCAGATCGAGGACCTGAAAGGGCTGCGTCGTGGTACGGTCCGCATTTCCGCCAGCCAGGCACTGGTGCTGGAATTCCTGCCGCGCGAGATCGCCATTCACCGCGCGCGATTTCCGCTCGTGCATTTCGACGTGCGCGTGCAGGACCATAACCGCGCCATGCAAAGCCTCGCCGATTACGAAGTCGATCTCGCGCTGGTGTTCCGCCCGCCCTATCTGCCGAATTTCCGTCCGCTGATGTCGTTCGAGCAGCGGCTGGTTGCGGTGATGCCGGCCGGTCATCCGCTGGCGGCCAAGCCGTCGCTGCGCTTGCGCGACTGCGCGCGCTATCCGGTAGCGCTGGCGGAGCCCGGGATCGGCGGACGCCAGTTGCTGGACGAGGCGCTGGCGAGGCGCAACCTGCGCTTCGATATCGTCGCGCAATCCAACTCATTCGAATTCCTGCGCCATCTTGTGATGCGCGACAATGTCATCTCGTTCCAGATCCGGATCGGCGTCGCGTCGGACGAGCACCGCGGGATCGTGATGCGCGAACTTGACGAGCGCGACACGCCGCGCGCTGACCTCGTGCTCGGCCAGTTGAACGACCGCAATTTGCCGGTGGCCTCCGCCAAGTTCGCCGAACAGTTGACGCAATCGCTGCTGGCCATGCGCGGCGAGGCGCTGCGCGCAAGCGCGTGATTTTTTTCACACCCATTCCCGATCGATGGAAATCGCCATGCTGTCCCGCCTGCTGGTCTTCGCCTTGCTGCTCCTCCCCGCCTCCGCCTTGGCCGACGTCAAGGACGTCCAGAACAGGATCGCGGCCCTCGCGCCGAACGCACTGGTGCTGGTAATGAACGCCAAGGGCGAGACGCTGCTGGCGCAGAATGCCGACGAGCCATTCGTCCCCGCTTCGGTCACCAAGATCGTGACGGCCTGGCTGGCGATGCAGGTGCTCGGTGGCGAATACCGCTTCGAGACCCGCTTCTATCTCGACGACAAGCGCGTGCTCTATGTGCGCGGCGGCGGCGATCCGTTCCTGATTTCGGAGGAGCTGGCGCCGCTCGCAAAAAATCTGGTCGCGGCGATCGGCAAGAAACCGATCACCGGCATCGTTCTGGACGCGAGCTATTTTCCGCCCGACCTGCGCATCCCCGGCATCGAGAATGACGACGAGGCCTATAACGCCCTGAACACCGCGCTGGCGGTGAACTTCAACACCGTGAATGCCATCCGCAAAGGCGATAGCGTGCGCTCGGCAGAGAAGCAGACGCCGATCACCCCGCTCGCCATCAGCGAGTTCAAGGCGCGGGGCCCGAAGGGCCGCGGGCGGATCAGCCTGAGCCAGGACCCCAAGGTGAGCCTGCAATATGCCGGCGAACTGATCGCCGCCTTCATCGACAAGGCCGGCGGCAGCGTGAAGGGCGATATCTCGACCGGACCCGTGCCTGCGGGGTTGAAGCCGGTCTATGTTCGCCGCCAGTCGCGACCGCTCTCGAGCGTCCTGTTCGAACTCCTCAAGGCCTCCAACAATTACATCGCCAACCAAGTGTTTCTGGAAATCGGCGCACAGCGCTTCGGCCCGCCTGCCAGCCTCGAGAAATCGCTCAAGGTCCTCAACGAGACGCTCGCCGCCCAAGGCCTCAGCGGCGACATCAGGATCGAGGAAGGCTCTGGCATCAGCCGCGACAACCGCCTGACGGCGCGCGGCCTCGCCAAGGTGCTGGCGCTGTTCGCACCGCATGCCGATCTCATGACCGGGCCGGACAATAGTCTCACCAAGACCGGCACCATGGACGGCGTCCGCACGCTCGCGGGTTACGCCGACACCAAGAATAACGGACGTGTGCGGCTGGTGATCTCGCTCAGGAGCAACGATACTGCGATGCGCACGCGGCTGCTGCGGACGATCGAGGCGGGATTGTAGGTCGATTCTGCCTGCACCCACGGGCGACTGGGGACCGGACGTCTGCGTCGGCCCTCGCGGTCCCGGCGCTAGCGCTGCACGATCACCTTGGCGCCGACCCGCACGCGATTGTAGAGATCGACGACGTCGGCATTGGTCATGCGAAAGCATCCGGACGACACCGCCTGGCCGATGGTGTGCGGCTCGTTCGAACCATGAATGCGATAGAGCGACGAGCCGAGATAGAGGGCGCGGGCACCGAGCGGATTGTCCGGGCCGCCGGGCATATAGCGCGGCAGGTCGGGGCGGCGCCGCAACATGGCCGCAGGCGGTGTCCAGCCCGGCCATTCGCGCTTGGCTGTGACGGTTTTCACACCGCTCCAGGCGAAGCCATCGCGTCCAACGCCGATGCCATAGCTGATGGCCCGTCCGTTCCCGAGGATGTAATAGAGCCGCCGCTCGCGCGTGGAGATGACGATCGAGCCGGGCTGCTCGCCGCTCGGATAGGAGACCATGCCGCGCGTCGTCGGAGAGCCGCCATACATGTTCGGCCGCGAGACAGGCGCCCCGCCCGAGAACAATCCGAATGGATCGAAGACCGGATTGGCGTGCGCTGCCGTCAGCATCGCGGCCGCAATCGCGGGGATCAGGAGGATGTGAGTGAGGATACGCATCGGCATGGCAACCCCCTGAATTCCCGCGCAGGCAGCGGAACGGACACGATGTCTGTGAAGGGTTGATAAAACTTGAAAATGCGGCAGCGAGGCGTCAGCCGAGGTGCGACAAACGGTCGGTATCAACGGTTTCGGCGTCGCACCCCTCTACCTGTCATGCCCAATCGAGAAACGTGCGACGAAAGGTCTCTCAATCGCGGTCTGTCACCCCGCCACCGGCATACCGGTTGAGCCCCAGCGGCGCGCGGTTCACATTGCGCGCCGCCTCCAGGAGGTACGGCGCCGCAGGTGCGTTGCGCTTCGCGAGCACGGCGTAATCGGCATCGGCCTTGGCCATGATATCGGTGAGCTCGCCGCGGAAGCTGTCCCAGTTCACTTTCGCGGGCTTGCCGCCGGACAGAACGATCTCGCCATCGACGATCACCGTGTCGACGCCGCGGCCGGTCTCGCTATAGACCATCTGGCGCGCAGCGGAATTGAACGGCTGATAGGCATAGTCCGACAGGTCGATCAGCGCCAGATCGGCCTTCATGCCGGCTTTCAGTTCGCCGACCTGTCCCGCAAGCCCGACCGCGCGCGCACTGCCGACGGTGGCGGCGTCGATCGCATCGCAGGCGAAGACGTTGGACGCCTCGCCGTCCATGCCCTGCGCCAAGAGCGCATACATCTTCATCGCCTGGAACAGGTTCTGGCAGTCGCTGCAGCTGCAATTGTCGC
>CAZXJZ010000110.1:0-15382 GCA_964641065.1 uncultured Hyphomicrobiales bacterium | reverse complement strand
CCCGATCCACGCCTTCGGCTTCCTGATGGCGGGTGGCGTCATCCGATCGGTGCCGGCCGAGCCCAATCCGGATTTCTTCGCGGCCCTGGAACGCGCGCTGCAGCATTCGATCCCGAAGCCGATTGCGGTGATTGCCTGCTATCCAGCCAATCCCACGGCTTGCGTGGCAAGCCTCGATTTCTATCGCGATCTCGTCGCCTTCGCGAAAAAGCACGAGATCATCATCCTGTCCGATCTGGCTTATGCCGAGGTCTATTTCGACAACAACCCGCCGCCGTCGGTGCTGCAGGTGCCGGGCGCGATGGACGTGACGGTCGAGTTCACTTCGATGTCGAAGACGTTTTCGATGCCAGGCTGGCGCATGGGCTTCGCGGTCGGCAACGAGCGCGTGATTGCGGCGCTCGGCCGCGTCAAGTCGTATCTGGATTATGGCGCCTTCACCCCGGTACAGGTGGCGGCGACAGCCGCACTCAACGGACCTGACGATTGCATTCGCGAGATGCGCGAGATCTATCGCAAGCGCCGTGACGTGCTGGTCGACAGTTTCGGGCGCGCCGGCTGGTCTATTCCGTCGCCCACGGCGTCGATGTTCGCCTGGGCAAAGTTGCCGGAGCCGTTCCGGCAGATGGGTTCGATCGAATTCGCGAAACTCCTGGTCGAAAAGGCCGACGTCGCTGTCGCGCCCGGCATCGGCTTCGGCGAGCATGGCGATGATCATGTCCGCATCGCGCTGGTCGAGAACGAACAACGCATCCGTCAGGCGGCGCGCAACATCCGCCGCTTCCTCGAAACCGGAATCGACAAGCTGCACAACGTCGTTCCGCTGGCAACGCGGCGCTGACGCGCCGCTTCCTTCTCTCTCCCGGATCAGAAGAATGCTCGCGCCCCTGAAGGTGGGTCTTGCCGGCTTAGGCACCGTCGGCTCATCGGTCGTCCGGCTGATTGCCGAAGGTCAGCTTGCCGCGCGCTGCGGACGTTCTGTCGAGGTCGTCGCAGTGACCGCGCGCGACAAGGCGAAGGACCGCGGCGTCGACCTGTCAGGCGTTCGCTGGCTAGACGATCCGGTGACACTGGCCTCCGATCCCGGGATCGACGTGTTCGTCGAACTGATCGGCGGCGAGGACGATCCGGCCAAGGCTGCGATCGAGACGGCGCTGGCGTCGGGCAAATCCGTCGTCACGGCGAACAAGGCCTTGCTGGCGAAACACGGACTTGCGCTGGCGCAGCTCGCGGAGGCGAACGGCGTCGCCCTGAATTTCGAGGCGGCGGTGGCCGGCGGCATCCCGATCATCAAGACCTTGCGGGAGGGCTTTGCCGGCAATTCCTTCGCCCGCATCTACGGCATCCTGAACGGCACCTGCAATTACATCCTGACCCGCATGGAGCAGGAGAAGCTCTCCTTTGCCGAATGCCTGAAGGATGCCCAGCGGTTGGGCTATGCGGAGGCCGATCCGACCTTCGACGTGGAAGGCTTCGATACCGCGCAGAAGCTCGCGATCCTTGCCTCGATCGCGTTCGGCACGAAGGTCGATTCCGAGTCCATCTATGTCGAGGGCATCTCCTCGATCGCGCCGGCCGATCTCCTGGCGGCGGACGAACTGGGTTATCGCATCAAGCTGCTTGGCGTTGCGGTGAAAACCGAGGCCGGAATTGAGCAGCGTGTCCATCCGACGATGGTGCCGAAGGATTCCGCGATCGCGCAGGTGATGGGTGTGCTGAATGCGGTCACCGTTGATGCCGAAGGCATCGCACCGATCACGCTGGTCGGGCCGGGGGCAGGCGGGCTTGCGACCGCGTCGGCGGTCGTTGCGGATATCGGCGACATTGCGCGTGGTGCGCGCGTTGCACCGTTCGGACGCACGACGGAGAGCCTGACGGTGGCTGGCAAGGCGCCGATGCAGAAACACGAGGGCGGCTATTACATCCGCCTGCTTGCGGTCGACAAACCGGGGACGGCGGCCACCATCGCGACCCGGCTGGCGGAACAGGACATTTCTCTCGAATCGATTGTGCAGCGCCACCTGGTCACGCCGAATTCCGGCCCCCAGGGCGGCAGGGACGCAAGGGCGGCCACGGGCCCGGTTCCCGTGATCCTGATCACCTACGCGACGACGGAAGATGCCGTCCGTCGCGCGCTTGCGGCCGTAAAGGCCGACAAGGTGATTTCCGAGGAGCCGCAATTGATCCGCATCGAGAAAAACCGATAGAACACGGCGGGCTATAGAAGTCGGCGGCTGTGCCGGCGGGAAAAGGGGCAGCGATATGGCGTCGACGATCACTGTGGCACCCAATCAGGTGCTGGAGCGCGTTCTCTCGCTTGAGATCGTGCGCGTGACCGAGCGCGCGGCGGTGTCGGCGGCGCGTCTGCGCGGGCATGGCCGGGACAAGGCCTCAGACCAGGCAGCGGTTGACGCGATGCGCCGGGAACTCAACAAGCTGCCGATCGACGGCACGGTGGTGATCGGCGAGGGCGAGATGGATGAAGCGCCGATGCTGTTCATCGGCGAGAAGGTCGGAAACAAGGGCGGGTTCAAGGTCGATATCGCCGTCGACCCGCTGGAAGGCACGGTCTTGTGCGCCAAGAACATGCCGGGCGCGATCGCGACGCTGGCGATGGCCGACGCCGGCACGCTGCTGCATGCGCCGGATTGCTACATGGACAAGATCGCGATCGGGCCAGGCTACCCGAAAGGGACCATCGACCTTGACGCGCCCCCGGAAGAAAACATCCTCAATCTCGCCAAGGCCAAGGGCGTAAAGCCGTCCGAGATCACAGCGATCCTGCTCGACCGGTCCCGGCATGCCGACATCATCGCCGCCGTCCGCAAGACCGGTGCTGCCGTCAGCCTGATAACCGATGGCGATGTCGCGGGCGTGATCCACTGCGCCGAGCCCAGGACCGGCATCGACATCTATCTCGGAACCGGCGGCGCGCCGGAGGGCGTGCTCGCGGCCGCGGCATTGCGCTGTATCGGCGGCCAGATGCAGACCCGGCTTGTGATCGATTCCGAGGCGTTGCGCGAGCGCACGCTGAAGATGGGCATCAAGGACCCGAAGAAGAAATACGAAATCGATGACATGGTGAAGGGCGACTGCCTGTTCGCCGCGACCGGTGTCACGTCGGGGGCGATGCTGTCGGGCGTGAAATTCGGCAAGGAGATCATCGAGACCGAAACGGTGGTGATGCGCTCCGTGACCGGCACTGTGCGTCGCATCTTCGGCGAGCACCGCCAGCTCGACAAGTTCCATCTGGACTGAGAACATCCGGCGCTGCGCATCGATCGGCAATAGGCCGGGTTGGGCGGCCCGGTCGCCGCAACCCGCTCCGCTGGCGGATCGTTGGCGTTTCCGCCACTATCTCTGCGGCCCTCACTCTCGAATCGGTCCGATGTCCGCTGCCTTGCCAGCTCTTGCCGCAATGCCGGAAACGCCACGATTTTTTCTCGGCGTAGCGAAATCCGCACGTGGCCGCGCCTGGCGCGACCGGCTCGACGCGCGCGGGACGGCAGGGGCGCTGGCCATCACCCAACGCCATGGCGTGCCTGACATGCTGGCGCGCATTCTCGCCGGCCGTGGCGTTGGCGTCGCCGATGCGGAAAGCTATCTCGATCCGGCGGTGAAGCGGCTGATGCCCGATCCGGAGACGCTGACCGGGATGCGGGAGGCGGCGGCGCGCATTGCCGACGCGATCCAGCGGTCCGAGAACGTTGCGATCTTCGGCGACTACGACGTGGACGGCGCAACGTCATCGGCGTTGCTGGCGCGTTATCTGCGTCATTTCGGACTGAACCCCGCGATCCACATCCCGGACCGTTTGTTCGAAGGCTACGGTCCCAATGTCGATGCGATCCGGGCGCTGGCCGGGCGCGGCGCGACCTTACTGGTTACAGTGGATTGCGGGACGACATCGATCGAGCCGCTGACCGAGGCGAAGAGGCTTGGACTCGATACCGTCGTCATCGATCATCACCAATGCGATCCGGTGCTTCCGCCGGCTCTGGCGATTGTCAATCCGAACCGGCTCGACGATTTGTCGGGGCTCAACCATCTTGCCGCGGTCGGCCTCGTGTTCATGACGCTGGTTGCGGTGAACCGCGAATTGCGCCGCCGCGGCGTGTTCGACGGAACGCTGCGCGAGCCGGACCTGTTGTCGACGCTCGATCTGGTCGCGCTCGGTACGGTCGCGGACGTGGTGCCGCTCAAGGGTCTCAACCGCGCCTTCGTCTCGAAGGGACTGATCTCGCTGCGGCGGCGCGAGAATGTGGGCCTGACCGCATTGATGGATGCGGCGCGCCTCGACGGACCGCCGGAGCCGTATCACCTCGGATTTCTGCTCGGGCCCCGGATCAACGCCGGAGGCCGCATCGGCCGCGCCGATCTCGGTGCCAATCTGCTGCTGGAGGAGGACGCCAGCGAAGCCGGGCGGATGGCGGCCGAGTTGGACCGGCTGAACCACGAACGGCGGGCGATGGAGCAGCACATGCTCGCGGAAGCTGAAGCGGAGGCGCTAGCCGCACTGGGACTGGAAGAGAAGGGCGCCGTGGTCGTGACGGCATCGGAAGGCTGGCATCCCGGTATCGTCGGGCTGGTTGCGGCGCGGCTGAAGGAGAAGTTCGGCCGCCCCGCTTTTGCGATTGCGCTTGGCGTGGGCGGTATCGGCACCGGGTCGGGCCGTTCGATTGCGGGTGTGGATCTCGGCCGCGCGGTGCGTCAGGCCGTGGCGGAAGGTCTGTTGGTCAAGGGTGGGGGACACGCCATGGCGGCGGGCGTCACCATTCGCCGCGAGCGGCTTGCCGAATTCCGCGCCTATCTGGAGGCGGCACTCACCGATGCGGTGGAGGCTGCGCGCCGTGACGACGCGCTGCTGATCGATGGCGCGCTTAGCGCGGCCGCTGCCAGTCTCGATTTCTGCGCGTCGGTGATGCGCGCAGGCCCGTTCGGCGCCGGCAATCCCGATCCGGTATTTGCTTTGCCGGCGCACACCATCGCCTTCGCGGACATCGTCGGCGGTCAGCATATCCGCGCCCGGCTACGCAGTCCGGACGGCGCGTTTGTTAACGCGGTGGCGTTTCGATCCGCCGACACCGATCTCGGCCGCGCGCTGATGGAGGGACGCGGGCAGGCGGTGCATGCCGCAGGGCAGTTGTCGATCGACCGCTGGCAGGGCGCTGAGCGCGTGCAGATGCGGTTGCTCGATGTGGCGCGGACGTCGTAGCAGTCGGGTTGCAACCCTCCGATGTCTTGCCCGCTCTTGTGCCGGGCATCCACGGCTTTATGAATAGCTGGGTGGCCGGGAGGAACCCGCCATGACAAGAACAGGCCACCAACCAAGGTGAGGAATGCCCAAACTCAATCTCTCCGTCGCCATCGGCGATTATGATCGAAACCGCCCGCTGATTGATGGGGCCGTGCAGATGGACGGCGTCGATCCGGTATTCATGACATTGTCGCCGGAAGAGATCTTCTTTCGCGCTTTCAAGACCACCGATTTCGACATCTGCGAATTGTCGCTGTCGAGCTCGACGGTGAAGACGGCCGACGGCAATTTTCCTTATGTCGGCGTGCCCGCATTTCTTTCGCGCTGTTTCCGTCACACTTCGATTTATGTGCGCACCGATCGCATCAAGAAGCCGCAGGACCTGAAGGGCAAACGCATCGGCCTGCCGGAATATCAGCTCACCGCGGTGGTCTGGGCGCGGGCGCTGCTGGAGGATGAGTTCGGCGTGAAGCCGTCGGACGTCACCTGGGTGCGCGGCGGCATCGCGCATGCGGGCCGACCGGAGAAGATCAAGCTGAACCTGCCCGAGAATGTACGTTTGGAAAACGCACCGGAAGGCAAGACCATTTCCGGAATGCTCGCGTCCGGCGAGATCGACGCCTTCATGGCGCCGCGCGCACCGGCTCTGCCCGCGGATACGCCGAATGTCGGCTGGTTGTTTCCCGATCCGGAAGCGGCGGCGAAGGATTATTACGCGCGGACCAAGATCTTCCCGATCATGCATATCGTCGGCGTGCGCAAGACGCTGGCCGAGAAGCATCCGTGGCTGCCTGCGGCGGTGCTGAAGGCATTCGAACAGTCGAAGGCGATTGCGATGGAGAATCTCGCCGATGTGTCGGCGGTCAAGGTGACGCTGCCCTTCATCGAGGAGCGCATCATGGAAGCGCGCGCGCTGATGGGCGACGATTACTGGTCCTATGGCGTGCCGGCCAACAGGCATGTGCTGGAGACGTTCTTCCGCCATCATCACGCGCAGGGCTTGTCGTCGCGGCTGGTCACGCCGGAGGATCTGTTCCATCCGGCGACGCTGGACAGCGTGAAGATCTGAGCCTGTGGTTGCGGGGCGCGCGCGGCGCGCTCCGCATTCTGCCCTAGAACCGCTTGATGCTGTTGAGCCCGCCGAGCCGTCCGACAATGGCGTTGGCGCCGATCGAGAGCACGAACAGCACGATCAGCATCGCGTACATCCGTGGCATGTCGAACAGGCTGTAAGCCTGGATGATCAGAAACCCAATGCCACGATTTGACAGCTTGGTCTCGGCGAGCAGCGTGCCGATCAGCGCCACGCCAAGTCCCAGCCGGACGCCGTTGATGATCGGGTGGCGCATCGCCGGCAGATAGACCTTGGTGGCCATCTGCCAGCTATTGGCGCGGAAGCTTTGTCCGACCCGGATCAGAACGGGTTCGATCTGCCGCATGCCGGCTGCGACCGACAACGCGATCGGGAAGAAGCACGACAAGGTGCCGAGCGCGATCTTGGAGGGCGGGCCGACCCCGAACCACATGATCATGATCGGGAAGAAGATGATCTTCGGCGTCGGGCCGAGATAGTAGAGATACGGCTCGTAGGCGCGGCTGAGGAACTTGTTTCCGCCAAGGACCAGGCCGACGATGATCGCGCTCAGGCCACCGATGAGGAGGGCGACGCCGACTTCATAAGCCGTCACGCCGAGATGCCAGTAATAATTGGGATCGACCAAAAGGCCGACGATCGCCTTGCCAATTGCAAACAGCGACGGCACCACATCGCGATAAAGCAGGCCGGATTGCGCGAGCGCTTCCCAGCCGGCCAGGATCGCAACAATGATGACGATACGAACCAGCGTCACCGGGCTGACCGCCGGCGAACGCATGTTGGTTGCCCGTGTCAGGTGGACCGCGTCAGCCATCGCTCAAACCACTCCACCACGACAAAGAAGCAGACGCTCACCAGGATCACGAAGCAGATCGCGGCATAGGTCCCGGCGAGATCGTAGCGCTCGGCAAGATCGTTGATGAGCTGACCGAGCCCGCCGAAATTGATCAGGAATTCCACGCCGACGACATTGATCAGCGCGAAGATCAGACCGAGCTTGAAGCCGGTGAAAATCGTCGGCAGGGCCGAGGGAAACTGGATCTTCCAGAACATCTGCCACGGCGTGAGCTTGAATGTTCGCCCGACATTCATCAGCACGCGCTTTGTGCCGGACAGCCCCTCGATTGTCTTCAGAATGACCGCGGGCAGGCCGGCGACGAAGCCCATGATGATGATGGTGGTCGCGGAGCGACCGAAGATGACCATGAACAGGGGGTACATCAGCACGGTCGGGGCCGATGCCGCGGCCGCAACCCAGGTTTCGGTGGCTTGCCGCAGGATGTTGACCTTGTAGAGCAGTGTTCCGATCGAAATCCCAAATACGGCCAGGAGGGCAGCCGCCGAAACGCATTCCTGCATGGTGAGCAGGAAGCGGTCGAGGATATGCTCCTCCACGATCACGCGTTCGAAGGCGAGAAACACATCGGACGGCGGCGGGACGATAAACCTGTTGAGGACGCCGAACTGTACCAGCGCCTGCATCAGGCCGATGGCGGCAACCAATGTGCCGAAACCGACCAGAGCCGGCGCGTAGCGCTGACGGGTGAAGTCCGTGAGCGTCATTTGCGGCGCGTCCCGGTAGCACGGGCTCGGGATTCGTCGTCGCTCATGCCGCGACTTGCCTCCTCGCGCAGGTCAGCCCAGATTTGCGCCACATAATGGCCGAAGGCATCGCTGCCGACTACTTCGGAGGTGCGCGGGCGTGGCAGGTCGATATCGACCACGCGTTTGATCTTGCCGGGCCGGTAGGTCATCACCAGGATGCGGTCGGACAGCTGCACCGCTTCGGTGATGTTGTGGGTGATGAGCAGGGTGGTCTGTTTCAGTTCCTGCTGGATCTGCAGCACCTTGTCGCCCAGCAGGAGCCGCGTCTGCTCGTCGAGCGCAGCGAAGGGCTCGTCCATCAATAAAATCTTCGGCTCGGATGCGAGTGTCCGCGCCAGCGATACCCGCTGGCGCATGCCGCCCGACAATTCGTTCGGATAACGGTTCTCGAAGCCGTCGAGGCCAACCATCTTGATGAAGTGGCGCGCCTTGTCGTGCCGCTTTGCTTTCGGCATGCCCTCGATCTCGAGCGGGAACGAGACGTTTTCGATCACGGTGCGCCAGGGAAAGGTCGACTCCTCCTGGAACACCATGCCGACCGACGCGTGCGGACCGGTGATCCGTTCGCCGCCGACGGTGACCTCGCCCTCATAGTCGCCGAGTAATCCGCCGACCACGTTGAATAACGTCGACTTGCCGCAGCCGGACGGACCGATCACGGCCAGGAATTCACCCTGCCTGACGCTGAGGGAGACTTTGTCGACAGCCGTCACCACGCCATCGGGCGTGCGGAAATGCTTGGTCACGTCGTTGACGACAAGGATGCCGTCCGCGCCGGATGGCGCGGAGGCGGGGCGGATGGCGGTTACCGGTGCAGCAGACATTTCTTCCCCAAGGTGATCTCCGAGTTTTACTCGGCTTTTCTTGTCATCATCGCCGTCATCGACGGAGCATAGCCCGGTTCGACACGAACATCGACCACGGCGACCGCGCCGCCCTCGACCGCAGCAATGGCTGCGTCCAGCGCCGCAGATAGTTCGCTTCCGGTCCGCACAGGTCCGAAGCCGTCCGCGCCCTGCGCGCGTGCCATTGCCGCAAGATCGATATCGGGATCGGAAATGCGCTGCCCGATCCAGCGGTTCTCCACCGGCCGATGGCGCATGCGGGCGACGCGTTCCTGATGCAGTTCGTCGTTGAAGAACGATCGATTGTTGGCGATCAACACCAGCAGCGGAATGCGGTAATGCGCCGCTGTCCAGAGTGCGGTCACGCCCATGAGGTAATCGCCGTCGCCGCAGATCGCGACCGGCAGCCGCCCCGAGCCTTTCAGCGCAAGGGCGGCACCGACCGAGATGCCGGGTCCGCCGCCGATGCCCCCGCCGCTATCCGAGCCGAGGAAGTCCAGCGGATGGCGGAACGGCCACCACGCGCCGTTCCAGGACAGCGGCAGATGGGTGAGGGACACATCGCGTGTTCCGACGGCGTGGCGCACGGCAAACGCAAGATCCTCGACCGTGAGCTTTTCGCCCGGAGCGGGCTTTGTCATCGCGCGTGGGGCGGCAGGAAGGGCTACGGGTTTTGCCGGCGCTCCGATTGCACGCGACAGCGCGATCGCGACCTCGTCGGGATCGGCGGCGATCAGCAGGTCGATCGGCGGCAGCGCCTGGTGATCCATGCTCCAGCCATTGTGGATGTTCTGGTCGAGCGAGGCCGAGATCACGACGGCATGGGATTTGGCCGCTTTCATTGCGCCGCCAAGATCGACCCAGTCGAGGCTCAGGATCACGTCGGCCTCGGCGAGCGCGGCAAGTCCGTCTGCATCGGGGAGCAGCATCCCGGGTGCTCCGAGATGCAGCGGATGATCGGTCGGGAATGACGCGCCGATCTTCAGATCGCTCAGGACGCGGGCATTCAACGACTCTGCGAGCGCGACGCGGGCGTCCCATGCGTCGCGCCGGCGTGAGGCTCGGCCGGCGAGGATGACGGGACGTTTCGCCTGACGCAGCCGATCCGCGGCCTCCTTCACTGCTTCCGGATCGGGTGAGGTGGCGATGCGCGGGCGGTAGCGCGCGACATCGATCGGCGGCAGCGGCTCGGGAAGCTTTGTCTCCTGCATCTCGGCGTCGAGATTCACATAGACCGGACCCTGCGGCAGCGCATTGGCGATATTGGCGGCGCGGATCAGCGCCTCGCGCGCGGCGGCGGGGGAGGCGGGCTGGTCGTCCCATTTGACATAGCCGCGAACCAGCGCGCCCTGATCCCGCGCGGTATGGATCCAGTCGATCCAGGGGCGGCGCTTGTCGGCATCGACCGGGCCGGTGGCGCCCAGCACCACGACCGGCATGCGGTCGCACCAGGCATTGAAGATCGCCATGGTGGCGTGCATCAGCCCGACATTGGAATGCACGATCGCACCCATCGCGCGTCCAGTCACCTTGGCATAGCCCTGTGCAATTGCGACGGCGCTTTCCTCATGCAGGCAGAGCAGCATCTGCGGCCGCTCGTTGCCAAGATAATTGACGAGCGAATCGTGCAGCCCGCGATAGCTGGCGCCAGGATTGAGCGCGACATAGGGAATGTCGAGGTCGCGTAGCGTCTCGGCGACAACATCGCTGCCGAATGCTGGCGCATTAACGCCCGCGGGCACTGGTGTTTCCACCTGCGCAGCGCCTGTTTCCGGCGTCGCACGTTTGTTCATTGCAAAGTCCAGTCGAAGCGGCTCGCGCTCACGGTATCCGTCCCTGTTAAGCCGGGCTTTCGTGCCCGTGTTGGGATCATCCTAGCACTTTGACATTCGCTCATAGAAGCCGATAAATGCGAACGTCATTGTTGCATGTGGGTGAACAATCGCGATGGATCGCTTCCGCTGTATGGAAACGTTTGTGCGCGTGGCCCGGTCCGGCAGCTTCACGACCGCTGCGAACCAGCTCGGGCTCTCTCGCGCATTGATCTCGCGCCATGTCGCCATGCTTGAGGATCGGCTCGGTGTTCATCTCCTGCATCGCACCACGCGCTCGCTCAGTCTGACCGACGAGGGCCGCTCCTATCTTGCGTTCTGCGAGCGGCTGTTTCGCGACATCGAAGGGCAGGAACGGGCGTTGATCGAGACACCGGCTGAGCCGTCCGGAACGTTGCGCATCGCGGCGCCGAAATCGTTCGGCGCACTGCATCTCGCCGATGCGATCATTGCCTTCGCGCGCATCCAGCCAAAGCTGCATGTGCAGGTCATTCTGGAGAATGTATCGTTTCAGCCGAGCGATTTCGGCAAGCGCGGGTTCGATCTGGTGCTGCAATTTTCGCCGGCACGGAATGCGTCGCTGGTCGAAGCGCCGATCGCCCCCATGGACTGGCTGGTCTGTGCGGCGCCGTCGCTCCTGATCCGGGAGGGACGGCCGACTGCGCCTGTCGATCTGGCGCGGTTTCCCTGTCTGCTGCACGAGACTGCGCTGCCGAACGACCGGCTCTGGCGCTTTGAGGGGCCGCGCGGCGCTTCGACCGTTAAGGTGACGGGGGTCTTTTCATCGAACAGCGCTCTTGCCCTGCGCAAGGCGGTGATCGCCGGCCTCGGGGCGGCGTTGCTGCCGCGTTACGTCGTCGCCGACGATATCGCCTCCGGAAATCTGGTGCCGCTGTTTCCACGCCACCGTGTGGCAGCGCGTCCGTTGATCGCGGTCTATCCGCGGGTGCCGGAAACGCCGCTGAAGGTGAGGGCGTTCGTCGCATTCCTGACGGAGTGGATCACGTCGCGCGGCGTCAATCTCATCTCGTCGCGGATACCGTCATCCGCCAATATGCGTTAAATGTCGGCGTCGTTTCTCACTGCGCGCTAACCGGCCTGTCTTAACCGGGCGAGCAATTTCACGCCGGCATAACCATCCGGCTGCATGTTGACCTTGCGCTGGAAATTCGCCACCGCGCGCATGGTCTGTAGTCCGACGCGCCCGTCGGTGCCGCCGGTATCGAAGCCAAGCCGCGTGAGCCTCGTCTGAATTTCCTGCACCTCGGCAAGCGTCGGCGCCCGTTCGCTGTTCGGAAAGGGCTGTACAAAAGAAGGATCTGCACCCATCACGCAATCGCCGAGGTGGCAGATCGCGAGCGCGTAATTCATCGACGGATTGTAGCTCTTCACCGCATCGAAATTGGCGCCGATCAGGAATTTCGGGCCGCCAGCCACCGGCACCCAGCCGCGCGCGCGTGCGCCAGGCACGGTAAAGGGCTTGCCGTCGGCGCGCGTGATGCCGGCCTTTTCCCATTCGGCATAGCTGCGCGACCCCGAGGGTGCGGGACCCTTCACCTCATAGCCCCAGGGTTCGCCGCCCCGGTAATTGCCGCGCTGGATTAGATAGCGGCAGGTCCCGGCGAGCGCGTCGTCCGGGCGGCCGAACGGATACGGGCGGCCGTCGCCGTCATAATCGGCGCCGATATTGAGCCAAACTTCCGGCATCCATTGCGTATGCCCCATCGCACCGGCCCAGGAGCCGCGCATTTCCGATGGCGTGCCCCAGCCGCGCTCGACAATGCGCAGCGCGTTGATCAGTTCGGTTTCCCAATAGGTCCGACGCCGCGGCTCGCCCCAGGCGAGTGCGGCAAGGCACGGGAAGATCGGGCGCATGTGATTTTGAAATACGACCGGATCGCCATAGGCGGTCTCCATGCCCCACAACCCAAGCAGCGTGACGCGCGATACGCCGAAGTCCTTTTCCAGTCTGTCGAACAACGGCGCATATTGCTTCGCGCGTTCGCGGCCGGTGACGATGCGCCACTCCGAAACCCGGCGGTTGAGATATTGCCAGAGTTGCTCCTTGAATTCCGGTTGCGAACGCTGCAGCGCGAATACGTCCATGTCTGGTTTCAGGCCGGCCATCACGCGGTCGTAAGTGGAGCCGGAAATTCCGCGCGCCAGCGCTTTGGCGCGGAACGCCGTGACCCATTGCTCGAAGGGTTGCGCGGCGCTTTGCGCCAAAAGCTCCCCAGGCAGGACGACTGCGGCAGATGACAGGATTGCGCCTTGCAGCAGGCGCCGGCGTGTGAACATCGAATCGCGCATCTGGGTCATGCCCGATTCTATCGGATGCGACCTTGTCCGCAATCCGGCGGGACAAGCGTGATCTGGCAGGGCGGGTGCGCCTTAACGTCGCTTGCGGGCGTCCAGCCGCTCGGGCCGGGTCTTGGACCTGCTCAACGCCTTGGTGCGCGGCTTCTTTCGCGCATCGCGGGACATTATTTTTGCCGGCACGGCGGCGGTGGCCGACACTGCGAGCGCAGCTTCGCTCGCCGAGACGCCGCCTTCGGCGCCGCCGGACGGGTGCGGATCGCTCACCTCGCTGCCGCGGGCGCCGATCAGATGCTCGTAAGCCGCAACAAGCGTCATATACGGGTTGACCCGCACGTATCCGTCGCGGGTCGGGACCTGGATTTCGAAATGCAGATGCGTCGTGGTCATGCCGGGCCGGCGGTTGAAATTGCCGATGGTGCCGAGCCGCTCGCCCTCCTTCACCAGCCGCCCGCTGGAGATGCCATCCTCGTCAAGCGTGCGCGGATGCATGTGCAGATGTCGGAAACGCAGCCGCTCGCCCGGCGCATTGGTGACGAGAAAGAATGAGTCGTTCCAGGATTCGCGCAGGATCATGCCCTCCCGCGCGGCGACCACCGCGTCGCGATTGGCGGGGCAATCGCGTTTGCGGGGCCCCGGCTCACAGGTCACGCCCAGAATGTCCTGGCCCTGATGGCCACGCCCGGACGGACATTGACCGACGGCGAAGTCGCGCCGCTCGCAGAAATTATCGCGCCAGACATAAGGCTTGTCCGGCTTGCCATCATCGTCGCTGACGGCGGCGGGGGCCCAGGCGACCACCAGACCATTGCGACGGCGGAACGCCTGGGTGGTGACATAGGCGGGGGCCGCGGCGGCGGGGAAGCGAATGCGAGCGTAGACCGTGGGGTCGGTATTGCCGGCCGGCGCGCGCATTGCTGTCCCGGTCACCAGCTTGCCCACCGGCTGATAATGGAAGGTGTCGGATCGCGTTGCCGGCCGCTCGGCCGCGGGCGGTGGCGTGGTGGTGAAGGCCATTACGGGATTGCCGCCGATCATGCGCAGCGCGCGCAGGAAGTGCAGCGCGATGCGATCGGCATTGCGGCAGGAGAGCCGCGTACGCCGCTGGGGCCCGTCGAAGCACTGGATCGACACCACATAGGGAATGCCGAACCGCTCGAAACTGTAGCGCAGGGTGTGTTCCAGGATCTGCCGGGCGATACCGGGAAAGTCCTTGGCGATGTCGCCCGGCGGCTGGATTGCAGCGCCCTTGGCGGCCGGCAATTCGTAAAGCAGATTGAATGCCGAAATCTGCACGACCACCGGGTCGCGATAGTCGATATCGGAAAACGCCGGTACGTCGCGCGTGCGCAGCGCGAAGGTCGCATCGTATCCGGTCGGTCCCGCCTGAAAAAATCGGGTCGGTTCGAAGCCCGACATATAGCTCTCGACCGGATTGATATCGTCGGCGGCGCGATCGTGGATGTCGTCGCCGATGGCAAAGGGCAAGAGAACCGGGACCGGACTGGCCGCGATTGCCGGAAACCGCTCGGCCGCAAGCGACGTGACCGCGGCGAGGCGGTCGCTGGGCGGCTCCAAGCCTGGGATGACAGGCAACGTCGCGCGCGCCGACGCCCAGTCGGGGGTAAATGACAACGTGCGCGGCAGCGGCCATGATTCGGCGGAAGCTGCCGCCAAACCGGCCAGGATCATCAGGATGGCGACGGCCGCACGGCGCACGGGCTTGCTCCACACTTGCGGAGGGATCTAACGGCTTCGTGCCGTGGACGAAACCGAAAACTGACGCCAGTGCAGCAAAAGGGCCGCGGCGATGTCGATCCGCGGCCCGCTGTTGCAAACTGGTACAGGTTATCTGGCGCCCTGTCAGGCTGTGTCCCGACTTGGCGGTCCGGCTTCAACCTTGGGCGTGCGCTCAACCCTTGGGCTTGGGCTGATCGGCATCCTGCGCACAATCGGTTCGGGCCTCGACCGCCTTCCCGTCACGCTGCACAGTCGGCGCCGCCGATTGTTCGTGTCCCTCGGCTGACGGAAGGATTGCGCTCTTCTCGACCGCCTGAGCATCCTCCGATGCAGTACCAGTGGTTTGTCCGGCGCTTGCGGGCGGGCAATTGGTCAGGTCTTTGTTAGCGTTTCCGGGACCATCGAGCTTCTGCGCAAGCGCTGTACTGGCCGCGAAAGCGATGACCGCGGCGGCCAAGGCAATCCTTTTCATCCGTGTTCTCCTGTTGAAGCGTGGATGCAAATTGCGTGTCACACGAGACTTACGAGCGCCGCCGCGATGACAACGCCGATGGTGACCGTAAGCATGACCGTTGCATCGGAGCGATCGGCTCGTCTCCAGTCGTGTTCGACAGACGTGCGCATGCTGCCTCGCGCCCAGTTATTGAATGAACTGTCGTGGTTTGAATGACTGGCGCTACAACGCGCTGTT
>CAZXJZ010000109.1:0-15385 GCA_964641065.1 uncultured Hyphomicrobiales bacterium | reverse complement strand
CTTCATCCGGCTGCGGATCGAATCGATGATCGCGCCGCGCTTCATGATGTTGGCGTGCAGTCGCTCGCGGCGCAGATCGAGGAAGCGGTAACGGAGGCGAATATCCTCCGGATATTCCTGGTCGCCGAACACCGGCATCGGCAGTTCGCCCGCCGGGCCCAGCACCTCGATCTCGGTCGCGAACACTTCGACCATGCCGGTGGGCAGGTCGGGATTCTCCGTCCCGGCCGGGCGCTTGCGGACCTTGCCGTCCACCCGCACCACCCATTCCGAACGCAGCTTCTCGGCATCCTTGAAGGCAGGGCTGTCGGGATCGGCCACCACCTGGGTCAGCCCGTAATGGTCGCGCAGATCGATGAACAGCACGCCGCCATGGTCGCGGACCCGGTGGACCCACCCGGACAGTCGCACGTCGGCGCCGATGTCGCTCTCGCGGAGAGCACCGCAGGTGTGGGAGCGATAACGATGCATGGCGGGTCTTTCGCTGGGCGGATTCGTAAAAAGTGGGCTGGAAGCGCGGGAAAAGCGCATGGGGGTCGTGCTTTGTCAAGGCAAGGGAATGCCTCGACAGAGCCGCCTCGATCTGCATTCTGGGGGTGGAAACATCGTTGACGGAATCAATGCCAAAACAATCGAAAAAGGCCGCCGCGAACGGCAAGTCCAGCGCTCAGGCCGTCCGAATGACCACCGGGCAGGCCGTGGTCAATGCCTTGCTCGGACACGGGATCGATACCGTTTACGCGCTGCCGGGGGTCCATAACGACCATTTCTTCGACGCCCTCTACAAGGCCGGAAACCGGGTGCGGGTGGTTCATACCCGCCATGAGCAGGGTTGCGCCTATATGGCGCTGGGCGCGGCGCTCGCGACCGGCAAGCCGCAGACCTATTGCGTGGTCCCGGGACCGGGGCTGCTGAATACCGGGGCGGCGCTTCTGACCGCCTATTCGATGAATGCCCCGGTGCTGGCCCTGATCGGCCAGATCCCGCAGAGCACCATCCGCCGCGATCTCGGCCAGTTGCACGAAATCCGCGACCAGGCCGGAATTATCGAACGGCTGGTGGACCATTCAGCCCGCATTCCCCGCGCCGCCGATGCCCCGCGCATGGTCGCTCAAGCGGTCCAGTCCATGTTTGCGGATCGGCCGGGTCCGGCCGCGCTGGAATGCGCGATGGATGTCTGGGGCCGCAGCGAGCCTGTGCTTGACCATGCCCCGCTTGCAGCCTTCGAACCGCCGATCGACGACGATGCCATCACTGCTGCGGCCAAGCTCCTGGGAGCGGCGAAAAACCCGATGATCGTCTGCGGCGGCGGCGCGCAGGAGGCCTCCAAGGAGGTGCAGCGCCTGTCGGCCATGCTGCAGGCGCCGGTGCTGGGCTATCGGCGCGGACGCGGCATCCTCGACAGTCGCGATCCGCTCTCGATCACCCTGCCGATGGCGCACGACATGTGGCGCGAGGTCGACGTGGTGATCGGGATCGGCACCCGCCTGCTCCAGCAGCTGACCGTCTGGGGTTCGGACAAGGACCTGAAGGTGATCCGGGTCGAGGCCGATCCGGACGAGCCCGAGCGCGCCGGCAAACCCGATGTCGCACTGCTGGGCGACTCCGCACCGGCGCTGCGCAAATTGCTCGCCGCCCTGCCCGCACACAATTCCAAGCGGAAGTCTCGCAAGGCGGAAATGGAAGAGCGCCAGGCCAGGCTTGCCAAGCGCATGGCAAAGCTGGTGCCGCAGATGGCCATTCTCGACGCGATCCGCGCCGAATTGCCGGAGGACGGCATTTTCGTCGACGAAGTGACGCAGATCGGCTTTGCCGCAAGACTTGCGATGCCGGTCTACAAGCCCCGCACCTTCATCTCGCCGGGCTATCAGGACAATCTCGGCTGGGGATTTGCCACCGCGCTCGGCGTCCAGGACGCGATGCGCGACAGGCCGGTGCTGTCGATTTCCGGCGACGGCGGCTTTCTCTACACCGCAAACGAGATGGCCTCGGCGGTGCGCCACAAGATTCCGCTGGTCAGCGTCGTGTTCAACAACAAGTCGTTCGGGAACGTGAAACTGATCCAGCAGGAATGGTATGGCGGGCGCACCATCGCCAGCGACTTGACCAATCCGGATTTCGTGAAATTCGCCGAGGCCTTCGGCGCAGCAGCGGAACGCGTCGAGACACCGGCGGAGTTGCGCGCCGCGCTCAAACGCGGATTCAAGCGCAGAGGCGGCCCGACCCTGATCGACATGCCGGTCCAGGCCATGCCGAGCCCCTGGGAATTCATCATGATGCCACGCGTGCGAGGTTGATCCACGCACCATGGATTTGATTACAACCACCAATGATCTCATCGATGCCTGCGAACGCCTCGCAGCGCATCCCTTTGTCACCGTCGACACCGAATTCCTGCGCGAGTCGACCTATTACCCGCAGCTCTGCGTCGCGCAGCTTGCGAGTTCGGACGAAGCTGTGGTGGTGGATGCGCTGGCGCCCGGCATCGACCTGCAGCCATTCTTCGACCTGATGGGCAACGAGAAGGTGGTGAAGGTTTTCCACGCCGCCCGCCAGGATATCGAAATCGTCTGGCATCGCGCCAACCTGATCCCCAATCCGATCTTCGATACCCAGATCGCCGCCATGGTGCTGGGTCACGGCGATTCCGTTTCCTACGACCAGTTGGTGCAGCGCATCACCGGCGATACCCTGGACAAATCCTCACGCTTCACCGACTGGACCCGCCGCCCGTTGAGCAAGTCGCAGGTCGAATACGCCATCTCCGACGTGACCCATTTGCGCGACGTCTATCGCAAGCTCAAGGGCGACCTCGAAAAACGCGGTCGCACCGAATGGCTGAGCGAGGAGATGAGCGTCCTGACCTCGCCCGAGACCTACCGCATGGATCCGGACAACGCCTGGCAGCGGCTGCGCACCCGGGTGCGCAAGCCGAAGGAGCTGGCGGTGCTGATCGAGGTGGCGGCCTGGCGTGAACGCGAAGCCAAGGCGCGCGACGTGCCGCGCGGCCGCGTGCTGAAGGACGATCTCGTCGCCGACATTGCGATCCAGGCGCCGACCACGATCGAGCGGCTGTCCTCGCTCCGCTCCCTGCCGAAGGGCTTCGAACGCTCGCGCTGGGGCCTCGAAATCCCGGACGTGGTGAAGCGCGGACTCGAGCGCGATCCGAAGACGCTGCCGTCGATCGAGCGGGTCAAGCCGATGCAGAACGGCTCGGCAATCGTCGAATTGCTCAAGGTCCTGCTGCGCATGACCGCCGAGAAACACGCCGTTGCCGCCAAGGTGATCGCGACCGTCGACGATCTCGAACGCATCGCAGGCGACGATCACGCCGATATTCCGGCGCTGCGCGGCTGGCGCCGGGAATTGTTCGGGGAGAAGGCGCTGGCGCTGAAGTCAGGCAAGCTTGCGCTCGCGATCGAGAAGGGTCGAGTCTCGGCGATCGAGCGGTAGCGACAGGCGCAAATCAGATGACCAATACGCCCCCCGTCGCCAAGCGCGTGCCGCACGCCGTCACCCACCACGGCATCACCGTCGAAGATCCCTATGCCTGGTTCCGCGACCCCGGTTATCCCGAGGTCAAAGACGCCGACATTCTCGGCTATCTCAATGCGGAGAACGCGTACTTCGAAGCCGCGATGACACCGCATCGCGCCCTGCTCGACACCATCGTCGCGGAGATGAAGGGGCGCATCAAGGACGACGATTCGAGCGTGCCGCAAAAGGATGGCGACTGGCTTTACTGGTACGCCTACGACGCCGGCGCCGAATATCCGAAATGGTATCGCCGCAGCACCACCAGTGGTCGTGACGATGTCATCCTCGACGAACCCGAACTGGCTGCCGGCCACGATTATTTCCGGCTGGGCGGTCATGCGGTCAGCCCGGACGGGCGGCTCCTGGCCTATGCGGTCGACACCGACGGGTCGGAGCGTTTCGTGCTCAAGGTGCGAGAGCTTGCGACCGGCGCCGACCTGCCTGACGTGATCGAGAACTGGCGCTACGGGCTGATCTGGGCTGCGGATTCGAAGAGCTTCCTGTACACCGATGCGGACGAGAACTGGCGGTCGAAAGCGGTGTGGCACCACCGCCTCGGCGATCCGCAGAGCGCCGACCGGGAAATCTATCGCGAGCACGATCCGAAATTCGGCGTGAGTCTCGGCCGCACGCAATCGCGGCGCTTCGCGACGTTCTCCACGGGCGATCACGCCACCAACGAAATCTATCTCGTCCCGCTTGCCGACTTCTCTTCGGAGCCCATGCTGGTCTCGCCGCGCGTCACTGACCGCCTTTACGATCTCGATGAGCGCGAAGGCGTCCTCTACATCCGCACAAACGACAACCATCTGAACTTCCGCGTGGTCACCGCGCCGGTTTCCGCTCCTGGGCAATGGAGCGAGATCATTGCCGGCAGCGACCGCCACTACATCCTCGGTCTCACCACGTTCCGCAATCTGATGGTGATCGAGGAGCGCATCGACGGCCTGTCGCAAATCCGGCTGCGCGACTATGCCGACGGCGCCGAGCATTACGTCGGCTTCCCGGAAGCGAGCTATGTCGCCGGCCTCGGCGGCAATCGCGAATACGAGGTCGACCGGCTGCGCCTCAATTATCAATCCATGGTCACGCCCAACACGGTCTATGACTATCACCTCGCCGATGGCCGGCTGGAGACATTGAAGGTCCGCGAAATCCCGAGCGGGTACGACGCGTCTCAATATGTCACCGAGCGGCTGGTGGCGCCCGCCCGCGATGGCGTCATGGTGCCGGTGTCGGTGGTCTATCGCCGCGACTTCATAAAGAACGGCAAGGGCCGCCTGCATGTCTATGGCTATGGCGCGTACGGACATGCCATTCCGCCCGGCTTCTCGACCAACCGGCTGTCGCTGCTCGATCGCGGCTTTGCCTGCGCGATCGCGCATATCCGCGGCGGCGACGATCTCGGATACCAGTGGTATCTCGACGGCAAGCTGTTCAAGCGCACCAATACCTTCAACGACTTCGTCGACGTGACCCGCTATCTGGTGGCCCAGGGCTTCGCCTCGGAGGGGCGCGTCACCGCAGCCGGCGGCTCGGCGGGCGGCGAATTGATGGGCGCGATCGTCAACGAAGCGCCGGAGCTCTACGGCGCCATTGCCGCGCATGTGCCGTTCGTCGACGTGCTGAACACCATGCTCGACGACACGCTGCCGCTCACCCCCGGCGAATGGTCGGAATGGGGCAACCCGATCACCGACAAGGCGGCGTTCGAGTACATTCTCAGCTACAGTCCGTACGACAATGTGCGCGCGCAAGCCTGCCCGGCCATGCTGGTCACCGCCGGACTGAACGATCCGCGCGTCACCTATTGGGAGCCGGCCAAGTGGGTGGCGAAGCTTCGTGCCACCCGGACCGACGACAATATCCTCCTGCTCAAGACCAATATGGGGGCCGGCCACGGCGGCAAATCCGGCCGGTACACCGCGCTCGAGGAGGCCGCGGAGGAATTCGTTTTTTTCCTCACGCAGGTTGCGGACAAAGCCAGCACTTCGTCCTGAACGCGGCCCACCGCGTTCTCATCGTCTGCCTTTGACCTAGCGCAAGAGTGTGGGCGACCACGCTTCCTAAGCTCCCGCGAAATTTGCCTTCGGGGAGCGCCGCCACATGGGCGAACTGGTTCTGGCTGCCAAGATCACGCATGTGCCCTCGCTCATGCTGTCCGAGCATATCGAACCGCTGAAAGGCACGCGCGACGGCCCGATCAACGCCCTGAAGCTGATCGGCCAGCGCGCGCGGGAGCGCGGCGCCGATACCTTCGTCGTCTTCGACACCCACTGGATTTCGAATTTCGGCTTCCACATCAACGCCAATGCCTGGCATCGCGGCACCTATACGAGCCCCGAAGCGCCGCACATGATCAACGACGTCACCTACGACTTCCCGGGCAATTCCGATCTGGCCGATCTCATTGCCGAGGAGACCGCAAAGGACGGGCCGCTCGCGCTGGCGCATCGGGTCAAGACCATGCCGGTGGAATACGGCACCATCGTCCCGATGCATTACATGAATGGCGACAAAGCCATGTCGGTGGTGCCGATCGCCTCTCCGGTCTTCGCCTCCGCCGGTTCGGTGCCGCCGTGCATCGTGCCATCACGCGCTCCGGCCACAAGGCCGCGATCCTAGCGAGCGGCTCGCTGTCGCATCAGCTGTTCGAAAATTCCAAGCTCGGACCGGACGCCTGGAACAGGATCTCGACCGAGTTCAACCGGCAAATGGATCTGCGCGTTCTGGAATTATGGCGCGAGGGACGGTTCGCGGAATTCTGTGCGATGCTTCCGGATTATACCCGCAAGTGCAGCGGTGAAGCGCTGATGGTCGATACCGTGATGCTGTTCGGCGCGCTCGGCTGGGACGGGTTCAAGGGCAAGGCCGAACAACTCTGCGAGTATTTCCCTTCGAGCGGCAGCGGCCAGGTTGCCGTCGAGTTTCACCTGGCCTGACGCCGCCCTATTCCTCCATCACAACCGCTTCGCGTCCGATCAGCCGCGCCAGAGTTCGCATGCGGTTCATGACGCGCTCGCCGTTCAGCGCCGCCTGCGCGCCGGGCAGGCGGAGCACCAGCTTGCCGCGCTCGACGCGGAGCGGAGTCTTGGGCAGCACCCCCGGCATCGATGCCGACACCATGTAGGCGACGCGCATGGCCGCGCCCAGGATGCGCGCGCGATCCAGCATGCGTGTCGACGCAAGTTCGCGCAGCCGCGGCGACAGATCGTCGTCATGCGTGACCCCGACATGCCGAAAATAGACCGCCAGCGCTAGATAGGCGCGGCCGGCATGGTCGAGCGACACGAAATCGGCATGCGCGATCAAGTTCAGCGACTGTTCGCCGCGATAGTCCGGATGGGTCCGCCATCCCACATCCGCCACCAGGCACGCGGCATGGCGCAATCTTCGTTCCGCAGCACTCTCGTCGATGCCGCTCGAATCCATCAGGCGGTCGGTCCAGTCGACCAGTTGCTCGCCATGCTGCGGCGAGCGGGAACGCAGCAGATTGAGATTTCGGGCGGCGGCGATCAGCGCATCCTTCTTGCGTTCGCGCTCGCTCAGCATCGAATAAAGCAGCCCCTCGCGCACGCCGAGCGCCGAGATCACCACGGTCTCAGGCCGGATCTTGCGGATCAGCCGGCCGAGTACCACCGCGGCGTAGCCCAGGAGCGGACGGCGCGCCGCCGATACCACTTCGATATTCGACAGCGTCTCGGGATCGACGCGCTTAACCAGCTCGCAGAATTCGAGCGCCTCGCGCGCCTGCAGCGTATAGCCATGCATGACGTGGAGCGGATAACCGGTTTGCGCCATGTGCAGACTTGCCAGCGAGCGCCAGGCACCCCCGACGGCGTAGAAAGTGCGGCCCTTGCCCGCCTTCAGGAACGGCACATCCGACAATTCCTTGTCGGCAATCCGGTCGGCGCGCTTCAGCGACTGGTCGGCGGCATCTTTCAGCGTCAGACCGCCCAGCGGAACGGTGACGCCGCGCCGTATCTTGCTGCCACGCACATCGATGAGTTCCAGCGATCCGCCGCCAAGATCGCCGGCAATTCCATCCGGCTCATAAATGCCGGACACCACACCGAGCGCGGCCAGTTCCGCTTCGCGGCGGCCGGACAGAACATCGATCTTGACCCGGCAGATGCGCTGCGCCTCCGCAATGAAGGCGGGTCCGTTCTCTGCGTCCCGGCAGGCGGCGGTCGCAATACCGAAGACGTGGCCGACCTGAAGGTTGTCGCACAGCGCGCGGAAGCGCCGCAGCGCCAGCAAAGCCTCGGTCACGGCGTCGGGCGCGAGAAGACCGGTGGACTGAACTTCGCGGCCGAGCCCGGCGAGGACCTTCTCGTTGAAAATCGGCGTCGGACTGCGCGTCTGGCCCTCATAGACCACGAGGCGCACCGAGTTGGAACCGATATCGATGACTGCCACCGCAGGCCCGTGATCGAGGCGGCCCTGCGCTGCCTCCGGCGGCATCGCTTTCCCGACACTTGATCCTGACGGTTTGCGCCCGGTTTTGCGGCTCTTGGTGCCGATTGAATCGATGCGCCCGCTATCTGCGGTCCTGACGGCGGCTGAGGCGGCGCGGCGTTGATTCTTTGAGCGATTTCCCACGTCCCGACAGGCTCGGATTGGTCATGAAGTAATTCTGCGCGTTGAAAGGCTCCTCGCCTTTCGCGGGCCTTATGCGGGTTGCGGTGCCGTCAGGCAAGACTTTCCAGCTTTGTTCGTTATCGTTGAAATTAACCACCATGATCTGGTCGAGCACCTGCTCGTGGACGGTCGGATTGGTAATCGGGCACAAAACCTCGACCCGGCGGTCCAGATTGCGCGGCATCATGTCGGCCGACGAGATGTAAACGACCGCCTTCGGATGCGGCAGGCCGTGTCCGGCGCCGAAGCAATAGATGCGCGAATGTTCGAGGAACCGGCCGACGATCGACTTGACCCGGATATTGTCCGAGAGGCCCGGAAGTTCCGGCCGCAGGCAGCAAATGCCACGGACCACGATGTCGATGGAAACTCCGGCCTGCGAGGCCTGATACAGCTTGTCAATAATCCCCGGATCGACCAGCGAGTTCATTTTCAGCCAGATCGCCGCGGGCCGCCCAGCCTTGGCATGCTCGATCTCGGCATCGATGTGTTCGACCAGCCGCTTGCGCAGTGACACCGGCGACACCGCCATCACTTCGAGTTCGGCCGGCTCGGCGTAACCGGTGATGAAGTTGAAGATGCGCCCGGCGTCGCGCGCGATCACCGGGTCATCGGTGAAATAGGACAGGTCGGTGTAAATGCGCGCGGTGATCGGATGATAATTGCCGGTCGCAACGTGAACATAGGTCGCAAGCTTGCCGCTCTCGCGACGCACCACGAGCGACAGTTTGCCGTGTGTCTTCAGCTCGATGAATCCGAACACCACCTGCACGCCCGCGCGTTCGAGATCGCGCGCCCAGCGGATATTGGCCTCTTCGTCGAAACGCGCCTTCAGTTCGACCAGCGCGGTGACGGACTTTCCGGCTTCCGCCGCTTCCGCCAGCGCCTTGACGATCGGCGATTCCGCCGAGGTCCGGTACAGCGTCTGCTTGATCGCGATCACGTCCGGATCGCGCGCCGCCTGCTGCAGGAACTGCACCACGACGTCGAACGATTCATACGGATGCTGGACCACGAAGTCCTTCTGGCGGATCGCCGCGAAGCAGTCGCCGCCATGATCGCGAATGCGTTCCGGAAAGCGGGGATTGTAGGGCGCGAACAAAAGGTCGGGACGATCGATCGACACCACTTCCTTCAGGTCGTTGAGCGCAAGCATGCCGTCGACCAGGAAGGTTTCGTCTTCACTCACCGCCATCGCCCGTCGCACGAACCGGCGGAGGTCTTCCGGCATCGCCTGTTCGAGTTCAAGGCGGATCACCGAACCGCGGCGGCGCCGCTTCAGCACGCTCTCGAACGAGCGAACCAGATCTTCGGATTCTTCCTCGATTTCGATTTCGGAATCGCGGATCACCCGGAAGGCGCCGACTCCGTTCATGGCATAGCCGGGGAACAACTGGCCGATATACAGGCACGCGACCTGTTCGAGCATGATCAGGCGACGCGCGCCGTCGGCGCCGCGCGGCAGATGCACGAAGCGTTCGATCTTGTGCGGCACGCGGATGAGCGCATTCATCGCCTTGCCGTCGCTGATGCGCGACAATTGCAGCGCCAGCGTGAAGCCCAGATTGGGAATGAACGGAAACGGATGCGCCGGATCGATGGCGAGCGGCGTCAGCACCGGAAAAATGGCGGACAGGAATTGCTCTTCCAGCCAGTCATGTTCCTGCTTGGTCACGCCTTGCGCGTCGACAATGACGATATCGTTCGTGCCAAGCGCAGCGCGAAGTTCGCGCCACCGCGCCTGCTGGTCACTCGCCAGCACCGCGACCACTTCGGCAATCCGGGCCAATTGCTCGGACGGCGTCAATCCGTCGGGGGAACGATCGGTGACGCCTTCGCGCACCTGACCCTTTAGCGCGGCCACGCGCACCATGAAGAATTCGTCGAGATTGTTCGCGGAGATCGACAGAAACCGCAGCCTCTCCAGCAGCGGATGGTTCGGGTTCGCGGACTCGTCGAGAACCCGCCGGTTGAAATGCAGCCACGATAATTCGCGGTTGATGAAGCGTTCCGGGCTGTCCATCAGGCTCGGCTGACGGGTCTCCTGGGACCGCCCAGCCCCCGGACTTTCTTCTTTTGAAACAACGGCTTCGGCACGATCTTGCATGGTATTGTTCCAGAAAGTCAGACCGTACGACAAATTCGTGACCAGCCCGTGACGGACACCGGAGAATTGACCTCAATCCCCGGCGGGACAAGTCCGAACCGACGCTTTACGCCGGGCCGTCCCGAAACAATTCGGAGGCCAGTGCACGGTTCACCGGTCTTTTGCGTTGCAGTGCTTCGCGGTCGAGCGTCCGGACCGCCTCCTGCAACGCCGCGAAAGACCGGCCAACCCGGGCCAGCAGGTACGCCACCAGATTTTCGTCGACCGCAAGCTGCCGGTCCGCGAACAGCTTCACCGTCACCGCACGCAGCAGCGCATCGTCGGGCATCGACAGGGCGATGGCTGGCACCGCGCGTAGCCGCGATTCCAGATCAGGCAGCGCCACGCCCCACAGCACCGGAGCCGATCGTGCGGTCAGGAGAAGATGGGCCTCCTGCTCGCGCACCAGATTGAGCAGATGAAAAAACGCGCGCTCGTCGAGCGCACCTTCGCCGCAATTCTCGAGGACCAGCGCACCGGTCGTCAGCGCCTCAGGTAGCATCGCGGTGTTCAGGGCGCGGGCCGACAGCACCCGTGCGCCGGAATTCTGTGCCCAGATCGATGCGAGGTGGCTTTTGCCGCTGCCCTCGGGGCCGGTTATCGCGATCGTATGCGACGGCCAGTCCGGCCAGCGCTCGACCATGGACAATGCCGCCTCGTTCGACGGCCCCGGCAGAAAATCCTCACGCGACAGCTTCTCGGCGTGATCGAGCGCAAGGGCAAGCTGCCGCGGCGGAGACGCCATCTCAGCCCGGCTGGCCGCCCGTGTAATAAGAGCTGGCAAGATATTGGCGCAGCAGGAAGCGCACCAGCACGCCGATCGCAGCCGCGGTCGGCACCGCCACCAGCAATCCGACAAAGCCGAACAGATAGGCGAAGGCGAGTAGCGCGAACATCAGCCAGACCGGATGCAATCCGACCTCCTTGCCGACAAGGAACGGCTGCAGGATGTTGCCCTCGACGAACTGCCCGGTGAGGAAGATGGCGGCAGCGAGCGCCGGCATGGTCCAGTCCGGCCAGAACTGCGCGATGGCAATGCCGACCGCCAGCATGAAGCCGGTGATGGTGCCGACATAGGGCGCGAAACCGAGCACCGCCGCGACGATACCGACGAGCAATCCGAAGTGAAGCCCGATCGCGATCAGTGCGATGGAATAGAAGGTGCCGAGGATCAGGCACACGATCGCCTGGCCGCGAACGAAGCCCGAAATAGCCGCATTCATTTCGCGCGCGAGGCCGCGCACGGTCTCGCGATAGGGCACCGGCACCCATGAATCGACGGCCTCGATCATCCGCTCCCAGTCGAGCAGGAGATAGAAGGCGACGATCGGCGCGATCACGAAAATGGACAGGACGGAAATCAGCGCCTTCCCGCCCGACGCCAGCGATCCAAGAAAACCCGCGGCCCAGCCCGCGGCGCCGGCGGCCACGCCGCCCAATTGCTTTTCCGCATCGGGCAGCCGCTCGCCGATCACCTGGCCCAGCCAGCCGTTGCTTTGCTCCTGGATCAACTGACGGATGCGCTCGACATATTCCGGCAGGCGCTGAATAAAGCCCGATATCTGCTCCCCGAGGAGCGGCAGCAGCGTGATCAGCGCAAACGCGATCACCGCGATCGCGATCACCACGATCAGGACCGACGCGATCGGCCGGCTTAGCCCCAGTTTCTGGAGCTTGCGTACGATCGGATCGAGCAGATAGGCGAGCACCATGCCGGCCACGAACGGCAGCAGCACGTCGCCGAGCAGCCACAGCAGCGCGACGAAAACCACCAGCGCGCCGGTCCAGAAGATGAGCTGGCGGCGCAACGATAGCGGCGTGACCGGTAGCGGCGGACCATCGGCCGGACCCGTCGTCATGGTGTTCATACGATTGCCGTCCCTGCCCTGTCCGCTAATGCGCGGCCCCGTTGGTGCCGAAATGGCGGATCCATTCCGCGACATAGAAGCCGATCGAAAGCAAGGTCAAGATCGTGACAAGCCCGATCAGCGCGGGCAAGGCCCAGCCGGCGTCGAAATTCAGCCCGAGCGACCCCAGGACCGTGCCCGCCAGCACGATCTGCGCCACCGTATTCAGCTTCGACACCGGATGCGGCCGGACCGGCATCGGCCGGGCCATCAGCATCGCGACCAGGAAGCCGCCCACGATCAGGATGTCCCGGGACACCACCAGAATCACCAGCCAGCGGGGCACCGCCTCGGTAAAGCCGAGCGCCACGTAGATCGACACGATCAGCGCCTTGTCGGCGATCGGGTCCAGAAGCGCCCCGAGCTCGGTCGCCATGTTGAAGCGCTTGGCGAGGAAACCGTCCACCGCGTCGCTGATCCCGGCCACCAGAAACAGCAGAAAGGCCGGCAACATGTGACCGGCCGTGATCGCCCATACGATCAGGGGCACGCAGAGAATGCGCGCGGTGGTAATCAGATTGGGCAGATTCAAGGTGTAAAAGTCCCGGCAGAATCGGCCGGTTCTGCCGGCCAGCCAATAGAGTATAACCGTGCACAAGGCATTGCACCTAATGCGATTTCCGCGCTACCACGCGGCCAGACGCGCCGCAACGGCGTGACGAGGGCTCAGTCATCATGTCCGGCGAGAAACGCGGTTTGACCTATGGCGATGCCGGGGTCGATATCGATGCCGGGAACCGGATGGTGGACCTGATCAAGCCGCTTGTCCGCGCCACCGCGCGTCCGGGAGCAGATGCCGAAATCGGCGGCTTCGGCGGGCTGTTCGATCTCGCCCGGGCCGGGTTCAAGGATCCGGTTCTCATCGCTGCAACGGACGGCGTCGGCACCAAGGTCAAGATCGCGATCGAGACCGGCCGGCACGACACGATTGGGATCGATCTGGTCGCGATGTCGGTCAATGACTTGGTCGTCCAGGGCGCCGAACCCCTGTTCTTTCTCGATTACTTCGCCTGCTCCAAGCTCGATCCCGAGACCGGGGCGCAGGTGGTGTCCGGTATAGCGGAAGGCTGCCGGCTGTCCGGCTGTGCGCTGATCGGCGGGGAGACCGCCGAGATGCCGGGACTGTATCAACCCGGCGATTACGATCTTGCCGGATTTGCGGTCGGGGCGGCTGAGCGCGGAACGATCCTGCCGCGCGCCGATGTTGCCGCGGGCGATGTCCTGGTCGGGATCGCCTCGTCGGGTGTCCACTCCAACGGCTTCTCCCTGGTGCGCAAGATCGTGGAGCGGTCCGGCCTCGGCTTCGAAGCGCCGGCGCCGTTCGAGCCGGGCAAGGGTCTTGGCGAAGCGCTGCTGACGCCGACACGGCTCTACGTGAAGTCATGCCTTGCCGCGATCCGGCAGACCGGTGCGGTGAAGGCGCTGGCGCATATCACCGGCGGCGGATTTACCGACAACATCCCGCGCGCCCTGCCGAAATCGCTGGGCGTGACCGTCGATCTGTCAGCCGTCGAAGCCCTGCCGGTCTTCCGCTGGCTGGCGCAGACCGGGAACGTCGCCGTGCCGGAAATGCTGCGCACATTCAATTGCGGGATCGGCATGATCGCGATCGTTGCGTCGGACAAGGCCGATGCGGTGCTTTCGGTTTTGCGCGACCAGGGTGAGCGGGCGATGCGGATCGGAGACGTGGTGCCGGCCGATGGCGGCGAGCGCGTGAGCTATCGCGGCACGCTCGACCTGTCGCTGTAGAACTCCATGGATCGCAAGCGGACCGCCATTCTCATCTCGGGTCGCGGCTCCAACATGACTGCGCTGATCGAAGCGGCCCGCGACGAAAATTATCCCGCGCAGATCGACCTCGTCGTTTCGAACCGGCCGGACGCGGCCGGACTTCAGCGCGCGGCGGACGCCGGCATCGCGACCGCGGTGGTCGATCACACGCGTTACCGCAAGGACCGGGAAGCCTTCGAGCGCGCCTTGCAGGACGTGCTGCTGCAGCACCGCATCGAGATCGTCTGCCTCGCCGGCTTCATGCGGCTACTGACGGCGTGGTTCGTCGGCCAATGGCCGAACCGGATGCTGAATATCCATCCGGCGCTGCTGCCAGCCTTCAAGGGACTTGATACGCATCGGCGCGCCATCGAGGCCGGTGTGACGGAGCACGGCGCCACCGTCCACTTTGTCGTGCCGGAAATGGATTCAGGTCCCGTCATCGCGCAGGGCGCAGTTCCGGTGCTGCCGGATGAGACGGAAGCGACGCTCGCCGCGCGCGTTCTGAGCGTCGAGCATCGGATCTATCCGCTGGCGCTGAAGCTCGTGGCAGCGAATCGCGTGCGCGTGGTCGGCGGTGAGTGCGTGGTCGACGGTCCGGTCGATGCAGACGACGCGGCGTACCTACCGGGTCATATCACGGCGCATTAAAAAACCCCGGGGGACGGCCCGGGGCTTCACAACAGGTCGGCGAGAGCGTCTCACGTTTCGGATAGACTAACCCACCTTCAGATTTTCCGCGGACGCCTTGCCGCGGTTTGTGACGAGTTCGAACTCCACGGTCTGTCCCTCGTTCAGGGTCGAGAGCCCTGCCCGCTCGACAGCCGAAATGTGCACGAACACGTCCTTGTCGCCGCCACTCGGCTGGATGAACCCGTAGCCTTTGGTCGGGTTGAACCATTTGACGGTACCCTTCGGCATCGTCTGTCTCCTGGTCTGTCAGTCAAAGATGACGCCCGCATCGCCTTCGCATCGGCGCCACAACCTAATCTTTTGGGGAATCCGAGCGATCACGTCGCGACGAGGCGGAGCGGGAAGCGAAGGAACCAAAGTCAGATTGCGTGGCAATCGAACGCGGAAAATGCGGCTGAAGCAAGACACGTGACTCTGTCTCGCTGAAACTTCGGAAACCGGCGACCGACAAGTCGACTAGACATTTGCGCAAATGCAATCATGCGCGCTTGCGTCGTACCGCGTCCGCCCGACGCAGCATGTGCTTCCGCGTCTCAACTGGCGGCTTGATGCGCCTCAAATCAGGCCTGCGACAAACGAACCCACACCTTGTTGTCGTGGAACGCGGCGCCGCCATAGGGCGCGATCGAATCCGCGCCGGTCAGCGAGTTGATGCCGCAGCCGTCCTCGTAGGCCGTGTTCGGCCAGATCG
>CAZXJZ010000108.1:0-15678 GCA_964641065.1 uncultured Hyphomicrobiales bacterium | reverse complement strand
TGGTTCATGTATTCGCCGACGGCCTGTGGCGTCTGATCGTTCTGCCACGAGGTCGAGAAGAAGAACGGCGAGCACAGTTCACCGGCGATCTGAGAAGGGCCGGCATTGGCGCTGATGATGAAGGTCTGCGAATCCACCGCCGGCTTCAGCGAGGCCAGCAGCACGTTCGACCAGATAAAGCCGGCGAGGAAATCGACCTTGTCGGACTGGATCAGCTTCTCGGTCTTCTGCTTGCCGATATCCGGCTTCTGCATGTCGTCTTCGTAGATCACTTCGACGGGGCGGCCGCCGATCTTGCGGCCCATGTGATCGAGCGCCAACTCGAACGAATTGCGCATGTCATTGCCGATCACCGCGGTCGGGCCGCTGAATGTCGACACAAAGCCGATCTTGATGGGCTTGTCCTTGTCCTGGGCGACAACCGGCCCGGTTGCGAGCGCGAGCACCGCGCCGGCAGCGATAAGCGTTTTTTTCATCCTGCAGTTCCTCCGTTATTTTCGGCCGCCCGCTTGAGCTGCCTTTCACTCTATTGAACTGTTCCGGTTACAGGAAGCCCTGTCGGCGCGCGACATTCCGCTGCGGTTAAGATCGGCACAGTGACCGCGAATTCATCTGCTTTCTGCCGCTTCCGCACGCAGCCTGAAGCGCTGGATCTTCCCGGTGGCTGTTTTCGGCAGCTCCGTGCGGAACTCGATCCACCGCGGATATTTGAACGGTGCGAGCATCGCCTTGACGTGATCCTGCATCGCACGGGCGAGTGCATCGCAGGCCTTGCCATGATCCTTCAGCACGATGAAGGCCTTCGGCTTGATCAGGCCGTCGCCGTCCAGCCAGGCCACCACCGCGCATTCGAGCACGTCCGCATGCGTTTGCAGCGCACCCTCGACCTCGAACGGCGAAACGTAGAGGCCGGACACCTTCAGCATGTCGTCGTTGCGCCCGCAATAAACGTAATAGCCGTCCTCATCCTGCATGTACTTGTCGCCAGAGCGCGTCCATTCGCCCATGAAGGTGGTGCGCGAGCGCTCGCGGTTGTTCCAGTACATCACCGCGCTGGTTGGGCCGTTGATCAGAAGTTCGCCCATCTCGCCGGGCTTCACGGATTGTCCGTGTTCGTCGATCAGCTTCAGCGTATAGCCCGGCACCGGTTTTCCGGTGGTGCCGTATTTCGTGGCGCCCGGCGCGTTCGACAGGAAGATGTGAAGCATCTCGGTGGACCCGATCCCATCGAGAATGTCGCAGCCATAGGTGTCGCTCCAGCGCTTGCCGACATCGGCCGGTAGCGCCTCGCCTGCGGATACGCAGCGGCGGAATTTCGTCTCACTGCGATCGGGCATGCCGGGACTCGCGAGAAAGCCCGCATAGAAGGTCGGCACGCCGAAGAAGATCGTCACCGGATGCTTGCGTAGCAGCGCCGCGACCCCGTCCGGCGTCGGCCGGTCCGCGAGCAGCACAGTAGTGGCGCCAGCCGACATCGGGAAGGTCATCGCGTTGCCGAGCCCATAGGCAAAAAACAGCTTCGCCACCGAATAGCAGACGTCGTCCTCGCGGATGCCGAGGATCGGCGCGGCATAAAGATCGTTGGTAAGTTTCAGGCTTGCATGCACATGCACCGCGCCCTTTGGCTTGCCTGTCGAACCCGAGGTGTAGAGCCAGAAGGCGATGTCGTCGCGCGTGGTCGGCGCCGTGTAATCGTCCGGCTCGGACGCTGCGATCAGCGTCTCGAAATGGTCATGGCCATGCGCGTTCGCGCCCGACACCACCACATGCGCAAGGTCCGGCGCGTTTGCGATCAGACCGGCAAATTTCGGATACAACGCCTCCGACACCACCAGCATGCGCACGCGGCTGTCGCTCAGCATGAATTCGTAGTCGCTTTCCGTCATCAGGGTGTTGACGGGGATCGCAACAACGCCCGCTTTCAGCGCGCCCAGAAATGCGGTCGGCCAATCGATGGTGTCCAGCAGGCAGATCAGGATGCGTTCTTCGCGGCGGATCCCTTTCGCGCGCAGCATCGCACCGAAGCGCGCGGCGCGGTCGGCGAGCTGGCCATAGCTCCAGCTGCCATTTGCATCGATGAAGGCAGCCTTGTCGGCCCGACCCGCAGCAAGATTCGTTTCGAGAATGTCCGCAGCGAAATTGTAGTCGCGCGCGATATCCGGGAGCCTGACAGTCCCAACCGTCTCGTCGCGCCCCGAAGACGCCGCTGCCGCAGCCTGAGCCATATCCCATCCCGCTTGCTTGTTTCTTATTGTTGGGCCGTAGCGAGCCCAATTCGATCCATTCCAAACATGAACTATAATGCATGTCGCGTTTGGCCCGTCAATTCCCGGTGGGCAGCTCGGCTCAAGCCATTGCGCGACATCAGTTTTTTGAACCGGCTGATGGGCCGTGCTAGGCGACAGACCGGACGTCCGGGAGAGAACGACGATGTTGACCAGCAACGAACGCATCCTCACGACGCATGTCGGGAGCCTGCCGCGCAACGGCAAGCTCACCGACCTGTTGATCCGGCGGGAGGCCGGCGAAGCGATCGACCCCGCTTTGCTCGCGGCCGAAATGGACGCCGCCGTGAGCGATGTGGTGGCAAGGCAGATCGCGGCCGGCATCGATATCGGCAATGACGGCGAGCAACAGCGGGTCGGCTTCCAGACCTATGTGCCCGAGCGCATGTCGGGCTTCGCCGGCGAATCGAAGCGCAAGGTGGGCAAGGATTTCGCCGAGACACCGGAATTGATCGAGCAGTTCCTGCGGCGCTTCCCCAAGCGCGGCAAGATCTCGAATGCACCGCAGGCGCAGGCCGAGGTGAAGTATCACGACCTGAGCCAGATCAAGAGCGAACTTGCCCGTTTCCGACGCTGCGCGCCGAAGGGCACATTCGTCGAAGAGTTCGCGACCGCGCCATCGCCGGGCATCGTCGCGACTACATTGCAGAACGCCTTTTACGACAGCCACGAGAGATATCTCGACGCGCTGGCGCGAGAACTGCGTCACGAATACATGGCGATCCACGATGCCGGCCTGATCCTGCAGATCGACGCGCCCGATCTTGCGATGGAACGCACCATGATGTTCCAGGATCTGCCGGATGCAGACTTCCTGAAGATGTGCGAACTGCATCTGCATGCGATCAACAAGGCGGTGGACGGCATCCCGCGCGACCGCTGGCGCCTGCATGTCTGCTGGGGCAACTGGGAAGGGCCGCACGAGCATGACGTCGCGCTCGGCTCGATCCTGCCGATCCTCTACAAGACGACGGCGGGCGCACTCACGATCGAGTTTGCCAATCCCCGTCACGCCCACGAATACGACGCGATCAAGCGCGCCGGATGGCCGAAGGACCTGATCCTGATTCCGGGCGTGATCGAATCGACCAGCAATTTTGTCGAGCATCCGGAGGTGGTGGCGAAGCGGATCGCCGAGGCGGTCGCGGTCGTCGGCGACCGGGAGCGCGTCATCGCCTCGACCGACTGCGGCTTCGGCACATTCGCGGGGCGCGAATGGGTGGCGGCTTCGGTGGTGTGGAAGAAACTCAAGTCGCTGCGCGAGGGTGCTGACATCGCCTCGGCGCGACTGTGGGGCAAGAAAACCGCGGCCTAATCTGGTGTCTGCAGAAGGCGATCCTCGGCTGCCTGACCGGCAGCCGAAGATCGCATCGGCTTTGGGGGCAAGCCGGGATTTAGACAGCGGGGACTGCGACAATCCGGGGCTCGGTCAACCGGACCGCGATGATCCAGGCGACCCAGAAGGCCAGCAGAAACGAGGTCATGAACGCGACACCGCTCCAGCCCTCGATCAGCGGCTCGATCAGCACGATCAAACCGATGCCGAGACCTTGTATCACCAGGGCGATCAGAGTGTAGACGAGCATCAGGACTAGGGACGACGATGACATTGCAGCCTCTCAGGCGAGTGACCGCCTGAACCTGCGCCCGCCACGGCCTGTCGCAAACCTGTCAAGGTTGACAGGGGGCCCAGGGATCGGGGCCCAAGGGATCGGGGATCAGGGCTTGATCAAGCCCAGCAAGGCACATTTGACCGCAGCCTGAACGCGGGTCGCGACGCCGGCCTTCCGCATCGCATTGTCCAGATGGAAGTTGACGGTGCGCTCGCTGATGCCAAGGATGGTCGCGATGTCGGATGACGACTTGCCGCGCGCCACCCAGGTGAGGACCTGCAACTCCCGGTCCGTCAGGTGCAGTTCGGTCTTTTCCGCGCTCCTGTCGACGGCCGTGGTCAGACGATGCCGGATGATCGCAATCAGCAACTCGAAATCGATCGGCTTGGTGACATAGTCGTCACAACCCAGTTGCCGGGCCTGCAATTGATGCGACCGCTGCGAAAACGCGGTCAGAAAGATGAAGGGCACACCGGGCGGCAGCAGATTGCCGGCGCGGATCCGGGCCAGAATATCGAAACCCGAGACATCCGGCAGATCGATATCGCACAGCACGAGGTCCGGCCGCGTCTCGAGCGCCGACAAGCCTGCCTCACCTGACGCGACGGCCGACACGGCGAAGCCCTCCGAGGTCAGCACCTCGACCAGGAGTTCGCAGGTGTCGGGATCATCCTCAATGCAAAGGAGGTGTGACATCGGTCTTGGTGTTGTTTAGGACATTCGGGGCGCTCTGGACATCTTCGGCAACCGGCCCTGCGACCGGCAGGGATATCGTCACCGATGTGCCGGCATTAAGCGCGCCATCGACCGTGATGGTTCCGCGGTGATGTTCGACGTACTTTTTGGCGACATAGAGCCCGATCCCCGCGCCATGGACGCCGCGGCTGTTGCGCGCGCGGTAATAGGGTTCAAAGATTTTCTCGCGTTCGTCGGGCGCGACGCCGCGGCCTTTGTCGATGACCGTCAGCACTGCCCGATCGCCCACGCTTTCACCGGCGATCCGCACTTCGCCACCGGGCGAAGAAAACTTGATGGCGTTGGAGAGCACGTTACCGACGATCTGCCGCAACATGTCCGGGTCGCCCAGAATGGTGTCCGGCAATGCGGCGAGGTCCGCCTTGAAAGACACCGCGCGGGTGTCGAGGTCGACGAACAGATCCTCCAGCAACCGACGCAGGTTTATCGACTCGGATCGCATGTCGGAGGCGCGTTCCCCGACTTCGGATGCGAGTTGCACCTGCTGGACGATCGCCTGGATATGACGGACCGCGCTGCGGATCTTGTCGGCGCGCGGCTGGTCGGGCTCATCCAGAGTCCGGCGCAACAGGAAGGCCTGGCCGTCGATCGTGGTCAGCGACGTACCGATCTCGTGCGACAACACATCGATGAACCGGCGACGCGTTTCGGCGCTGGCGGTCTGCTCCGCAAGATCGGAGCGCATCAAGGCTTCGGCATCCTTGCGTGTTGTCACCAGCACCGCGACGATCCACTGGGATACGATCGCGATGGCCCGGTTTGCGAAAAACACCACGCTCACGGCCTCGGTCGGCGGGTTGACGAACGAGCCGATCACCGAGAACAGGGTCGCGACCGCCGCGGCGATGTAGGCCGACCGGTAAAAGCTGAAGATCGAGAGAAAAATGATCGCCGTGTAGATGAAACAGATGGTGACGTGGTCCGGCGTCGTTTCGAGATCGGCCGCAAGCACCAACGCCATCAGCACCATGACGAGGGCAAAGACGAGCCACTCTTTCGGGCTGATCCGGTCCAGCGGGGACAGGGCTTCCTTTTCACTCATGCGCGCGCGGATCGCTTTCTGTAGCCTGATGTCTTTCGCCGATGCGCCGTCTCGGCGCGGACCCGGTGCCTACCTCGAAACACCCGGTCCACCGCATACTGCCTGCTGCGCCGCAGGACAACGAGGCTTGCGCGGGTCGCTCACACGGGCCGCCGCATCACCACGAGATTCGACACCATCACCTGTACCGGCTCGTCATTCTGGTTCAGCGTGGTGGTGCGCACCTTCATCAACCCCTGGTCTGGCCTCGATTTCGAAGGCCGCACCTCGAGCACCTCGGTGACCAGCCGCAGGGTGTCGCCCGGCCGGGTCGGTCGGGGCCAGCGGATCTCATCCACGCCGGCGCCGATGATGCCGCCCGCGATGGGCAAACCCCCATCGACCAGAAGCCGCATGGTAACCGAGACGGTGTGCCAGCCGCTGGCGGCAAGTCCCTTGAAAAAGGTTGCTTCGGCCGCCCGCTCGTCGAGATGGAAGGGTTGCGGATCGAACTGCCTCGCGTAGCCCTTGATTGCATCGGCGTCCATGGTGACCGATGCCGAGGCAAAAGTCTGACCAGGTGAAAAATCTTCCAGATAAAGGGCCGATCGGGTTGTCACGTCACCCCTCCCCCTTGCGCGCCATGCCGTATAGACTAGTGCCAGACCCGCGCGAAAGCGCCAACAAAACCCGAGGAACCTCATGGACCAGTCCGCCATCCGCAAGGTCAGCGCCGAAGACATCAACCCGCGGTACAATTGGGGCCGCGCCCTGCCCTCGCTCGGTATCATGGGGGTCGATTTCGAGGAGCGGGTCGACTATCGGCGCCTGCACAATTACCGGCTGAGCCGCGCCCGCATGGCGCTGGAGAAGTCCGACCTCGGCGCCCTGCTGGTCTTCGACGTCAACAACATCCGCTATCTCACCTCGACCAAGATCGGCGAATGGGAGCGCGACAAGCTTTCACGCTGGGCGCTGCTGACCCGCGACTCGGCCGACCCGATCCTGTGGGATTTCGGCTCGGCCGCGGTCCATCACAAGCTCTATTCGCCGTGGCTCAAGCCGGAAAACTGCAAGGCGGGCCTCGTCGGATTACGTGGCACCGTGCATCCGGATTTCGGTCTGATGAAGCGGCATGCCGAGGAGATCGCCGCGATCCTGCGCGAGCATGGCGTGGCCGATATGCCGCTCGGCGTCGACATCATCGAGCCGCCGATGATGTTCGAACTCGAAAAGACCGGACTGAAAGTGCAGGACGGCCAGCAGGTGATGCTGGAAGCGCGCGAGATCAAGTCGATCGACGAGATCGCGCTGCTCAATCGCGCCGCGGCGATGGTCGACGGCGCCTACGACCTGATCAACGAGAAGCTGCGGCCCGGCGTGCGCGAGAACGACATCGTCGCCGAGGTCAACAAGTTCCTCTACACCCATGGCTCCGACGACGTCGAGGCGGTCAACGCGATTTCCGGCGAGCGCTGCAACCCGCATCCGCACAATTTCACCGATCGCCTCATCCGCCCCGGCGACCAGGCCTTCTTCGACATCCTGCAGAGCTTCATGGGTTATCGCACCTGCTATTACCGCACCTTCAACGTGGTGCGGGCGACCGACAGCCAGCGCGACGCCTACAAGAAGGCGCGCGAATGGCTGGACAATGCGATGGACCGCATCAAGCCGGGCGCGTCGACCGCGCATATCGCCGAGGCTTTCCCGGTCGCCGGCGAGTTCGGCTTCCCGGACGAGATGAGCGCGTTCGGCCTGCAATTCGCGCATGGCCTCGGTCTCGCACTGCACGAGCGGCCGATCATCTCGCGCGTCGTGTCGATGGATCACCCGACCGAAATCAAGGAAGGCATGGTGTTCGCGATCGAGACCTATTGCCCGGCGACCGACGGCTATTCCGGCGCGCGCATCGAGGAAGAGGTCGTGGTCACCGACAAGGGCTGCAAGGTGATCTCGCTGTTCCCGGCGGAGGAACTGCCGATCAGTGCGAAATATTGATCGCGCGGGAGCAGCCGCCGCGGACATTCTGGTTACAACGGCGGGTCGGGGTTATCTATCCCGACCCATTGCATACGAGACAACCCGCGAACGACGTGACGCCCGCCGGCGAGTTGCCGTGGGCCTTGAATCCATTCGGGAGAGCTAAATGGCGACAAGCGTAAAGGCGATGATGGAAGCTGCGAACGCAGCCGTGCCGCGTATTACTTCCGCGCAGGCGGCCGAAATGGTCGAGAAGGACGGCGCCGTGATGCTCGACGTGCGCGATGCGATGGAAGTCGCGCAGAGCGGCAAGGCTGCCGGCGCGGTTCACATTCCGCGCGGCCTGCTGGAATTCAAGGCGGACCCGGAATCTCCCGCCCACGACAAGAGCCTCGACCGCAGCAAGCCGGTGATCCTGTATTGCGCATCGGGCGGCCGGTCGGCGCTGGCGGGAAAGACGCTGAAGGATCTCGGCTACGAGAAGGTCTATAATCTCGGCGCCTTCAAGGATTGGGCGGAAAGCGGCGGCAAGGTCGACAAGGCCTGACGCCCCGCGCGGTCCGCGAGCGCTCCGATGGCCGAGCCGGCCCGCAAGGCGCCCTCGCGTTTCGGCTTTCTGGTCCCGCTTGCCACTGCCTTGCTCCTGATGGTCATCCTGCCCTTCGGGTTTCTCGCTTTTGTTTTCTGGGCGGCCGACGGGAGCTGGGACTTCGAAGGCCGCGATGGCGTTCGCTACTGGGTGTTTGTGAAGGGATCGCGGCTCGAGCGCTTCGGACTGATCGAGCCGACGAACGAGCCGGGCAAGTACAGCGTCAGCCTGCAGGACGGGACCTTTCCGGGCTGGAGCGTGCTGACCTATCGCAGCACCGCGATGCCGGAGGCCGTCATCGCGGCCTATGCGCAGCGGTGCCGGGAGATGGGCCTCAAGATCACGCGCGAGTCGCACTCTAAACCCGGTGACGGCACGGCCGGCGGCGTGGCCTTGGTCTGCGAGATCAAGCCGTATATCGACGCCGAGTTCCAGGCGCAGCGAAAGCCCGGCGAGGCCTCAACCGAGGTCGGCCTCAGGGTCTGGGGCGACGACTGAGGCCGCAGCGCTGATGCGCCCGCGCTGTCATTCCTTCCCCTTCGCGAGGTCGTCGCGCAGACCCGCTGCGTGCTCGCGGAAGCCTTCGGCATCGCCGTAATCGTCGAACTTCAGATAGCGCGCGTGCGACCCGATCACCCGGCGCGCATGCTTGATCGGGCACCAATATTGCTCGGTGCGGGCCGCGATTTCGCGCACATAGGCGATCAGGCAATTGGCGTAGGAACAATAGGCGCAGTTGAGCTTTTCCAGCGCATTCAGATACGCCAGATGATGCCGGTCGAACGCGAAATAGTCCGCGCGCCTGACCTTCGGGATGCCATAGACCGGAAAGCAGATCATCTGGTACACAGTGACGAACAGATCGAGCAGGACCAGCGGCACGATCATCGCGTAGATGACCGGCGCCGTGACGATGACAAGAAGATTGGCGTTCCAGACATAGGAGAGCAGAGCGGTCTTCAACTCGCGATGCCGGCGCAGCACTTCCTGTTCGAACACGACCCGGCCGCGCTCCATCCCGACCCGCAATTCGGCCCGGCGCTGCGCGATATGGGCATCCATTTGCGCTTCCAGTTCGCGAATTTTCCGGGTCAAATCGTCAATCAACGTATCCATCGGACGCTCCCGCGATTGTCGGCATCATGAGCCAATACCCGCCTCCAAACTATCGCAATCCGAAGCAGGCCGCCGAACACCGCGCCTACATGACGCGCGTGATCCTCTGGCTCGCGGCGATCCCGCCGCTGTTGTTCGTGCTCATGGTCTATGGATATAGCGACCAGGCGCCGGCATTCCTGCGCAGCTTCACATTGCAACTGGATGGCGCCCTGGGCCAGCCGGTCTGGTCGCTCATTCGCCCCCCGGCGAAATAGCGCGCGTCGTGGCCGGTGGATCGCTAACCCACAGCGATACAACCCAAAAAGAAAAGGCCCGCATCGTTGCGGGCCTTTCGAAGCGCGGAATGAAGGCGCCGTCGTTACTGCTGGCGCTGCTGGCTGGCCGGCTGCGCGGTGCGAGCCCGCCGCTGCGGCTGGGCTGCCGGCTGCTGCTGCTGGAAGCCCGGGAAGCTTGCCGCGAACGGATTGCCTGACTTGCCGCCGCGATTGAGATCCGCCATCCGATTGATGAAGCTTTGCGGCAGATACATGTTGGGGTTCGGCGAATCGAGACCGATATGCCGGGCGATGTCGGCGGCGAAGGCGTTGCAGTTATAGGTCGTCGCGTGCCAGGTCTTCTTGGTCGCCTGCAGATGCTTGATATAGGCCAGCGCCTTTCGGTATTCCGCCTCGGTCAGCGTCACGCAGAAGCGCGCCGTCAGATATTGCTCGTCCTGGTCGCCCCATGACGGACCGGTTTCCGATTCGACCGGCACCATCATGCCCTGCATGTAGACGTTGGGATCATCGCCTTTCGGATGCAGGCCGGCGATCTGGTAGCTTGCGAAGCGATTGCCGTCGCCGAGCCGCCCGTGAAGAACGAAGGTGTGGCCGTAGCTGACCGCGGTGCGTGAACGGAACTCGATGAAGTAGGGCTTGCCGGGCGCGCGGGCCGATTTGCAGCCGCTCGAATTCACCGGGATCTTGATCGGCTCGCGCTTGGGACCCTGCGTCATCACCTGACGCTGCACCGGCTTCTGCTTCGGCTTTTCGGCGTCCACATTGATGGCCGGCAGGTTGGAGCCTGTGGAACCGGTGCTTGCCGGTTCCGGCGCCTGTGTTGTCCGGGTCGGCCCGGCCACGGTGACGCCAGCGGATGCCTGGGCCGCGGCGACCGGCGCGGCGGAAGCCTGCACGGCGGCGGCGGGCGCGGGCGTCGGGCGGCCTTGAGCCATCGCCCCGCTGCTGCCGACCGAGAGCACACAAGCCGCAGCCACCGCTGCCATGCCGAGACGGGCGCCGTGCCCGATTACGTGTTGGTCTCTGGCTCGCATTGACGTCCCCCGAAACACTGTCGTTGCCGGATCCTGCATCGCTCATCACATGCGCCGGCGGACGCCGGAGTCAAGCCGCTGGACGCCCATAGTCGACGTCCGGGCAATGTTCTGTCGGCGGCGTTGCGAAAGAGCCTCAGGATGGCTTGCGAAGGCTCCCGCCTTCGCAGCGGCCAGGGCTTCAGGTGGCCTCATAGCACGCCTCGACTCGCGAAGGAGCCGGGGTTCACCAGAAGTCCCGAGATACGGACGAATGCGAGAGAGGCGGCCGGCGACCGTGAGACAACAGGCCCGTGAGACAGGCGATGGGCGGCTGTGAGACAGGCGGCCGGGGCTCGATCGGCCGCAACGCCACCCAAAAACAAAAAGCGGCCTATGCGGGGACGCCGCATACGCCGATATTGTAGGCACCATAAGGCTCAATTCATTCAGCCCCACAACCTCTCGGTCACGGACCTGAATGCCACCAACGTCAGGAACAGAAAGGGGCCGGCGTGAAAGCCGGCCCTTTCTCGGCCTAAACCGTTAGTACTTGGCGACGACCGGCGCCTTGCCGACCGGAGCCTTGCCGTACATGGTGCAGCCAGCAGCGCTCAAAAGCACGAGCACAGCAGCGGATGCCATCGCAAACTTCTTCATAGGGAGCCCCCAGGTGAATCAACCAAAACACGATAGTGCGGTGTGACAAAGGCCACTAGTGCATTATTGCCACAGTCCGTTAACTAAATAACCAAAAGCCCGGCCTTTCCACCGAAGCATGGGGTGTGGGGCTCACAAAAATTCAACGGATAGCCGTTCGCCGGGGAAAACCCGGCCTGACCGCCCTCAATTCGGCAGCCGGGGCGGCTGTCGCGCCCCGCGGACCTTTGCCTCGACCACCGGTAACGTGAGACAACCAGCCAACAGGTGGTTCGCACCAGCGTCACAGGCTTGCTAGTGTCCTTCGGACCCGAAGTCCGCTCACCAGCACGCCGCGCAATGAAGCGGACTTCGGATTCGGGACACTCGTCTGGCGCACGTCGCGCCCGGCCCCCAGCATAACCGATGGCGCCGATGCGTTTTCGCCTTTTAGCCGCTCTTTTGCTCGCCCTGCCCACCTCTGCCATCGCGTCCGATGTCGCCGTTCGTGAATTCCGCAGCGACGACACGCTGCTGACGATGGCGCGCTATCGCTTCGACAATGGCCGCATGCTGAACCTGTCTGTCGGCATCGGCAGCGGCGCCTTCCGTCATCCGGACGACCCGCCCAACGTAATCTGGACGGTCGGCGATCGCGGTCCGAACCTCACCTGCGGCGATTTCAAGTCGGCGGCGCAGATGGAGCTTCCGGCCTGCCGCGAGACCAGGAACGCCAGGATTTTCCTGACGCCGCCTTACGCCCCGTCGATCTATCGCGTGATCCTGACCGATACCGGGACGTTCCGGATCACCGATGTCATCACGCTCAAGGATCGCGACGGTACGCCACTCAACGGCATGCCCAATGCTTTGCGCAATGCCGTTACCGAGCCTCCATTCGACGGACACGGCAAGCCGCTCGAGCAGAATGTGCATGGGGTCGATGCGGAGGCGGTCATCCGCCTGACCGACGGCACCTTCTGGATCTCGGACGAGAACGCGCCCTCGATCATTCACGTATCCTCCGACGGCCGGATCATCACGCGCCACGTGCCGCAGGGCATGGAAGAGGACTTTGCCGGCGCGCGCTACGGCGTCGTCGGCTCGCTGCCGGCGATCCTCGCGAGACGTCAGCTCAATCGTGGGATCGAGGCCCTCGCGGTCTCGCGCGACGAGCGCTTCCTGTATTTCGCGCTGCAGAGCCCGCTTGCCAATCCGGACGTCGCAGCCTTTCGCACCTCCCGCAATGTGCGGCTGTTCCAGGTCGAACGCACCTCGATGCAGATCGTCGCCGAATATGTCTATGTCCTGGACGACCCAAAAACTTTCCGGCGCGACCCGTCATCCAACCAGTACGACCCGCGCGTCAGCGAAATGACGGTGGTCGGGACCACCCATCTTGTGGTGCTGGAGCGAACCGAGGCCACCACCAAGCTCTACGAAGTCGATCTCGGCAAGGCGACCAACATCATTGGCACGCCGTGGGACCAGATCGCGACGTCGCCCTCGCTGGAGCAACTCAGCGTCGCCGAGGCCCTGATCGAGCCGGTGAAAAAGTCGCTGCGTTTCGATACCGCGGACTTTCCGAAAATCCTGGGCAAGACCGAAGGCGTTGCCGTGCTTCCGGACCGTTCACTGGTCCTGGTCAACGACGACGATTTCGGGATCTCCGGCGCCCGTACCCAGATCGTGGTCGTGCGCGGACTGAATTTCGGCGACAAGCCCTAGCGCTTTCCAGCCGACGGCATCGAACGGCGCCACCCGCGCGGGTCGGCTTCAGAGGTGCTTCATGCCGATGCTGACGATCAACGGAACAAGCTCGTCGCGCGCAGCAACGCGATGCTGGCGCGCGGAAAGATGAGCTTCGTCACCTGCTCCGTCCCGAATTGCAGCGCTGATCCGCTGGTGAGCGGCAGCGGAGCCGACGGGTTTCGCGCGAAGTTTGAGTGTCAGCATCCGGGCGCGATGCGCCTGGTCGGTGACCGTCTGGGAGATGCGGCGAAGCCGGCTGTTGCCACAGCGCGTGACAAGGATGCGATGGAATGCATCGTCGGCGCTTGCCCAGGCGACAAGATCGTCCGCGCGCAGCGCTGCCTCCATGCGCGCGGTCGCGGCTTCGAGGTCGTCGGCAACGGAATGCCGTTCCTGTTCGGGCAAGGAAGCCAGCAGCTCCGCCGCCATCGATTCGATGGCGATGATGACATCGTAGATTTCGCGCACGTCTTCCGGCGCAAGGGGACAGACCAGGACGCCGCGCTTGGACAAAACCCGGACGAGCCCGTCCTCCTGTAGGCGGATGATAGCCTCATGCACCGGCGTGCGGCTCATTCCGAGGCGCACTGCGATTTCCTGCTCTGAGCCCTGATAGCCAGGCGCAAAAACATTGTCGCGGATCGCCTGCTTCAGCGCCGCGTAGGCTTCCTCGACCAGCGAGGGTTTTCTGCTGCCGTCCGGGACGGCTGGCGCCAGCAGCTTTGTGGCCATGGTGTCTCCCTAGCCGACCGAGCAACGAACGCGTGTGCCCACGCAAGCAAAAAGCGGAGGCATTGACCTGCCGCACACCGCCCATTTAAATACATGGAAGCTTCCATACAAGAAAGCCGGGTCTTAGACGTTCATCAGGAGGAAGCAGAGATGATCCAACTCCAGCGGATGTTTGCCGCAGCCATGGGGCTCGCCGCGGCGGTCGTGACGGCCGCCCCGGCCGCGGCCCAGGCGACGTATCCTGACAAACCCATCACGATGATCGTGCCTGCGGCCGCCGGCGGCCCGAGCGATACCGTCGCGCGGCTGGTTGCCGAGACGATGAGCGCCGACCTCGGCCAGCGTATCGTCATCGAGAATGCTGGAGGCGCGGGCGGCTCGCTCGGCGCGGCGCGCGTCGCCAAATCGGCGCCCGACGGGTACACGATCCTCCTCTATCACATCGGGGTCGCCACATTCGGCGCGCTCTATCCCAACCTGCCCTACAATCAAGACGAGGCTTTCGACTCCGTCGGGCTCGTAACAGACGTGCCGCTTACGCTTGTCGGCCGAAAGGATTTGCCACCCGCCGACGTCGCGGCGCTTCTCGACTGGCTCAGGGGCAAGGGCTCCGGCGCAACCTTCGGGACTGCCGGCGTGGGCGCGGTCTCGGACCTCTGCGGCCGGCTGCTGATCGACGCGACGGCGATCAAGCCAACCGTAGTGCCGTACAAGGGTACGGGACCGGCCATGAACGATCTGATTGCCGGACAGATCGACTTCATGTGCGACCAGACCACCAACACGACCAACCACATCAAATCCGGCAATATCAAACCCTATGCCGCAACAACACGCGACCGGATCAATGTACTGCCCGAGGTGCCAACTTTGAACGAGAGTGCCGTCAAGGGCTTCGAGCTCTCGGCCTGGCACGCCATCTGGACGCCCAAAGGTACTCCTGCCGCAATCCGCGAGAAACTTGCGGCGTCTTTGCAGAAGGCCCTCAAGGATCCGAAAGTGATCGAACGGTTTGCGACTCTCGGCACCGTTCCGGTGCCTGCCGCGCTGGCCACGCCAGCGGCGCTCGACGAGCGTTTCAAATCGGAAACGGCGCGCTGGAGCAAGCTGCTGGGGGGCGCAGCTCAAAAATAGACGCACTTCCCTAAAACGAGCGAGGCTTGATAAAGCCTCGCTCGCATATTCCGACGCGACCAGAACCACTCAGCTCAAAGAGGATACATGCGTACCCACAAGATCGCCGCCATCGGCGGCGACGGCATCGGGCCCGAAGTGATCGCGGCCGGTCTCGACGTTCTTGCCGCCTGCGCCGCACGCGACGGCGGCTTCGCACTCGACGTCAGCCATTTCGACTGGGGCTCGGACTATTATCGCAAGCACGGCGTGATGATGCCGGAAGGCGGCGCGGACCAATTGCGCAAGTTCGACGCGATCTATTTCGGCTCGGTCGGCGCGCCCGATATCCCCGATCACATCACACTGTGGGGCCTGCGGCTTGCGATCTGCCAGCCGCTCGATCAATACGCCAATGTGCGCCCCACGCGCATCCTGCCCGGCATTGTCAGCCCGCTCCGCAACGTCACCGGGCCCGAGCTCGACTGGGTGATCGTGCGCGAGAATTCCGAAGGCGAATATGCCGGCGTCGGCGGCCGGGCGCATCAGGGCTCGCCGCTGGAGGTCGCGACCGACGTCGCGATGTTCACCCGCGCCGGCGTCGAGCGCATCATGCGCTTCGCCTTCGCCCTTGCCCGCTCGCGCCCGCGCAAGCTCCTGACCGTCGTGACCAAGTCGAACGCGCAGCGCCACGCCATGGTGATGTGGGACGAGATCGCGGTGGCGATAGCGAAGGAATTCCCTGACGTGACCTGGGACAAGATGCTGGTCGACGCCATGACCAT
>CAZXJZ010000107.1:0-15806 GCA_964641065.1 uncultured Hyphomicrobiales bacterium | reverse complement strand
CGCACGCAGCGACCATTGCTGATCGAACGGACGCGGCAGGCCGAGCGCTTCGTTCCAGGCCGGCAGTTGCACGGCGCGGGCACGGGCCTTTTTCGACAGCGTCACCGCGAGCATTTCCAGAAAGATGCGGTAGACGTTGTTTTCCGGCTGCGGCTCGGTCAGGCCGAGCGAATTGACCTGTACGCCATAGCGGAACAGTCGCTGCTTCGGATCGGCGACCCCATAACGCTGCGCGGTGATCTCGTCCCACATGTCGACGAAGGCGCGCATCTTGCAGATTTCGGTGATGAAGCGCATGCCGGCATTGACGAAGAACGAGATGCGGCCGACGACCTCGCCCATCTGGCCGTCCGGCACTTCGCCCGAGGCCTTCACCATGTCGAGAATCGAGATCGCCGTGGCGAGTGCGTAAGCGAGTTCCTGAACGGGTGTCGCGCCTGCTTCCTGCAGGTGGTACGAGCACACATTCATGGGGTTCCATTTCGGCATTTCCTTCGTCGTGAACAGGATCGTGTCCTTGATCAGACGCATGGACGGGCCGGGCGGAAACACATAGGTGCCGCGCGACAGATATTCCTTGATGATGTCGTTCTGGGTCGTGCCGGTGAGTTTCGTGCGCGGCGCGCCGGTCTCGTCCGCAACGGCGACATACAGCGACAACAGCCAGGCCGCCGGCGCGTTGATCGTCATCGACGTATTCATCTCGGCGAGCGGAATGCCGTTGAGCAGCGCCCGCATGTCGCCGAGATGGGAAACCGGTACGCCGACTTTTCCGACCTCACCTGCGGCGAGCACGTGGTCGGAGTCGTAGCCGGTCTGGGTCGGGAGATCGAAGGCGATGGACAGTCCCGTCTGGCCCTTCGAAAGATTCTGCCGGTAGAGGGCATTCGACTTTTCAGCGGTCGAATGCCCGGCATAGGTCCGGAAAATCCAGGGTCTGTCCTTCTTCGGTTTATCGTTCGCGCTATCGCTCATTCAGTCTCCGCGCAGCGTTGGCCCTAACGCTTGAAGAAGCCGATGATCACGAGCAGGATCACCGCACCGATCATCGCGTAAATGATCGCCGAGATAATGCCGCCACCGATCGAGATTCCGAGCCGGGGGAACAGCCAGCCGGCGATGAAGGCGCCGACGATGCCAACCACGATGTTGCCGATCAGGCCGAAGCCGTAACCCTTCACAATCAGGCCGGCGAGCCAGCCCGCGACACCGCCGACAATCAACCAGACGATAAGGCTCTCGATACCCATTTCTGTCTCCCCGACATGCGCGGGGACCCGCTGCCTAAGCCCCGCCCCCGCGGCTTTGTTGCATTGCAGCGAGAGCATTCTACTGCGGCCGGAACCGGAAGTCAGCGAAAGACCGGGTGCAATCCAGCGCACGTCCGGCCAACCTGCAGCATATTATTGCAGCGCAGCATATCCGGTTGCGTGCGATCCGCAACGGTTGTTTTGCCAGCAAGGCGAAGGGATTGCGTGGTAGGCAGGCCTTCGCGACGCCTCCGGAACGCGCCGGTCTAGATTGCAGTGGCGGTTCCGTTATCCACAAGCACCTCAGCCGGAGCCTTGTGACTGAGGAAGCCAACGGGGCTGGCCGACAATCCATAAGCGCCGGATTGCATCACCGCGACGAGATCGCCCGCTTCGAGCGCGGGCAGGTCAACCGCGCGCGCCAGCGTGTCGAGCGGCGTGCAGAGTGGCCCGGCGACGACGACGCGCTCGAACGAAGTCGCATCCATGCGCGCAGGTGCGATCACGGGATAATCCCGCTTCACCACCTGGCCGAGATTGCCGGATGCGGCGAGGTGATGGTGCATGCCGCCATCGGTTACGATGAAGCGGGTGCCACGCGAGATCTTGCTGGCAATCACGCGGGCGACATAGAGCCCGCCGGGTCCGGCCAAGTAGCGGCCGGGCTCGACGATGACACCGGCATCACGCAAAAGCGGCTCGGCCATCTTCTGCGCGGCAAGCGCGCCGGTCCCGTTCCGGATGGACGCGAGATCGAGGGTTACGTCGCCGGCGTAATACGGAATGCCGAGGCCGCCGCCGAGATCGATACTGCGCAGCGGGCGTTGCGCCGCGCGGGCGATCCGCGCGGCAACGTCGATCCCATGCCGCCATTGCGCGAGCAGGGTATTGGCGTCGAGAATTTGGGTGCCGGCGAACAGGTGCACCCCGCACAGGTCGAGATGGACGGCCGACGCCAGCGCCCGCAGCACCTCGTCGCTCTGCTCTTCGTCAAACCCGAAGGGAGACGGTTTGCCACCCATCCGCATCGCGCCGCCCTGCGCAGCGGAAACCGGATTGATGCGAAGGGAGACTGCGACACGCGCGCCTGCGCGGGCCGCGATTGCATCGAGGCGCATCATCTCCTCGAGACTTTCCAGATGAATTTCGCCGATGCCGTTTTGCACGACGTGGCTGAGTTCGTCGTCGCGCTTGCCCGGCCCGGCAAACAGGATGGCTTGAGGGGCAACGCCGGCCTGCCGCGCGCGCTCGTATTCCCCGGCCGATGCGATTTCGATTCCGGCTCCGAGTTCGACGAAGATGCCCGCGATAGCGGGGTTCGGATTGGCCTTGATGGAATAGACGATGCTTGCAAAGCCGCTCAGCGCGATCTTCAGCGCCATGAAAGAACGGCGCATAACTTCTGCGTCGTAGATGTAGAGCGGCGTACCGAAGCGTTCGGCCAGGGCTTGGATCGTGAAGCCCCCAACCAGCAGGTCTCTGCCGCGGGCAGCGTAATGCTCCGCAACCAGGGTCAGCGCGAGCGAGCGGCTGGCGGAGGCGTCAATGACCGGCATGATCGGCCCGCTCGGCCACCAGCGCCTTGTAGTCGACCTTGCCGTTCGGCGTGACGGGCAATTCGCTCACCAGTTCGATGTCACGCGGCAGCATGAAGGCGGCAAGCTTCTCAGCGGCCGCTGTCAGCGCGCTTCGCACATCGATCGGTTGTTCGCGGGCGACCGCGACCGCGTGCACGCGCTGGCCGATCAAAGGATCGGGCAGGCCGATGACGGCGATCTGGCGGAATCCGCCGGTTGCCATCAGCACCTCCTCCACTTCGCTTGGACTGATGCGATAGCCCGACGACTTGATCATCGCGTCGTCACGGCCGACGAAATAGAAAAAGCCATCCTCGTCCTGCGTCACCAGATCGCCGGAATAGCAGACGATGTCGGCGCCACAGCCGGGCTCGATCAGCGGGTTCGGGCGCAGCACCCGCGCGGTATCTTCGGGGCGCTTCCAGTAGCCGAGCGACACCGTCGGTCCGCGATGCACCAGGATGCCGGGCTCGCCCGGATAGGCGCGGCGACCATCAGGCGTGACCACGAACACCTCGCATTCTGGAATGGCCTTGCCGATTGACGTCGGCCGTTGGTCCACCTGGTCAGGCGGCAGATAGGTCGAGCGGAAGGCCTCGGTGAGGCCGTACATCAGGTAGATGCTGGTGTCGGGCAGCAACTCGCGCAGGCGCGCGGTGGTCGCTGACGGCACGGCGCCGCCGGAATTGGTGATGTAGCGAAGCGTCGGCAGCGGCGTCTTCGGCAGAAGCGGCGTCGCGCGTGTCAGGATCGACCAGACGGTCGGCACGCCGGCCAACCCGGTGCATCCATGATCGCGGATCGTGCGTACGATCTCGTCGCCGAAGCGGAAGGTCAGCAGAACGAGCGTGGCGCGCTGTTCCACAGCGGTCAGCAACTGGTTGAGTCCGTAATCGAAGCTCAGCGGCAGGATCGACAGAATGCGATCGTCGGAGTTGATCCTGAGGTAGCTACGCACGATGCGCGTACCCGCGATCAGGTTGCGATGGCTGAGCATCACCCCCTTGGGACGACCGGTCGAGCCGGAGGTGTAGAGGATGGCGGCAAGGTCCTCGCCGATGGCTCCCGATGGAGGCAGATCGCGTTCGGACGCGGCCGGCAATGCGCCGGCATCGATGATCGTCAGCCCGTCGAGGTCCGCAAGCGCCGCCGCGTGGGTCTCGTGGAGCGCTGAATCGGTGAGCAGGATCGCGGCTCCGCAATCCTCCAAGATGTGGCGCACCTGGGCCGGCCGCAGCAACGGATTGACCGGGACGCAGACGCCTCCGGCGCAGCTCACCGCAAAGATCGCGGCGCATTCCTCGATCGATTTCGGAAGCAGGATCGCGACCCGGTCGCCACGCTGCAATCCGGCTGCATGAAGCGCAGCCGCCTGCAAGCGAACGAGCGCGCGTAAGTCGGAAAAAGCGAGACGGCGCGCGTCGTGGACGAGCGCAACGCGGTCCTCGTCTCCCGCTTCTCCGAGCAGATCGTGGACGAGAAGTGGCGCGCGGATCACGATCTCCGTCGCTCCACGAACGCGACCAGACTGCCGAATGTCTCGAAGTTGGCGGGCTCGAAGTCCTCGTCCCCGATCTCCACGCCCAGCCGTTCTCCGAGGAACGCGGCGAGATCGAGAATGCCGAGCGAGTCGATGGCGCCGCCGGTCAGCAGCGGCGTCTCATCGTCGAGGGGTTTGCCGGCCAGCGCCGGAAATCGTTCGCGCAGAAAATCGGCGACGGTGGCTCGGATGTCGATCTTTTCGGGTGCCAACATGTTTGCTCCTGCCATGGTCGCGGTCAGATCTGAAGGAAGACGAATTCGGAGAATGCGAGATCGCACGGTGCTGGCGCGGCCGGCCCCTTGTAGAAGGCCGGCGAGGTTCGCCGCGTGAACAGGCTGCCGGGGACGCGTTCGCTTTGGTCGGCATTGACCGCGAGCAGCAGGATCCTCTCACGCAGGAGGAAGCGCGCGATCGCCGGCAAATGCGCGAACATTGCGGCGCGGCTGTCGGTGAAGACCAGCCTTGCGGCGCGAATGCCGCGATAGATCTTGCGCGAAAAGATCAGCGGGTGCAGCGCCGCGCCGTCCCACAATCCGCCGCTGATACAGTCCAGCGCCGCGTGCCGGTCGAGCATCCGGCGGGTCGGTCCGGCGAATGCATCGGGCGGCAGGTCGTTCAGTGGTACCACGTGAGACGACCCAACAGCCTTCAGCGCATGCCAGGGAAGAGCGAAGACCAGGGTGCCCTCGGTCCAGCCGCGGAATCCCAAGCGGCCGATCATGCTGCGCACCGACGGCGTCGCGGTCAGATCGGTGAACAGGGTTGCGTTGCACGCCGTGACGGTTTGCAGCATGCGCGGCGCGCGCCAGCGGTGCTCCGGGTCGATGTACCAGCTCGACAGATTGACGACGCGGCGCGGCTCGCCAGAGTCGTCGCTGCGTGTACTGGGGATCGTGAGAATAACGCCGACATCCTTGCCGTCGTGCTCCAGCAGATAGCCCGCGCGTGCCTGCATGTCGGATGCGCCGAAGGCACGCAATCTTGCGATTGCCGAGGTCCAGCCCCCCGGACGCATGCCGGGAAACCCGCGCGACAAAATCGGCAGGGTCGTATCCAAGGCCTCGAAGCTGATCGGGCGCAGCATGCAGTTCGCCTGGAACGTCGATCGAAAGGCCCATTTCGACCGGAAAGCCTGAGAAAAGGCCTAAAATGCGCGCCTTGCGCGACAGTCTGCCGCAACACGGTAAATTCCCGCGCCACCCTGCAAAGTTCCCACTGCAACTTTTGGGTGGCGTGAACTCTGTTGCGGCGCAATATGGTCTGGGTCACAATTCATGCTCGTACGAGCCGGAGCCCGAACCGCCATGACCGCTGCGCCGAAGCTGCAAATGGTTAAGGATATTTATGCCGTCGGCGAGATCCCGCCGCTGGGCCACGTCCCCGAAAAGATGAATGCCTGGGCGATCCGGCAGGAGCGGCACGGTCCGCCCGAAGAGTCGATGCAGATCGAGCAGCTACCAACCTGGCCGATCGGCGAGAACGATGTGCTTGTTTTGGTGATGGCTGCGGGCGTGAATTACAACGGCATCTGGGCCGGCCTTGGTCAGCCGATCTCGCCGTTCAACGTGCACAAGCACCCGTACCACATCGCGGGATCGGACGCCTCCGGTGTCATCTGGGCGGTCGGCCCCAAGGTCAAGCGCTGGAAGGTCGGCGACGAGGTCATCGTCCACTGCAATCAGGATGACGGCGACGACGAAGAGTGCAACGGCGGCGATCCGATGTTCTCGACCTCGCAGCGCATCTGGGGCTACGAGACGCCCGACGGTTCGTTCGCGCAATTCTGTCGGGTGCAGTCGCGACAGCTCATGCCGAAGCCCGCGCATCTGACCTGGGAAGAGGCTGCCTGCTACACGCTGACGCTCGCAACCGCCTATCGCATGCTGTTCGGACATTCGCCGCATACGCTGAAGCCGGGCGACAATGTTCTGGTGTGGGGGGCGTCGGGCGGTCTTGGCGTGTTCGGCGTGCAGCTTTGCGCGGCCTCGGGCGCCAACGCGATCGGCGTGATCTCGGACGAAACCAAGCGCGACTATGTTCTAGGTCTCGGCGCCAAGGGCGTGATCAACCGCAAGGATTTCAATTGCTGGGGTCAGATGCCGACGGTGAATACGCCGGAATACAATGACTGGGTGAAGGAGGCGCGCAAGTTTGGTAAGGCGATCTGGGACATCACCGGAAAACGCGATGTCGACATCGTGTTCGAGCATCCGGGTGAGGCGACGTTCCCGGTGTCATGCCTTGTGGTGAAGCGCGGCGGCATGGTCGTGTTCTGCGCCGGCACGTCCGGCTTCAACATCACGTTCGACGCGCGCTATGTCTGGATGCGGCAGAAGCGAATCCAGGGGTCGCACTTCGCCCATCTGAAACAGGCGAGTTCGGCGAACCAGTTCGTGATCGACCGCCGCATCGATCCCTGCATGGGCGAAGTGTTTCCGTGGGACAAGATCCCGGCCGCGCATCAGCTCATGTGGAAGAACCAGCACAAGCCGGGCAACATGGCGGTGCTTGTGTCGGCGCCGCGCACGGGGTTGCGCAATCTTGAGGATACGATCGAGGCGGCGGGCGGGTAGCCTCGGCGCCTCTATTCTCGGGAGTGCCTGCGCGGCCCGGTGTGTTCACCGCCACCGGCGGCCGTGTGTTAGACGGGCGCCGGCTCCTGATCTGCGCGCGCCCTCGAAATCATGGCGTTCAGGTTGCCTCCATAGAGGAAGATCGACGCCGTCCAGTAGAGGAAAACGAGCGCGATCATCGGCGAGGCGAGGCCAGCATAATAGACCGAATAGGTGAAGGCGAAGTCGGCGAGATAGCGGCCGAACGCGATGCCGGTGATCAGCCATAGCGCCAGGGTGACCAGGATGCCCGGCAGGATTTCCATCAGGCTGCGCTTGCCGGCCGGCAGCCATTTGTGAACGACGAACAACGGCACGATCAGGAGCACGCTCGCGGTTAAGAGCCGCACCAGCGTGATCACTTCGCCGAAGGGCTGAAGCGCCGGGAAGCGCCGGATCAGTGTGGTCCAGATCAATGGCGCAAGCAGAACCAGGAATGACAAGGCGAGCAGGCCGAGCGCGCCGAGGATGACGTAGCCGATCGATTCCAGCCGCAGCAGCCAGATCGAGCGGGTCTCCACCGCGGTGTAGGCGCGGTTGAGACCGATGCGCAGGCTTTCGATTCCGCTCGACGCAAAATAGACCGCGAGCACCACGCCCACGGTCAGCACCTGTCCATGGGCGCCAACCAGCACGTTGTGAATTTCACGTGAGATCGGACCGGCCACCTCTTCCGGCCATGCCTCGAGGACGAGGTTCGCGGCTTCGTCGGCGAGATATTGCGACCCGAACACGCCCGCGAGCGCGGTCAGCACCAGGAAAAACGGGAACATCGCCATCAGGGTCGACAGCGCGATATGACTCGCGATGGCCCAGCCATCGTCGGCATTGAACTGCCAGAAGGCGTCCATGACGACGCGATATGTTCGTTTGAGCAATTTCAAAGGGCGCCCCGGTGCATTTGCTCAAGCGACATAGGCAAAGCGCGCGGCCGGCTCAAGGGCCGCGTGAGGCGCTCGCCTAAGCGTGAGATCAGGCCGCCTGCACCTCGATCAGGAACTGGCGGATCCGGGAATCGAGCCCCTCCGCCTCGACCGCAAGGGCATCGGCAAGCGCCCTTACATCCGCCGCCGTCGCTCGCGCGTCCACCGTCGCCGTCGAAACGCGGCTCATGGCTTCGGCGCCATTGCGCGCCGCGCCGGAGGCATTGCTGACGCCTTCCGCGATAATCGTCACCGCGGTGCTCTGCTGTTCGACGGTAAGCGCCACATTGGCGGCAAGCGACGACATATCCTCGATGATGCGGTTGACCTGGGTGATCGCGTCCGTGGCATCCGCAGCGGCCGACTGAATGGCGCCGACCTGCCCGGCGATATCTTCGGTTGCCCGCGCGGTCTGGCCGGCCAGAGATTTGACTTCCGAGGCCACCACCGCAAAGCCGCGGCCGGCCTCGCCCGCGCGAGCGGCTTCGATGGTGGCATTCAGCGCCAGCAGATTGGTCTGCCCGGCGATCGACGAAATCAGGTTGACGACTTCGCCGATCCGCGTTGCGGCATTGGCGAGTTCCGCCATGGTTGCGCTGGTCCGGCGTGCCTCGGAGACGGCCCGTCCGGCGACCTGCGTCGACTGATGTGCCTGGCCGGCAATTTCCCCGATCGAGGCCGCCAGTTCCTCGACCGACCCCGCCGCGGCGGTGACATTGCCGGACGCGGCCAGCACGCGGCTTTCCGCCGTCCGCGCTTCGGCCGACATGTCGTCGGCAGATGCATTGAGCCGGCTGGATGCGGTTTCGAGACGCTGCGCCGCTCCGCGGACCCGGCCGAGCATATCGTCCACCGACTTCTCGAAACGCGCGATGGTGGCCGCAATGGTCTGGTTGCGCGTCTCGCGTGCCTTGGCGGTTTCGCTTTGCGATTCGGCGAGACGTTCGCGCTCCAGCATGGTGTCCCGGAACACGATCACTGTCCGCGCCATGTCCCCGATCTCGTCCCGGGCGCGCGTACCGGGGATCACCGCCGCGGTGTCACCTTTGGCCAATTGCGCCATGGCGTCGGCCAGGCTCTGTAAGGGCCGGGTGATGCTCCAGCCAATCAGCAGACTCAGCGCGAGGCCGAGACTCGCCGAGACGATGCCGAATGACAGGATGATCGACCAGGTGCGGCTTTGCGCCTCGGAGAGTTGCGCTGCTGAACGGGTCGCGCCCACGCTCGCGGTTTGAATGATGGCATCGGCGGCGGGTGCGAGTTGCTGCGTCTCGAGATCGATGATCTTGAGATTGGGACGCAACCTGTCGGCGGTTGCGGACCAGGCCGCGAAGGTATCTGCGAGAGCCTTGACGCGGCTTTCCAATTCAGCGCGGTGCTCGGGCGTTGCGGCAACGCTTTTGATCGTGTTGGCGAAGTTGTCGTATTCCGCGAAGAACAAGGTGTAGGATGTGCTGGTCGATTTGAGGCGCTGCTCGGCTTCGTAGCGCCGCATCATCAGGAGCGACACCAAGAGCTTTCTTGCTTCGTTTTCGCCCAGCCATGCAATGCCCTGGTTGATGACGCGCTCGACCGCAACACCCGTATCGTGCAACTGACGGCGCAAGCCGTCTTTCTCCGAAAATCCGAGTTTGCGCTGATCAAGTACGACCTCGGCGAACCGGACGTCGATGTCCTTCAGGCGATCCGGGATCCATGCGATCCGCATGCGCTCCGTCTGATCGAGCGATCTTTCGATGAAAGCCAGGTTGTTGCGCGCCTGCAAACTTGCGGTTTCGAAATCCTTGATCGTGTCGTCGCTGGGATCGGTGGCAAAATCCCGGGCGGCAATCCGCATCTGGCTGATCGCCTCCTTCAGCCTGTGGCTGGCAGCGGCGGTCGCGTCCGCGCGCCGGTACCGCTCGAAGGCGTCGGCAACCTCGCGTTCGCCGGCCATGAAGGCGGCGCCGGTGGCAGCGAGCCCCAGGACTGGAATCAGAGCGATCAGAAGAATGCGCGAGCGGACCGACAGCGCGCGTATCAGCCGTGAAGGGCTCCAGCCGACACGGCGGACAGGTTGACCAGCGCTGGGAAGGGGAGCGGCTTGCATGATGGCTTCGCCTGCGATTTGGCAGCAGCATCAAAGCCGGAAATGGTTAATTATCGGAGGAAAGCGGGCTGCGCAGCTCGCAGTTGCTTTTGTGCGCTGCACCATTAGTCTGTTGCCGTGATCCATCTGTTAACGGGGCTTTACCATGCCAGCCGCAGCGCAACGGTCCGACGTCTCGGATGCTTTCATGCCCCTCGCCCGCGAGGCCGTGGCGGTTGCGGAAGCGCTCTTTCAGGACGCGCAGATTGCAGTGCGGAAACGCGTCGCGACCGAGGGCGGCGACACCATGAACCGCGTCTTCGACCGCGAGCAGCGTGCGACCCACGGACTTGCATGGCTCGCGACCTATGTCGAAGCGCTGCGCCAACTCGTAGCCTATGCCGAGCGGATGCAGGCGGAAGGCAAATACGGCGAGATCGAGGACCTGCAGGTCCGTATCGGCTTCGGTGAGTATCTGGCGCAGATCCTCGGCGGCATTCCGATGAGCCAGGGCGAGACGGTGCGGCTGTCCGATCTCGGCCTGTCGCGTGCGGATGTGGCGTCGCGCATGAAGCCCGCGGTCGATCATCTGATCGACACCGGCAACACGGCCGCACGACGCGCACGCCTCGCCGAGATCATCAATCATCACACCGAGCCGACCTACGGCAATGCCGGTCTCGACGAGACGCTTGAAGCGATCCGTGAAGAGATGAGGAAATTCTCGGCGAGCGAGGTGGTGCCGCATGCCCAAGCCTGGCATCTAAAGAACCAGTATATTCCGCTCGATGTGATCGACCAGATGTCGGAACTCGGCGTGTTCGGGCTGACCTTGCCCGACGAGTATGGCGGCATGGGGCTCGGCAAGGAATCCATGTGCGTGGTGTCGGAGGAATTGTCGCGCGGCTATATCGGCGTGGGCTCGCTTGGCACCCGATCGGAAATCGCAGCCGAACTCATTCTCGGCAGTGGCACCGAGGAGCAGAAGCGCAAGTGGCTGCCGCTGATCGGCTCGGGCGAAATCCTGCCGACTGCCGTTTTCACCGAGCCGAATACCGGATCGGATCTCGCCTCACTCAAGACCCGTGCCGTGCGCGACGGTAATGTCTACAAGATCTACGGCAACAAGACCTGGATCACCCATCCGGTGCGCGCCGACCTGATGACGCTCCTGGTCCGCACCGATCCAAATCAGAGCGGGTATCGCGGCCTATCGATGTTGCTCGCGGAAAAGCCGCGCGGCGACGACAAGAATCCGTTTCCTGCCCCTGGCATGTCCGGCACCGAGATCGAGGTGCTGGGCTATCGCGGCATGAAGGAATACGAAATTGCCTTCGATGGCTTCGAGGTCAGCACCGACAACCTGCTCGGCGGCATCGAGGGGGCTGGTTTCAAGCAATTGATGCAGACCTTCGAGGCCGCTCGCATCCAGACCGCGGCGCGCGCCATCGGCGTGGCGCAGGCGGCGATGGATCAGGGTCTTGCCTACGCGGAGCAGCGGTCGCAATTTGCCCGTCCGATCGTCGAATTTCCCCGTGTCGCCGACAAGCTGGCGATGATGGCGGTGGAAATCCTGATCGCGCGCCAGCTTACCTATTACGCCGCGCGGCAGAAGGATTCAGGGCGGCGTTGCGACCTCGAAGCCGGCATGGCGAAGCTCCTGGCCGCCCGCGTCGCCTGGGCCGCCGCCGACAATGCGGTGCAGATCCATGGTGGCAACGGCTTCGCGCTGGAGTTTCCAGCCTCGCGCATCCTGTGCGATGCGCGCATTCTCAATATTTTCGAGGGCGCGGCCGAGATCCAGGCGCAGGTGATCGCCAAGCGCTTGCTTGACGGCAGCAACTGAGACCATTTGCATCGGCTCCGTGAGATGGCCGTTCGCGGTCCGTGCTTCGACTGCGCGGCAACCGAAATCGCTCCGAGGCGTTGACCTGCCGCAAGGCGGGCTTATTTGCGATAAGGTGCCCTGACAGCCCGCAAGGAGAGCATTTGATGTCTTCGAAATCGATCAAGATCGAGCAGGATGAGTGGGTTATTGTCTGTGACGGCGCCAAGGCGCTGTTTCTGCAAAATGCGGGGGATTCGAAGTTTCCGAATTTGCAAACCCGCGAGGTGATGGAACAGGAGGTGCCGCCGACCAGTGAGCTGGGCACCGACAAGCCGGGCCGCTCACATTCGTCGGTGGGGCCTGGCCGGTCCTCCGTGCAGCAGACGGATTTTCATACCCAGCAGGAAGAGGAATTCCTGCGCTCGATCATGATCAAGCTCGATGCCGCCGCGCAGTCCGGCCAGATGAAGTCGATCATCATCGTGGCGCCGCCGCGTGCGATCGGGGTGCTGCGCCAGCATTACACGCATGCGCTGAAACAGGCGGTTCGCGAGGAAGTCCAGAAGGATTATGTGAAGATGCCGGTCTACGAGATCGAAAAGCATCTCGCCGCCTGACAAGGGCGTGTGCCTGCCGGACCGGTAGTCGCGCTGCCGGTCCGGTGATAGAAAGCCGTAATGTCAAATCCGTTCTATACTCTCATTCCGTTCGCCATCGGTGCGGTTGCCATCGTTCTCGTCTTCGGCCTTGTGAACATGCTACGTGGCGGGTCGCCGCACCTGTCACAGAAGCTGATGCGGCTGCGCGTGCTGTTGCAGGCGATCGCGCTTGTCATCATCATGCTGGCGATCTGGATGATGGGACGCTAACCGCATGGTGATCCTCAACCGTATCTATACGCGCACCGGTGACGACGGCACCACCTCCCTCGGCTCCGGCGAGCGGCGCAAGAAATACGATCTGCGGGTCGATGCCTATGGCACGCTCGACGAGGCCAATGCCGCGATCGGGATCGTGCGGCTCCACACCAAAGACGACGCCCAGCTCGATGGAATGCTGAGGCATATCCAGAACGATATTTTCGACGTCGAGGCCGACCTCTGCATTCTCGACGGCAGCAAGGGCAAGGGACCCGGCGGCCTGAAGCTCAACGTCACCGAAAGGCAGGTGCGCTGGATCGAGGAGCAGATCGACGCGCTGAACGCCGATCTGCCGCCGCTGCGCTCCTTCATCCTGCCGGGCGGGACGCCGGCCGCGGCCTACCTGCATCTGGCCCGCACGATGTGCCGGCGCGCCGAGCGGCTGATGGTCGCGTTGCGCGATCAGCCGGGCGAGGATGTCACGCCGGAGGCGATCCAGTATGTGAACCGGCTGTCGGACTTTCTGTTCGTGGCGGGCCGCCATGCCAATGACCGGGGCGAACAAGACGTGCTCTGGCAGCCCGGGCAGAACCGCTGACGGAGCGTCCGGAGACGCGCCGACCCTTGCCGGGCCTCCAAAACCTGACTAACGCTGTGCCGAGGGCACACGGTTCGTCTGCCATACACGCCGTTGACACCCATGCCCTCCCACTCTTAGGTAGCCGCCTGATCTCGCATCTGCGAAGGCTTCGATCATGAAAATTCTCGTGCCCGTCAAACGGGTTATCGACTACAACGTCAAAGTGCGGGTGAAGGCGGACGGCTCCGGGGTCGAACTCGCCAACGTTAAAATGTCGATGAACCCGTTCGACGAGATCGCGGTGGAAGAGGCGATCCGTCTGAAGGAGGCCGGCAAGGCCACCGAAATCGTCGCCGTCTCGATCGGCCCGGCGCAGGCGTCCGAGACCATCCGGACCGCGCTTGCCATGGGCGCCGACCGCGGCATCCTGGTTAAGGTCGACGCGATGCCGGAGCCGCTGGCCATCGCCAAAATCCTGAAGGCCATCGTCGAGGCGGAGCAACCCGGCCTCGTGATCATGGGCAAGCAGGCGATTGACGACGATTCAAACCAGACCGGCCAGATGCTTGCCGCCTTGCTGGGCTGGCCACAGGGCACTTTCGCCTCAAAGATCCTGATCGATGGCGGCGACGTGTCGGTGACGCGCGAGGTCGATGGCGGACTGCAGACCGTGAAGCTGAAGGGCCCGGCGATCGTGACGACCGACCTGCGCCTGAATGAGCCGCGCTATGCGAGCCTTCCCAATATCATGAAAGCAAAGAAGAAGCCGATCGACGAGAAGGCCCCGGCCGATTACGGCGTCGACGTGAAACCGCGGTTGGAAGTGCTGAAGACAGTGGAGCCGGGCGGCCGCAAGGCCGGTGCGAAGGTCGGCTCGGTTGCCGAACTTGTCGAGAAGCTGAAGAACGAGGCGGGCGTATTGCAATGACCACCCTTCTGATCGCCGAGCACGACAACGCTCATCTCAAGGACGCGACCGCCAAGGCGATGACCGCCGCCAAGGCGCTCGGCGGCGATGTGCATGTCCTCGTCGCCGGCAAGGGCGCGCAAGCCGTTGCGGACGCGGCGGCGAAGCTCGACGGTGCGAAAAAAGTGCTGGTGGCGGACGGCGATGCCTATGAACATCAGCTCGCGGAACCGGTCGCAGCGCTCGTCGTCTCGCTGGCCAAGGATTACGACGCGATCGTCGCGCCCGCGACCACCAACGGCAAGAACTTCATGCCGCGGGTCGCGGCGCTGCTCGATGTGATGCAGGTCTCCGACATCATCAAGGTCGAAGCTCCGGACACCTTCGTGCGGCCGATCTATGCCGGCAATGCGCTGCAGACCGTAAAGTCGACCGACCCGAAGAAAGTGATCACCGTCCGCACCTCGACCTTCCAAGCAACGGGCGAGGGCGGTTCGGCCCCGGTCGAAACCGTGGCTGCCGTTGCCGATCCCGGCGTGTCGGCCTTCGCCGGCGAGGAATTGTCGAAATCCGACCGGCCGGAACTCACCTCCGCCAAGATCATCATCTCGGGCGGCAGGGCGATGCAAAATCGCGAGAACTTCACCAAGTATATCGAGCCGGTGGCCGACAAGCTGGGTGCGGCGATGGGCGCGTCGCGCGCCGCGGTGGACGCGGGTTATGCCCCGAACGACTGGCAGGTCGGGCAGACCGGCAAGGTGGTGGCGCCGGAACTCTACATCGCGGTCGGCATTTCGGGCGCGATCCAGCATCTCGCCGGGATGAAGGATTCCAAGGTGATCGTTGCGATCAACAAGGACGAGGAAGCGCCGATCTTCCAGGTCGCGGATTACGGCCTCGTCGCCGATCTCTATCAGGCGCTGCCGGAGCTGGACGCCGAACTCGGCAAGCTCAAGCGCTGAAAATCAAGCTCCCCTGCCGGGGAGGAGTGAAGGACAAAATGGCGCATATCAAAAAGGTCGGCGTGATCGGGGCAGGCCAGATGGGCTCGGGGATTGCCCATGTCTGCTCGCTCGCCGGTTATGACGTGAAGCTGCACGACGTATCCGCCGACCGCATCAAGCAGGCGCTTGCCACCATCAACGGCAACATGGCGCGCCAGGTGTCGAAGAAGATCATCACCGAGGAACAGCGTCAGGCTGCGATCGCTAAGATCGAGGCTGCGCCTTCGATGGAAGACTTCTCCGAGTCCGATCTGGTGATCGAGTCGGCCACCGAACAGGAAGAGGTCAAAAAGAAGATCTACAATCAGCTGTGTCCGTCGCTGAAGCCCGAGGCCATTCTTGCGACCAACACATCGTCGCTGTCGATCACGCGGCTCGCATCCGCGACCGACCGGCCGGAGAAGTTCATCGGCATCCATTTCATGAATCCGGTTCCGCTGATGGAGCTCGTGGAGATCATCCGCGGCATCGCCACCGGCGATCCCACTTTCGAGACGTCCAAGCAGTTCGTTAGCACCCTGCACAAGACCATCGCGGTGGCGGAGGATTTCCCCGCCTTCATCGTCAACCGCATCCTGCTGCCGATGATCAACGAGGCGGTCTACGCGCTCTACGAAGGCGTCGGCAACGTCGAGGCGATCGACACCGGCATGA
>CAZXJZ010000106.1:0-15836 GCA_964641065.1 uncultured Hyphomicrobiales bacterium | reverse complement strand
GTGTTCATCGCCTCGGCTGGAACGCCGGCAGTGCTGCCGCAACGGGCGTTGCGCGAGCGCGGCTACAAGGGGCCGATCTATCAGACCCACGGCGTTGCCACCGAAGAATTCATCAAGCTCGGCGGCAAGGATGTCGAAGGTGCGGTGTTTGCCGGCGAAGCCTTCACCATCGCGCACGACCTTGCGGCCAACGATCCGTTCAAGAAGCCGGCCGATGAATATATCGCCGCCTACAAGGCAGCTCATAACGGCCAGATGCCGAATCTGTTCGGCGCGCATGTCTGGGACGTGGTGCAGCTTCTCGGCCGTGCGACACCGAATGCATTGAAAGCAGGAAAGCCGGGCACGCCGGAATTTCGCGCGGCGCTGCGTGACGAACTGGAGAAGAGCAAGGACGTCTATCTCAACAACGGCCTCTCCAACATAACGCCGATGGATCACAACGGCTACGACGAACGCTCCGCCTTCCTGATCAAGGTGGAGGGTGGTCAGTTCCGGCTGGCGAAGTAGCCGCGGAAAGCGAAGCGCGGCGCCGGGTCCTGCCCGGCGCTGCGTCGGAGATGGAGCAAGCCGGTGTCCGCGATCGACATCCAGACCTTCCGTGAAGGCGTCTTCACCACGAGCGGGTGGGGGCGTAGCGAGTATTCCGGCTGGATCGACGAGAGTCAGTCCTGGAAGACCAGTTGCTATATCGGCGACTGGTCGTTCCTGGACGAGTTTCACGTGCGCGGGCCGGACGCACTTAAGCTGTTCTCCGACTTCTGCGTGAACAGCTTTGCCAAATTCGCGATCGGCCAGGCCAAACACGTCATCTGCTGTAACAACGGTGGTCATGTGATCGGTGAGGGCGTGCTGATGCGCCTTGCCGATGACGAGTTCGAATTTCAGGCGCTGGGGCCGGTGACAGCGTGGCTCGATTACAATTTGCGGCGCGGCGGATACAGAGCCGAGGCCGCGACGAGGGTCAGCAAGTTTAAGTATCAGGTCTCCGGCCCCAAGGCGCTTTATGTGCTGGAGCGGATCGCGGAGGGAAACCTGCGCGATATCGCCTTCATGCATCAGCGCGGCGTGCGCGTCGGCGCGTGTGAGCTGACGTTCCTGCGGCAGGGCATGGCTGGCGAGATCGGCTTTGAAGTTCAGGGGCCGAAGTCGGAAGCACGCGCGGTAATAAACGACATTCTGTCAGCCGGCCGCGACTACGGGATTCGGCGCCTCGGCGCGCGGACCGCCATGACGAATCATCTGGAAGCGGCGTTTCCGACCGTGACGCACGACTATATTCCAGCAGTCTGCGAACCTGAGGATCGTGATTTCCTGCAATATCAGCGGGACCGGGAGGCGAGTGGCGCACAGGCTGATCGGAACTGGAGCCTCGACGGTTGTTTGAAGATCAAGGGCAGCTTCGAAGCCGACCATATCGCCGCCTGGTATCGGAGCCCCGTGGAACTGGGTTGGGCGCGTAACATCAAGTTCGATCATGATTTCCATGGTCGCGCGGCGCTGGAAACGGAAGTCGCTAACCCAAAGCGCAAACTGGTCACCCTAGTCTGGAACGCGGACGACTGCATCGACGTCCATGCCTCGCTGTTCCGCAGCGACGAGCAGCCTTATGACTTCATGGACATGCCGCGCCAGCAGCAATTCTGCATGAATGCGCACAAGGTGATGATTGGCGATCGGTTGATCGGCGTCGCGACCTCACGCGGCTTTAGTTATAGCTTTCGCAAGATGCTGTCGCATTGCGTAATCGATGTCGCGCATACGACGCCGGGCACGGACGTCACAGTGATCTGGGGTGATCCCGGCACGCGACAAAAGAAAATCCGCGCGATTGTCGCGCCGTCGCCCTACAAGGCCGATAACCGCCGCGCCGACCTGTCCGCGATGCCGCTCCGGCTGGAGGCCACATCGCGATGACGTTACGGCTCCAGACGAAATGCTCAGGGGCGGGATACGATCACGCTCAGCGTCGATGTGCCGGTAGCGACCACGGTGTCGGCCTGCACAAGCTTTGCACGGGTGAAGATCAGCGAGCGGCCGTGCCGCTCGATTTCCGCGACAGCGCGCAGCTTGCCCGCCTTCGCGGCGCGCAAATAGGCGAGGTTGAGATTGACCGTCGTCACCGACTGCCCGTCCGGCACGACCGCAAGAGCAGCAAAGGCCATTGCAAAATCGAGCATCGTCGCGGTGGCGCCGCCCTGGATGATCTGCTCGGCCTGAAAGAAGAATTCGTCGGGCTCGTAGGACAGCTCGATCCAGTTGTTGTCGGGGTCGATCGCCGAGATATGGCCGCGCAACGCGCCCGCGAGCCGGCTCGATGCGATCGGCGCATGCGAGATTTTTTTGTTCTGAAAGTCACGGATCAAGATCTGGTCCTCATTCATCGCAGGCGATCGATCGGCGGGCATGTTTTGCACGCGCTCCCCTTTTGTTCACGGTCTTTCTATCTGTGCAACGGATCAAGTCAAAGGCTAACCACGCCGACAGCGAAATAAAGAAACGATTGTTGTTGAGGCTATAATGTATCTGACTCAAGGCTTGCGCCGCGCTGCGCAGATTCGTCCGCGCGCGAAGGCGATTGTGGACGGTGACAGGCAATGGAGCTGGATCGAGGTGCTCGAGCGCGTATCGCGCGCGGCCGGCATGCTGCGAAATCTTGGGCTGGCGCCGGGCGACCGCGCTGCGGTGCTGTCGCTCAATAACGCGCAGTATTTCGAATTGCTGTTCGCCGTACCCTGGGCCGGTGGCTCAGTTGTGCCGCTCAATACCCGGCTGATCGCGTCCGAGATCGACTACATCCTGCAGGATTCCGGCGCCAGCTTCCTGTTCGTCGACAGGACATTCGCGCCGCTTCTGTTTTCTCTGAAGGCGGCCAAGCGGATGCGGGCGGTGATCCAGTTCGATGCTGATCAGCGCACGGACGATATCCTGCCGTTCGAGCCGATGATGCTGTCATCGCCGCCGGCGGAGGACGCACTGCGTGGCGGAAGCGATCTTGCGGGCGTCTATTACACTGGTGGCACCACCGGGCGTCCGAAGGGCGTGATGCTGTCGCACGGCAACCTGGTCGCAAACGCCACCAATGTGATGATCTGCCTTGGCTACGACCGTGACACCAATTATCTGCACGCGCCGCCGATGTTTCATCTCGCGGACGGCTGTTCAACCTTCGGCGTCACCATGCAGGGTGGGTCTCATGTGTTCATGCCTCGCTTCGATGCGTTGCAGTTCCTGGAGACCGTCCAGCGCGAGCGGGTGACGGATGTCACGCTGGTGCCGACCATGATCAACATGTTCCTCAGCCATCCGCGCTTTTCCGAGTTCGATTTGTCGAGTTTCAAGCGGATTTATTTCGGTGCGGCACCGATGCCGGACGGACTGTTGCGGCGCGCACTGACCACGATGCCGGGCGTCAAGTTCCAGCAAGCCTGGGGCATGACGGAGCTGTCGCCCATCGCGACCACCATGGAGCCGCGCTTTTCCGTGCTGGACGGTCCGAATGCAGGGCGCCTGAGATCGTGTGGGCAGGCGGTCTCGACGGTCGAGGTGCGCATTGCGGGGCCAGACGGCAACGAGATGCCGCGCGGTGAGGTCGGTGAGGTCATCGTCCGCGGTCCCACCGTCATGCAGGGCTACTGGAACCAGCCGGAGGCCACGGCGGCCGCCCTGCGCAATGGCTGGATGCATTCCGGCGATGCCGGCGTGATGGACGATGACGGCTTTCTCTACATTGTGGACCGGCTCAAGGACATGATCGTGACCGGAGCCGAGAATGTCTATTCGGCCGAGGTCGAGAATGCGATCTCGCTGATGGCTGAAGTCGCCGAAGTCGCGGTGATCGGTATTCCCGATGAAGCCTGGGGCGAGGCGGTGCATGCCATCGTGGTGCCGCGAGCGAATTGCGAGGTGACGGCGGATGCGGTGATTGCGCATTGTCGCAATCACATCGCGGGCTACAAGACGCCGCGCAGCATCGAAATCCGCGCGACTCCGCTGCCGCTCTCGGCGGCCGGCAAAATCCTCAAGACTGAATTGCGTGCGCCGTTCTGGCGCGACAAGGACCGTGGCGTCAACTGAGCGCCGTCATCAGCATCACAAACAAGAAGGTGTGCAAAATGTCGATCAATCCTCCTTTCCGCGCAGAGCATGTCGGTAGTTTGCTGCGGCCGCCCGCTTTGAAGGATGCGTTCGCGAAGCGGAGCAAGGGCCAAATCGCCGAAGATGTGTACGAGCAGACACTCACTGACGCGATTGCCGGCGCGGTGAAGATGCAAGAAGAGGTCGGCCTGAAGTCGATCACCGACGGCGAGTTCGGCCGGGGCTCTTGGTTCGGATTCTTTTTCGAACGGATGAGCGGATTTCGACTGGAGCCGTCCGCCTTCAAGTTCAAGGATGGGCGCGGGCAGAGCTTCGAATGGCCGACCTGCTATGCCTGCGAGCGGATCAAGCGCCACAGCGGTATCACCACGGATGAATATCTGCGGCTGCGCAAGCTGACGAAGGAGACGCCGAAGGTAACGATGCCGTCACCGAGCGCTTTCCATTTCTTCCGGCTCAATGCGGCCGTCGACCCCAAGGTCTATCCCGATGCCGAGCAATACTGGGAAGACCTGATCGCAGTCTATCGTAGCGAGGTCGCCGATCTCGCTGCTCTTGGCTGCAATTACATCCAGCTCGACGAGGTGCCGCTGGCGATGCTGTGCGACCCATCAATCCAGGAGCAGGTTCGGGGCATGGGCAGCGATCCGCAAGCCCTGATCACTCGCTATGTCGACGTGCTGGAGCGCATTCTCTCGGCCGCGCCGCCGTCGATGACGGTTGGCATCCATCTCTGTCGCGGCAATTTCCGCAGTCGCTGGATGGCGGAGGGCGGGTATGAGCCGATCGCCGAGCGTCTGTTCAATGCGCCGAAGATCGACGCATTCTTTCTGGAATACGATTCCGAGCGGGCAGGGGACTTCTCACCGCTGCGCTTCGTGCCAAAAGGCAAGGTCGTGGTCCTGGGCCTGATCAGCAGCAAGACGGCGGCACTGGAGCCAATCACCGATATCAGGACGCGGATCGACGAAGCGACGAAGTTTGTGCCGCTCAATCAGCTTTCGCTAAGCCCACAATGCGGTTTTGCGTCAGTTGCCGGCGGGAACACCGTCACAGCTGAAGACGAGAAAGCAAAACTCAAGCTCGTGGTCGACGTTTCGGCCGATATTTGGAAAGGTTCGTAACTTGCATCGCGGAAATACCAGACGGTCCGGCGCCTAGAGCGGCTCGCTCCGCAGACGCTATCGTGTTGACTAGAAGCATCGTCACGGTCATCGGACCGACGCCGCCCGGGACCGGTGTGATATACGATGCCTTTTGTCGGACACCTTCAAAATCGACGTCGCCAACAAGCTTTCCGTTAGGCAGTCGGTTGATGCCGACATCGATCACGACAGCACCGGTCTTGACCATCTGAGGTAGGATCAGATTGGGCTTGCCCGCGGCCACGACAAGTATATCCGCGAGGATCGTGAACTGAGCGAGATCGCGGGTCTTGGCATGACAGATGCACACGGTTGCATCCCGCTGCATCAGCATCAAGGCCATCGGCTTGCCGACAATATTGCTGGCGCCCACGACTACGACATTTTTACCCTCCACGGGGATGTGTTCGTGCTCGAGCAACTTCACCACGCCGTAAGGCGTGCAAGGTGGAAAAACGGCGTCGCCGACGACCAGGCCACCGACATTGTATAGATGAAAGCCGTCCACGTCTTTCTCTGCGGAGATTGCTCGTAAAATGTTGCTAGCCGCGAGATGCCGGGGCAAAGGCAGCTGCACGAGAATGCCGTGGATCGAAGGATCCGTATTGAGCTGTTCGATCGTCGACAAAACCGTCTCCGACCTGACATCCGAATCGAAGTCATAGCGGACAGAGCGAATGCCGACTTCGGCGCAGGCCCGGAGCTTGTTTCTCACATAAACGGCTGACGCGGCGTCAGACCCGACGAGGATCACAGCCAATCCAGGCTGGATCCCGTGATCGGCGAGCGCGCGGACCCGTTCGCGACATTCGCTGCGAATCGCCGCGGCGACTGCGACGCCGTCAATGATTTTGGCAGTCGAGGCTAGCATTTTGAATAATCTCAGTTGGCAACGCCGCCGATGAGATCATCTTTGCGGTGTTGCCTGATAAAAGGCAATTTGTGTACACGAGCGCGGATAACTTGCGTCGGTTCGTCGGAAAAGCCTCCCCATATTACGGAAAGCTCCGTATCCGCAACTGCAAGATCCTTCCGAATACGCGCCAGTGAGATCATCCGCTTTAGCGTCGGGCTGTAGGTCACTCCGGTCGCCCAACCGACATGATCTTTGCCTTGGAGAACCTTGACATAGGACATTCGAAACTGCCCCGTCGGAAGATCAGGCGGTGGTGCTGATGGTCCATCTTGGAACAGCCTGGCATAGAGCTCGGCCATGTCGTCGCTGTTCCACATCAGGCCGGTCAACTTACGGGCGGGGCCGCCGGAATCGCGCTCGCGCGCAAGGGCCTTGTGCCCGTAGAAGTCATGATTGTCGAGATTGATGGTGTATCCCCAGCCGAGCTCTGCCGGCGAACAGAAATGTTCGCTCAGATCACCCTCAAGAACATCGACTTCCTCGGCACTGGCCCAGAGCGTGGCGAACTTGCGGATCGCCGGTCCGGTCATGCGGGCAGGGAGGAAATCGCGGATCACGGTAGCGATACCGGTTTCGGTATGGCCGATCATCTGCGTCTTAAAGCCGAGCTCGCGCAACCCGAAGTATTCGCCGACCTTACGGATTTCGCGCCATAGCTCATGCGTCTTGCCAGTATCGGTACGCATCAGGAACTCGTAACCAACTTCGCCGGTCACGCCTTGGCGGCCGACGATGACTTCACCACTCAGGGTGCGCGTGCGACGCCAGCGCGAGAACTTCATGTCCTTGAAATCCTCGCCGGTCAGCGATTCAAGTATTTCGGTCGCGCGCGGCCCTTGCAACGCAAAGCAGGTATAATCCGGTGTTACATCTTCGAGCGTAACCTCGAAATTGGTGAGCTGCAGGATCTGCGGCAACCAGCTCTGCGCACCGGATTGTGTGAAGATGAAATCGTTGTCGCCGAACTTCCAGGTCAGGCCTTCGATCGCGACCTTGCCGTCCTCGTTCGTCATCGGCGTGTACATGATCTGGCCGACCTGCTGGCGGCTGATGTCCTTGACCGTCGCGAAATTGAGGAAGTGCGCAGCGTCACGGCCGGTCACGCGGACCTTGTTGAGCCAGCTCCAGTCGCCGAGAATAGCAGTCTGGCGCAACGCAAGCGATTCCTTCCACCAGCGCGTATATTCATAGCCGATCAGGAAGCCGCCATTGATGTGCCCCCAGATATTGCTGACATTGGTCTCGGCCTGAGCCGGCGCGCCAGGGGAGCCGAAATAGGGACGGTCCAGGAACGGCGTCTTCCTGTATTGGTTGGCGCGTCGATAGACGTCCTTGTAGCTTTCGTTACTCATTCCACCCTCGGATTTTCTGATTTTTTACGCCGGTTTGCAGCTATTTGGCCCGCGGCGCTAGCACGCCGTAGGTGAATATCCGCGCATAATCCTCTATGAAATCGTCGATCGACGAGGACTGCGGCAAGGCGCGTGCGGCGATCACCGAGTTGCATAGCCCGAGCAGCGCCAAAGTCGCGCGCTGAGTGTTCAGATCACTCCGCAATTCACCCGACGCGATGCCGTCAACAAAGAGTTGCTCAATCAGGTTCTGGTAATCGCGCGCGAGCGCCGCGACTTTGTGACGTAACCCACCCGGCAGTTCATGGCGATGCCGGATGAAAACGCGGATATAATTGGCGTCTGGATGCGATCGCAGCGGCATCAGGTGATTGGCGATCGCCGCGTGAATTTTCTCCGCAATCGGGATCTGCCGCGAAAGGATCTCGCGAAGATTCTCGATGAAGTCCTTGACGCCGAGTTCGCAGATGGCGGCGAGCGTCGCCTCTTTTGACGGGAAGTAGTAATAGAGGCTCGCCTGGCGCACGCCGAGACGGTCGGCGATGTCCTTAATACTGGCACCGAGATAGCCTTTCTCGGCGAAAGCGGTGGCGGCCACGCCTAGGATTTCGCGATAGCGACGCTCCCAGCGGGGCGTAGGCTCCCAGCGATTTGAGGGGATTGCATCCGTGTTCGTCATGGGATAACAATTTCTAGTGATCGTTCGAAAGAATGCAAGAAGAAAAGCCAATACAATTTGTTAGGGAGTAGGGGTGGTTACGTCTGAAGGAACCCTCTTGCGGGTCCAGCCATTCGACGCGGAGCGTCAGCAGAAGGGAATCGATTTGGCGGGTATGACCGGCAGCCGTCGCAAGCTTGTTGGCCCAACGCTCACCCTGCCTGCCGAAGACTGCCTGACCATCCCCGGCCTGCTGCTCGATGTCGTGAGACAGCGCGGTGAGGCAGTTGCGCTACGCGCCAAGCATTTCGGCATCTATCAGGATGTGACCTGGAATGACCTGCTCGACCGCGTTGCCCGCATCGGGCTCGGGCTCTGTGCACTCGACGTGAAGCCGGAGGATCGTGTGGCGATTGTCGGCGATCCGCGCGCCGAGTGGTTGCTCTCGGATTTCGCCGCACAATGTATCGGCGCGATCAGTTACGGCCTTTATCCAACCAGTTCACGCGACGAGGCTGGATACGTCCTACATCATGGGGGCGCTTCGGTGCTAGTTGCTGAGCACCAAGAGCATGTCGACAAGGTCTTGCCGCTGCTCGACAAGCTACCGCATCTGAAGAAGATCGTCGTGATCGACGACAGCAACATGTATGGTTACCAGCATCCTGCTCTAATGTCGCTGGACGCTCTAATCGAACTCGGCAAATCGCTTCCGAGCGGAAAGGAAGCATTTTTCGTCCGCTCCCGGGCGGTGCGACCTAATGATCCGGCGACAATCGTCTACACGTCCGGAACCAGCGCTCATCCGAAAGGAGCGCTCTATTCGCATCGCGGCTTGGTCACTCAAGGGTACCAGTTTTTCGCGTTTCCCGAACTCGACACGAAGGAGACAATCCGCAGCGTTGTTCATCTGCCCCTTAATCATCTCTACGAACGCATGAATACGCCGATGGGCATGCTGGCCAAGGGTATTGTCCCGCATTTCGGTGACGAAGTGGAACGGTTCCTCGAGACGCTCTACGAGGTCGCGCCGCAACATCATGCGTCGGTGCCGCGGTACTGGTCCAAGCTTGCATCGCGCATCATCGTCGGAATCGAAAATTCCAGCGCGCTGAAGCGCCAAATTTATAAAGCGGCGATGGCAGTCGCGCGCGCTCACCGGAAGCGGCGATGGGACGGCAAGACTTCCCCACTGCTGCTGGCAGCCTATTGGTTCGCGCGCGTCATTGTGTTTCGTCGGATGCTCAAGAAGCTCGGGCTGCACCGGGTGAAGATCGCGCTGTCGGCCGGCGCGCCGCTTCCCGCTGACGTGCAAGCACTCTGGCAGGTCTGGGGCGTCAATCTCAAGAACCTGTTTGGCCAGACTGAAGGCGGCGTCCTCACCGCACAGGTACAGCCATTTCCGACGCCGGGCTCTGTCGGCACTCCCTATCCGGGTGCCGAAATCCGGCTGGGGGCCGATAACGAGATTATCGGCCGCTCACCCGGATGCTTCGACGGCTACTGGGGAGATGCGGCGGCTTCCGCCGAGGTGTTGCAGCACGACGGCATCCATACCGGCGATGTCGGCGAAATCGACGAGCGCGAGCAGCTTCGGGTCGTCGACCGCAAGAAGGACATTGTTATCACCGCTGGCGGCAAGAATGTCAGTCCAAGCCGGATCGAGACGGTATTGAAGGCAAGTCCCTACATCAGCGAAGCAAGCGTGACCGGGGAGGGGCGGAAGTATCTGACTGTCCTGGTGGAAATCGATGTCGGTACCGTCTCCGAATGGGCGCGCGCCAACAGTGTCGCCTATACGAGCTATCAGTCGCTTGCCACCAGCCGAGCGGTCTATGGGTTGATCGAGCAGGAGGTCACCAAAGCTAACATGCAGCTTGGTCGTGTCGAACAGGTCAAGACCTTCCGGATCCTCGACCGAGAACTCGACCCGGAAGTCGAGGGCGAGGCGGTGACGCCGACGCGCAAGATCAAGCGGGGCCTGCTGCAGAAGCATTTCGGCCACCTGATCGATCAGATGTACAGCGACGACGAAGAGCGGCGGATCAGCCGTCAAGTTTCCTGAAATCAAAACGTGGGAGTGAAACGATGAGACTTGCTTTCAGATTGGCGATTGTGACGACAACCTTCGTGCTATCGGCCGGCATCGCGACAAGCGCCTCGGCGCAGTACAAGATCGGCATTTCTGGCGCAGCGACCGGCCCGGCCTCGCCGAGCTACCTTCCGCATATCGAGGGTTTCCGCACTTATCTGCGCCAACTCAACGACAAGGGCGGCGTAAACGGCAACAAGATCGATTTCGTCCTTCTTGACGACAAGGCGGCGCCGAGCGAAGCCGCCAACAACGCCAAGCGGCTGATGGACGATGACGGCGTGATTGCGGTGTCGCTAATGAGCCTGTCCTCAACCTATGCACCGATGTTCCAGGCGGCGACCCGTACCAAAACGCCGGTGCTGCTGCTTGGCCAGGCAGTGTGTCCGGCCAATGCCGCAACGCCGCAGATGAACCCCTATGTGTTCTGTGGCGGCAGCACGTCCGATCCCAACACGGCGGGCTTCTGGCAAGTTCCGCTTGTGAAAGCGCTCGCCGACAAGAACAAAGACGACCTGAAGCTTGCTTTGGTGGCAGCCGATATTCCGATCAGCCGCCAAGGCATCGACAATATGGAAAAGATCGCGGGCGAGCTGAAGATCGCCGTGGTCGACAAGCAGGCGATCCCGCCGGCTGCGGCCGATGTCAGCGGCGCGGCATCCCGTATCATCGCGAGCGGAGCAAACTACGTGACGAGCTGGGCGCCGGTGACCACCGCCGTGCAGATGCTCGGTGCGTTGCGCCGCCAGGGCTGGAACGGCTGGTTCATCCACAATCACAGCGGCGACGCCGAGGATACGCTCCGGCAATTGAAGGACCCGAAGCTCGTCATGAGCCCGGAATATGCTTTCACCGTCGAGAAGCTGCCGGTGTTCGCGGAGATCGAGGCGGCGGCGAAGAAATATGGTGTGAATCTTCCGGTGGACACGCTGTCGCTCGGCTGGGCCAGCGGCATGGTGCTGGAAGAGGCATTGAAGAAATGCGGTTCGCCGTGTACCCGCGAGAAGCTGGTCGACGTCCTCAACAACATCAGCGTGCAGACCGCCGGCATCTATCCCGATCCGGTGAAGTGGACCAAGGACGACCACACCCGTCCGGCGAGCTTCACCGCCTATGCGTGGGACCCCAAGACCTCGTCCGTGAAACGCATCACTGACTGGGCCCGGGTGTCGGCCGGCAAGCTCGCGACCGTCAAAGTACTCGACTAAATCAGAAAAACCTCCCGAGACGGCGTCGTCATGAGCCTTCTGCTCGTCATCCTCATCCAGGCTGCTTTCTACGCGCTGCTCGGCATGGGATACGTGCTGATCTATCGGGCGACGCGCGTTCTCAACTTGGCGCACGGGGACCTGATGGTCCTCGGCGCCTTTCTTTTTTTCCAGACGCTGGTGACGACTGGCGGTAATCTGCCAGTTGCCGTTTGCGTCGGTATTGTCGGCTCCGCCATAATCGGCGCGCTGATCTATTTCGGCGTGATGCGGCCGCTGGCCGGCTACCCGGTTGCCGTCGGCGTTCTGGCGACGATCGCGCTGGGCATCGTGCTGCGCTCGCTCACGACCTTCATCTGGACCGGCCAGACCCGCTATCCCGGCGAGTTTCTGGGCCAACTCGGCAAGCCCATACAATTGATGGCTGGCCTGTCGATCAGCGGAATCGATGTCGGGATCATCGTTGCGGCCGCCATTGCGATGATCGGGTTTCCGGTGCTGCTGCAGCGAGCGGCAATCGGTGTCGAAATGCGCGGTGTCGCCGAGAACGCCTTGCTGGCCGCACAACGCGGCATCAACATTCACTCCATCAATGCAGTGTCTTGGGCCGCCGCTACCGCTATGGCGACGGTCGCCGGCATCTTCTTCGCCCTCAAGGTCCGGCTCGGACCCGACATCTGGTATGTCGGGCTTGCGGGTTTTGCGCCAGCCTTGATCGGCGGCATGGACAGCCTGAAGGGCATCGCGATCGGCGCCTTGATCGTGGCGGCCGCCGAAGTGCTGGCTTCGCGCTTCATCGCTCCGCAGATCGCGATGGCGGCACCATTCCTCATCCTGCTGGTCGCGTTGTGGATCCGGCCTTGGGGCATTTTCGGCTCAAAGGAGGAGCTGGAGCGGATATGAGCCTGTTCACCGGCCTTCCGAGCACGCTGCGGACGAACTACCGCAGCGATATGCAGCTTCTGGACTCTGGTTTTGTCCGGTTCTGGGCCGTGCTCGGTCTCTGCGCCGCGTTGTTGCTTCCACTGCTCCTGACGAATTTCTGGACAGGAATCGCCAACCAGGTCTGCATTGCTATCATCGGCGCGCTCGCACTCAATCTGTTGATGGGTACGACAGGCCAGATTTCGCTGGGTCATGCCGGCTTCATCGCGGCAGGGGCTTTCACCTCGGCGGCGCTGGTGACGCATTTCGACGCCCCGGTCGTCGTGTCGTTGATTGCTGCGACGGTCCTGGGGGCGGTCCTCGGCGTGCTGGTCGGACTTCCCGCGCTGCGGCTCAAAGGCCTGTATCTCGCCGTCAGCACGCTTGCGGCGTATTTCGTCATTATCGTCGTGCTTGGGCAATATCAGGCGGCGATCAGTTATGGTGCGGGGTTCACCATGCCGCCGGCCGGCGCTTTCGGCCTTACCATCGGCTCGGAGCGCACATGGTTCTATTTGCTGCTGCCGATTACGCTCGGCGTGGTGCTGATCAACGTCAACTGGCTGCGTTCGGCCTATGGCCGCGCCTGGATGGCGATCCATCATCGCGATATTTCGGCGGAGTCGCTCGGCATCAACGCTGCGGCTTATAAGCTTCTTGCTTTCAGCGCGAGCACGGCGCTGACCTGCTTTGCAGGCTCCCTTTGGGCCTACCATACCGGATTCGTGTCTGTAGAAGCCTTCGATTTCCACATGCTGATCCAGTATCTCGCCATCGTCATCATCGGCGGCCTCGGCTCGATCATCGGATGCATTCTCGGTGCGATCTTCGTGGTCGTGTTGCCGCACGCTATCAGCTACGCGACCGAAGCGATCCCCGCGCTGCAGGGCATGGGCGGCAAGGTGTTCGAACTGCAGATCGGAGTGTTCGGCGTCATCATGCTGCTGTTTCTGATTCTCGAACCACGCGGCCTCGCCGGCATCTGGGCGCGCGTGCGGTTCTATTTCGAGCTCTGGCCCTTCAAGTATAGGGCCTGGGAGTCCTGAGCGATGCGTTGGATTGACGTCGACCGCGAAGCCGCCGCCGCAACGGCAGCGGCGCTGGAGGTCGAGAATCTCGAAGTCACCTATAGCCGGGTCATCGTCGCGGTGCAGGGCGTTTCACTGAAGGTACCGGCGAACAACATCGTTGCGTTGCTCGGCACCAATGGTGCCGGGAAGAGCACGACGGTTCGTGCCATCTCGGGTTTTCTCCCAGTGGACGATGCCGAGATCAAGAAGGGCTCAATCCGGTTCGAGAGCCATTCCGTCCTCGGCCTGCCGCCCTACCGCGTGGCGAGGCTCGGCATCGTACTGGTGCCCGAGCGCCGCAAGATATTCGAGACCCTCACTGTCTGGGACAACCTACGACTGTCGCACGGTGCGTCCGGCACCAGTCCGGACTGGTCGCGAAAAGTCCAGCAGCTGTTCGAGGTTTTCCCACGCATTGCCGGCCGCAAAGACCAAGTCGCCGGCTACATGAGCGGCGGCGAGCGGCAGATGCTGGCGATCGCGCAAGGCATCCTGTGCGATCCGAAGTTGCTCGTGGTCGATGAATTGTCGCTCGGCCTCGCACCGCATCTCGTTCAAGAGCTGATGGCGCAGTTGCATCGTCTGCGTAAGGAATTCGGCATCTCGATCTTGCTGATCGAACAGGACGCATTATCCGCGCTGGAGATCGCCGATTACGGCTACATCATGGAAGGCGGCCGTATCGTCTATGAAGGCACGCCTGACAAGCTGCGCAGCCACAAGGACGTGCAGGAATTCTATCTAGGCTCGGGCGAGAGTGGGCGCGTCAGCTATCGCGACGTCAAACAATATCGGCGCAGCCGGCGGTGGTGGGGATGACGGCGTTATTGCAAGTTGACCATGTGTCTCTTCGTTTTGGCGGCATTGTTGCTCTCGACGACATTTCGTTCGGAATGAACCGGGGTGAACTGCTCGCGATTGTAGGCCCGAACGGAGCCGGAAAAACGAGTCTTCTGAATTGCATCACCGGAGCCTATCACGCCACCGAAGGCCACGTGACGTTCGAGGGCCTCGACATCACCCACGAGCCTCCCTACAAGGCGGCCAAGCGTCGCATGGCGCGTACATTTCAGCACAACGAACTTTTTCCGCATCTGACCACACTAGAAAATCTGTTACTCGGACGACATGCAGTTCTTGATTATGGGTTGATCGGAGCGGCGTTCTATTTTGGGCGAGCGCGGGCGTGGGAGCTGAAGCAGCGCGAGCGCGTTGAAGCGGTCGTCGATTTCTTCGAGCTTGAGCCCTATCGCAAACAGCTTGTTGGCGACCTGCCATACGGAATTCAGAAACTGATCGGGCTCGCCCGTGCATTTGCCGCTGAGCCGCGGCTTGTGCTGCTGGACGAGCCCTCCGCCGGACTGAACCGACAGGAAAAGGAAGACCTTGCCCGCTACCTGCTGCGAGTGAGGCACCAATTCTCGCCCACCATGGTTTGGATCGAGCATGATATGCAGCTCGTTCGCGACCTGGCCGACAAGGTTCTGGTGCTGCACTATGGGAAAGAATTAGCTTATGGTTTACCCGAAACGGTTTTGTCAGATCCCGCGGTGATCGAAGCGTACATTGGAAAGCATTAGCGTCGGCGCGCATGTCGTTGACATATTCAATCGCAAGAGACGCCGATCATCCGCAAGCCAGTTGACGCCGTATCTTTCTCCGGAATTATAGTCCTCTGGACGCAATCATCGCTGTTGAATGACGAGTGCGTCGGTTACTTTCGAATAGTCGCGGATCGCTCGCCGGAAACGCCAGCGTCTGCTATTGTTGGCAAATCAGGCATCCTCGGAGAGCGCTGTTAGCCAAAGCAAGCATTCTAAGTTTTCCAGCCTCAATGTGAGTACCGAACGAAAGATATGATGAGAACATCATGTCGATTCGTCCGGCTGTTCGCCGTCAGCACCCTTGAGACAAATGGACGGACTTCGCGAACGGAGGATTTTTGGTTCATTGTAGCCGTAAGGAGCGAAGATGAAGCAGAAATCCGGGCCGGGCAAAACACCGGCAGAACAAGTCATGAAGGACATCCGGCGTCAGACGCGTCGGCAGTATTCAGCTGAGGAAAAGATCCGCATCGTGCTGGAGGGATTGCGCGGCGAGGAGAGCATCTCCGAGCTGTGCCGCCGTGAGGGTATCGCGGCCTCGATGTATTACGGCTGGTCGAAGGAGTTTTTAGAGGCCGGCAAGCGCCGGCTGGCCGGTGATACGGCGCGCGCCGCAACCTCCGGCGAAGTGAAGGATCTTCGCCGTGAGGCCTCGGCTTTAAAAGAGGTTGTGGCCGATCTCACCCTCGAAAATCGTCTGCTCAAAAAAAGCATGGCCGAGATCATCCCCGACGCCACGGTGCGGGACATCCGCCCGCTCGCCGGGGTG
>CAZXJZ010000105.1:11334-16019 GCA_964641065.1 uncultured Hyphomicrobiales bacterium | reverse complement strand
GCGCCAACTTGAAGGGCAAAGTGCTCGACCCGGCCGGTGATCCCAGCGCGGATCGTCGTTTTGTCCAGTGCAACTTGTGCTTCGGCGAGCTGTGCCTCGGCGCTCGCTCGCTGGGCGGGCAGCACTATTTCGACCTTGCTCTGAACCGACTTTAGCTGAGCTTCTGCGGCGTCAACGCCGCCCTGTCGCGTCTTAACCAAGTTTTGAAGACGCTCAATTTCTCGCCGCGCCACAATATCCTGATTGCGTCGGTTAAGTTCCTCTTTGGTTCCCAACTCGTCGATGGCTTGCTGCAACGCGCCCTTCGCTTGGTCCACTTGTCCGACCGCGGCGGCGATCTCTGACTGTCCTTGAATGATCTGCGCTTCAATTTCTGCCGCGCGCCGTCGCGCTGTTTCGAGCTCCGCGGCCTGAGTAGAGCTGTCAAGTCTGAAGATCGGATCGCCCGCCTTCACAACATCGCTCAATCCGACATAGACTTCGGCAACCCGGCCATTGCGTTCCGAAACAATCGGCACGGCGCGGAAATAGGCGATGACGGATTTGGTCGACGGATGGAAATAGAAGATCGTCGTGATCAGCGCGATGGTCAGTAGCAGGCATCCGATGATTCCCCACCGCAGCTCGAACCAGACCGAGTAGAGTGTAATCTCCTTGCCGATGCGCTTCCCCTGAACGTAGCGCCGGTAAAGATAGTCGGGCAGGATCGTCAGCAGGGAGCAGAGAAGAAGCTCAAGCATATCTCAGTGCTCCGGCTGCTTCTGGCTTATCGCGGCGCGCTCAATCTCTTCTGCGGCGAGGTTTCCTTCCCCCGGCGGAAGGCCTGCTAGCTTTTCGGCCGATCCAGCAATGCGACGAAGTGGCGTGCCGAAATCGGGAATGTCTATAAGCGCCAAGAGGAGACCGGCGACCCAGAATACGTGCTGATGCGTAAACAACGCCAGCAGTCCAAGCACCGCCACAATTTCGAATTGCAGTTTCTGGGATCGGTGCGCCATGCGCTCGGGCAGGGTGTGCAGGCGCAAGAAGATATTGCCGACGGCCAGGACGGCGATGAGAAGAAAGATGCCCATGATCCACATCAGTACGTCGGATTGATCCGGCGCGGTTATGAACCACGGCAGGTGGTGCGGCGCTGCGGGGTGGGCGGGATGCGTCATGTGCGATACTTTCGGTCTTTCTCGCGCGTCAGGTTTTGGTTGTTCCACCGGGGCCGGACCAGAGGCGTCTCACGGTGTTGAACATGCGACGATAGGGAAAGGCAATCAGCAAGCAGACGATTGCTATGGCCAGGACAAGGCCGATGATTGCCCGCGACAGGAAAAAGTTCGGGGACCCGGGCTCGGTAAAGACGGCCGGCACCGCATGCAGCCACTCGAAGAAGCGATCGAGAACACCGAACATTTCAATCAAACCTCTGCGCCGGTCATCAAGCCAGTATTATAACGCGGTTGCGTTTCGCTTGAAACGACCGAACTTGCACTCAAACGAATGGACTGGGCGGACTATCCTTACGCATCGGAGGGTTAAACCAATGCAGCAGCCGTGGTCTGCTTTTATCTTGTTCTCTCAGCATGGCCAGCGGATGATCTAGAAAAATGATGATCGCGCGCCCCGAAGACTATGTTGCGACCGAAACGCTGCGGGATGGGAGCCGCGTCGAATTGCGTGCCCTACGTCCTTCCGACCGGCGGGATCTTGAGAAGGCCGTCGATCGGACCAGTCCGCTGTCCCTCTATCGCCGGTTTTTCGGCGTCAAGACGGTCTTTACCGAGGTGGAAACGCACTATCTGGTCGATGTTGATTTCAAGCGACATGTCGCGCTGGTCGCTGTCGTCGAGGAAGGTGGACGTCCGACGATTGTCGGCGGAGGGCGGTATGTCGTGGTCTCGGACGGCAACGCTGAGGTCGCGTTCACGATCATTGATGCCTACCAAGGCAGAGGGATTGGCAGCCATCTCATGCGTCATCTCGCGCTGATCGCGAAGTCGCAGGGCCTTCGGCAACTGGTGGCGGAAGTCCTGCCCGAGAACGCACCCATGCTGAAGACATTCGAGAGGAGCGGTCTTCATATGGAGACGCGCTCCGAGCCCGGAGTGGTGCACGTCACGCTCGACCTCTGAAGAGATGCGCAGGTGCATCCGCATATCTTGCGACGCAACTGGCAACGCGTGCAAGAGCGAACTACTCACCCGATCGTATCGCGCCGACTACACCTAGGATCAGTTCACGCCGACCGTCGAGACATTCTACTCCAATTCAAATCCTGCCGGAGAGCGGGTCCAATGGAGGAGATGAAAAATGGTGGCATCCAGAATCCTTGGAATCGCAGCAACGTTATTGACGGCCGGTGCCTTGCTGGCTGTCACCGTGCCGGCTTCGGCACAGCAAAAGCAAAAGAAGATCAGCTACGAAGAAGCTTTCAGGCGCTGCAAGGCGTTCATGGATAAGGAAAAAGGTAGCCTAGGGGCGGGCACAACCTCGGATGCAAACAAGTCGACCCGCGGGGCGGCTTGTATGCGGAAATTCGGCTATCGACTCTGACGCACACGCAGACATGCACGCCGCGCAGTTGCATCGCAGCAATACTCTAGCATTCGCTCCAGCGCGGCGCCCTGCAGATGCGAGTCGCTCATCTGCATGAAAATGACACCGCATCATTTGACCGGGAGTTTCACATGCCCAGTTCAGCCGCCCTCAGCATGACGCGCAGCGAAGAGAACGCGTGGCGAACTTTTGCTCCGGGCGACTGGTGCACGGCAATCGATGTACGCGATTTCATCGTTCGCAATGCGAACCCCTACGCGGGTGACGAAAAGTTTCTCGCCGGACCGACGGCACGGACCAAGGCGGTATGGGCGAAGCTTCAGCCGTATTTCCAAGAGGAGCGCGAGAAAGGCGTGCTCGCCGCGGATGCGAAAACGCCGTCGACCATGCTGGCGCACAAGCCGGGTTACATCGACCAGCTAAACGAGGTCGTAGTCGGCCTGCAGACAGACGAGCCTTTCAAGCGGGCCATCTTCCCTTGGGGCGGGCTGCGCATGGTCGAGGCCGGACTGAAGGCTGCGGGCATCGAATCGGACCCGCTGGTGCACGAGGCGTTCACCAAATACCGCAAGACCCACAACGACGGCGTGTTCGATGCGTATACCGACGAAATCCGCGCGTGTCGGAAATCGGGCATCATAACCGGGCTTCCGGACGCCTATGGCCGCGGTCGCATCATCGGCGATTACCGCCGCGTCGCCCTTTACGGTGTCGCGCGCTTGATCGAGGCAAAGCAGGAGGAACGTAAGCAGGTCGACGACATGTGGCCGACTGACGAGATCATCCGAGTCCGTGAAGAATTGTCCGAACAGCTTCGCGCGCTGAACGATCTCGCGGAGATGGGCAAGCGCTATGGGTTTGACATTACGAAGCCTGCGGCCAACGCGCAGGAAGCGTTCCAGTGGACGTATTTCGCCTATCTCGGTGCGATCAAGGAGGCCAACGGCGCCGCAATGTCGCTTGGACGAGTCTCGACGTTTCTCGACATCTATATCGACCGCGACCAGAAGGAAGGCGTGCTGTCCGAAGAGGGTGCGCAGGAGCTGTGGGACCAGCTCGTCCAGAAGCTTCGGATTGTACGATTTCTTCGTACCCCCGATTACGATGCCTTGTTCAGTGGCGATCCGTATTGGGCGACAGAATGCGTCGGCGGCATGGACATCAGCGGCAAGCCACTTGTCACCAAGAGCAGCTACCGGATGCTGCATACCCTGACAAATCTCGGTCCGGCCCCGGAACCCAATATAACGGTTCTCTGGTCGAAAAACATGCCCGAAAATTTCAAACGGTACTGCGTGAAAATCAGCAAGGAGACGTCGTCACTTCAATACGAGAACGACGACCTGATGCGGCCTTATTGGGGCGACGATTACGCGATCGCCTGCTGCGTCTCTGCGATGAAGCTCGGCAAGCAGATGCAGTTCTTCGGTGCGCGCGTTAACCTCGCCAAGGCGCTGTTGTATGCCATCAACGGAGGCCGCGACGAGGTGTCGGGAGAGCAGGTGGCGCCTCCGACGCCGCCGGTGACCGCCGATGTGCTGGACTTCGAAGAGGTCATGGCGAAGTTCGATACGACGATGGAGTGGCTCGCGCGCACGTATGTGCATGCAATGAACTGTATCCACTATATGCACGATAAGTATTTCTACGAACGCCTGGAAATGGCGCTGCATGACCGCGACATCCTGCGCACCATGGCGTTCGGCATCGCCGGCCTGTCGGTGGTCGCCGATAGCCTGTCCGCCATCAAATACGCAAAGGTCCGCGTGGTGCGCGACGATACCGGACTTGCCGTCGACTACCTCATCGAGGGCCCGGGGGCAAACGCCGTGCCCCAGTTTGGCAATAACGACGACCGGGTCGACACGATCGCCGCCGATCTCGTCACGAGCTTCATGCAGAAGATCCGCAAGCATCCGACTTATCGCAACGCGACGCATACCCAGAGCGTGCTGACCATCACTTCCAACGTTGTCTATGGCAAGATGACTGGCAATACTCCTGACGGCCGGCGCAAGGGCGAACCGTTCGGGCCGGGAGCCAATCCGATGCACGGCCGCGATAATCACGGCTGGCTCGCCTCCTGCCTGTCGGTGGCGAAGCTGCCCTATAAGGATGCGCAGGACGGCATCAGCTAC
>CAZXJZ010000105.1:0-11324 GCA_964641065.1 uncultured Hyphomicrobiales bacterium | reverse complement strand
TCAGCTACACCGTGTCGGTGGCGCCGCAGAAGGCGCATCTCTCCGAGCAGCAACTCATCGAGGCGGCCACCAAGGCGTTCGACATGTATTTCGATCACGGCGGCTTCCACATGAACCTGAACGTGATCGACAAGGAGACGCTTGAGGATGCGATGAAGAACCCGGACAAGTATCCGCAACTCACCATTCGAGTGTCGGGCTACGCGGTGAACTTCGTACGCCTCACCAAAGAGCAGCAGCAGGACGTGATCAGCCGCACCTTCCACGGACAGGTGTGAGACGCGAGCGACGGCAACCTCGGGAGGCGATCCATGTCACAGCTCGGCACGCTCGAGGCGGGCAGCCGTCACGACCTGCGGGTCGGGAAGTCTCCCGATGCGCCCGAAGAAAGCGACGTGCTCGATGAGAAGAGTGGCACGTTTGGCTATGTGCATTCCTATGAAACCTCGTCCCGCTACGACGGGCCAGGGTTGCGCGCGGTACTGTTCGTCTCTGGCTGCCTTCTCCGCTGCACCTATTGCCACAATCCCGATACCTGGCATTTGAAAGACGGCACCTATATCCCAGCGAAACAGGTGCTGGACCGGCTTGCGGGGTTCGCGCCCGCGCTGCGATCGCTCGACGGTGGTCTCACGATTTCGGGCGGGGAGCCGATGGTGCAGATGGCGTTCACCGGCGAGATATTGGCCGGCGCCAAAAAACTCGGTCTCCACACCGCGATCGAAACGTCGGGCTACCTTGGCGATCGTGTAACCGAGGAATTCCTGTCAAATCTCGACCTCGTTCTGCTGGACATCAAAAGTTCTGACCCCGAAACCTACAAGAGGGTGACGGGCCGCGATCTCGTGCCAACGCTGCGTTTCGCAGAGCGCCTGTCGACGAGCGGAAAGCCCGCCTGGGTGCGGTTCACCCTGGTGCCGGGCCATACCGACGATCCGGCAAATGTCGAAGGTATCGCTAAGTTTGTCGCGCCCATGAAGAATGTCGAGTGGGTGGAAGTGCAGCCATTTCATCAGATGGGCGCCTTCAAGTGGCACGCCATGGGGCTGCCCTATGTCCACGAGACCACGTCGACGCCGACGCCGGATCTCATTGGCCGCGTCATCGGCCAGTTCCGCTCCGCCGGTTGCAATGTCCGCTGATCGTTGAACGGCGCCTCGCCACTCGTGTTTCCGGAGACCCTGCCATGATCGACCTTGCCCGCGAAATCATCGGCAGCCAGCCGATCCTCGCGATCTTTCTCGCAATCGGCATCGGCTATCTGGTGGGACAGATCAATCTGGGCGGATTTTCGCTTGGTGTCGGTGCCGTTCTGTTTGTCGGTCTTGCAATTGGCGCCTTCGCGCCGAAGGCGAATATCGTCGGCCCGATCGGGCTGACCGGACTGGTGATGTTTCTCTATGGCATCGGCATTCTGTATGGGCGGCAGTTCTTCGAAGGAATGGCTGGCGCCGAAGGACGAAAATACAATTTCCTCGCTCTTCTTGCCGTGGTTGCGGGCCTTGCGGTTGCGCTTGGGTTTGGGCACGCGTTTGGGATCAAGATCGGCCACACGCTGGGGATGTTCGCAGGCTCGATGACAAGCACGGCAACACTGCAGGCCGCGCTTGAGGTGATGAAGAACAGCGATCCGTCGATCGGCTATTCGATTGCCTATCCGTTCGGTGTCATCGGCCCCATTCTTTGCATGTATTTCATGACCCGTCAGGTCAAGCCGAGCTTTCCGCCAAAGGCGCAGCGGTTTCACATGGGCGAGATCGCGCTGGGCGCAGCCGCGGAGGGCCGCTTGCTCAGCGATGTCAACAAGGATCTGCCGGCCGGCGTGCAGATCACGATGGTGCGGGTGGGAAATGAGAACGTCATGCCATCGGAGGACCTCGTCCTGACCCGGGACAACGGCCTGCTGGTGGTATCTGACAGCGAGGAGGCTCTCGCGCAGGCCGCGGTGAAATTCGGGCGTCTCGAGCCCGGCATCCTGGTGAAGGACCGCTCTGCGCTGGACTACATCCGGGTCTTCGTCGGCAAGGCGAGCATGGTCGGAGTTCCTCTGTCGAAGCTTTCGTTGCCAGGGGGAACACGGCTCTTGCATGTCCGCCGTTACGATGCGGACATCGTTCCGAACCCCGACCTCATGCTTGAGTTCGGCGATCGCGTCGGTGTGTTGGTCCCGCCGACACGCAAGGAGGAGATCCGCAAGGCCTTCGGCGACAGCATCAAGGCAACGTCCGAATTCAGCTATGTCTCGCTCGGCATCGGCATGGTGCTGGGGATTCTGTTGGGGCTGGTTCCGATCCCGATCCCCGGCGTCGGTGTCGTCACGCTCGGCATCGGCGGCGGGCCGCTGATCGTCGCCTTGATCCTAGGCAAACTGCGCCGCACCGGACCGATGCTCTGGACCATGCCGCTGCCGGCAAACATCGTCTTGCGCAACTATGGGCTCGCGATTTTCCTCGCCGCGGTCGGCATCAATGCGGGCCAGCCCTTCGTACGCACGGTGACCGAGTCCGGGTTGACACTCCTGTTCATCGGTGCCGCCGTGCTGCTCACGACCGTTCTGATCGTGCTGGTCGTGGGCTATTACCTCATGAAGATCCCCTACGACGATCTGATGGGCGTCGCGGCCGGTGCGACCGGAAATCCGGCTATCCTCGTCTACGGAACGCGAATGGCGCCGACCGAGCGCCCCGACATTGGCTATGCGATGATCTTCCCATCCGCGACCATCCTGAAAGTGGTCGCCGTGCAGATTGTCGGGCTGCTATTCCTCGGTAGCGGTTAACAGCATCGGCACAGTAATGACTGACAGCGCGCAGCCGCAGCCGGTTAGCATCGATACGATCCTGCCGTCGACCATGGCTCAGCGCGCTGAGGCGGGCGGTGTCGCGCGTGCGGCGATGGACCCACTGGCCGTCTTCGTGCTCAGCATCCTTGGCGGCGCGTTCATTGGCTTCGGCGCGGTTTTCGCGACAACGGTTGGTGCCGGCGGAATAGGACCGGACACCATTATGCCCTATGGCGTGATGCGCCTGCTGACCGGCCTTGTCTTCGCCACCGGTCTCATCATGGTCGTGGTTGCCGGTGCCGAGCTCTTCACCGGCAACAACATGCTGGTCATGGCCTGGGCCAGCGGAAAGGTTTCGACGCGCGCGGTTCTCGTCAACTGGGCTATCGCCTTTGCCGGCAATTTCCTCGGCGCGATTGCGACCGCCACGCTGGTATTCGTTTCGGCACATTACACGTTCGGCGGTGGAGCCGTCGGGTTGAACGCGCTCGCGATCGCCAATAGCAAAAGCGCGCTCGGCTTCGGGCCGGCCTTCATGCTCGGAATCCTGTGCAACGCGCTGGTCTGCCTTGCAGTCTGGATGTGCTATGGCGCTCGCACCACGATCGACCGGGTCGTGACCATCATCCCGCCGATCTCGGCCTTCGTCGCGGCCGGTTTCGAGCACAGCATCGCCAATATTTACTTCATACCGATGGGGCTGTTTATCAAAACGTGGGCTCCGGACGGCTTCTGGAGCGCGATCGGAAAATCGCCGGCGGATTTTCAAGCGATCACCTGGGACAATTTTATCTTCGCCAATCTGATTCCGGTAACGCTCGGTAACATCGTCGGCGGCTCACTCATGGTGGCTGCGGTCTACTGGTTCGTCTATCTTCGCACCAAACCGACAGCGTGACGGCCGTTTGATGCGAGCATCGTATGAGCGACACGTTGGACAAGGCTGCTGACGCGCCGCTGTCCGGGACAGGCCGGACCGACGGCGCTTGGAATTGGCTCCGGCAATATCGCGCGACATGGCTGCCTTATGATATTGTGGCAGGGATCACGCTTGCGGCGTATGCGATTCCGGTCTCGCTGGCCTATGCAGCGCTTGCCGGCCTGCCGCCTCAGGTCGGCGTCTACGGTTATCTGCTGGGCGGCATCGGATATGCACTGCTCGGTTCCTCGCGCCAGCTCGCAGTGGGACCAACCTCCGCAATATCGCTGATGGTTGCGGCGAGCGTCGGTGCGATGGCCGACGGCGACATGCAGCGCTACGCGCAGATTGCGAGTCTCGCGGCCTTCACCGTCGCCGTTCTCAGCCTCCTGTCGTGGCTGATGCGGCTCAGCGTCATCGCGCTCCTGATCAGCGATTCCATTCTGGTGGGCTTCAAGATCGGAGCCGGGCTGACGATCGCGATGACGCAGCTTCCGAGTCTGCTCGGGGTCGCGGGAGGCGGGCATAATTTCCTCGAGCGGCTCATCATGCTGGCCGGGCAACTCGGCCAGGCACAACTCATCGTAGCGGTGATCGGCATCACCGCCATCGCGCTCCTGCTGCTCGGAGAGAAGTGGCTGCCGGGACGCCCGGTGGCGCTTGCAGTCGTAGCGCTCGCGATCGTGTCTGCGACACTGCTCGGCCTGCCATCCAGAGGCGTGCCGATAACGGGCGAAATTCCGGCAGGGCTTCCGGGTCTGGCGTGGCCGGAGCTTCGCCTGCGCGATGTGGAAGGCATCGTCCCGCTCGCTGCGGGATGTTTGTTGCTCGCCTATGTCGAAGGCGTTTCGGCCGGGCGGACTTTCGCTGCAAGGCACGGCTACCAGCTCGATATGCGGCAGGAATTCCTCGGTATCGGAGCCGCAAATTTTGCTGCTGCCCTGGGGCAGGGCTATCCGGTCGCGGGCGGATTGTCGCAATCGGCCGTCAACGACAAAGCCGGAGCGAAGTCGCCGCTGGCTTTGATCTTTGCATCGGTCACGTTGGCGCTCTGTCTCCTATACCTTACCGAACCGCTTGAAAACCTGCCCAAGGCAGTGTTGTCCGCCGTGGTGCTGACGGCGATCATGGGGTTGTTCGATTTCCGCGCCCTGAGGTACATGTGGCGCGTCAGCCGGCTCGATTTTTATGCCGCGACCATCGCACTAGTGTCAGTGCTGCTCCTGGGAATCCTCAACGGAATCCTGCTTGCAGCATTCGCCTGTATCGCGCTGTTGCTCATGCGCGTCTCGCGTCCGCATGTCGCCTTTCTCGGTCGCATCCCGGGTACGCAAATCTATTCTGATCTGGAACGGCATCCGGATAATGAGCCATCAAAAAACGCAATAATCGTCCGGCCGGAAGGCTCGCTGATCTATGTCAACGCCACTGCCGTGCGGGATGCTATCCGAACGCGACTGGACAGCCATCGGATGTCCAGCATCCGTCTGCTGATCTGCGACCTGTCGGCCTCGCCGTTCATCGATCTGGCAGGTTCGCAGATGCTGCACGAACTGCACGCGGAGCTTGCCGCCCGCGGTATCGTGCTCCGCATCGTCGGCGCGCGCAGCTACGTGCGAGATTTTCTAAGGACGGACGGTATCGGCGACAAGGTCGGAGGGATTGATCGCGCCATGACGGTCCACGACCTGATCAGGGAGGCTGAGCACGAAAGTGTCGCAAAACGTGAGTAGCATCGTCGTACCCGGCCCGGCCCCGCGAAGGCCGCGTGCCCTAAACCTAAGTACAGTACCGCCGAACGGACCGTCATGGTCGGCTGTGGCGGTCGTTCCGGCACCCGTTTCTTGCGGTCGCCCGAATGCGGCGCGGCCACGCATCAGCGTAGCGTGGAGGGAATGTACACCATGACGGCCAGTCAGTCTTCGTCGGAAAGGGTCAGCCTGCCGGCAGTTGCGTGGTTCACCTCAGCGGGTGAATACGCCATCGATGCCGCACAACGATCGCTCTTGTTTCTTGATGTGATGCGGCAGCGGGGGAACGCGTTTCGCGAACATGCCGCAGAAGACGCTCCGCATGTTCTCGACTTTAAATGCGAACTGGTGATGGACGGCCGCAAGCTTGAGCGCCCGGTGAACTATGCGCTTGTCCGCATCTTGCCGCCGGAGGATGTGCAGATCGGCCTGACGGCACGTCCCTTCGTCATCGTCGATCCGCGAGCGGGGCACGGGCCGGGTATCGGGGGCTTCAAGGCCGACAGCGAGATCGGCATGGCGATGCGTGCCGGCCATCCGTGCTATTTCGTAGGCTTCCTGCCTGAACCCATGCCAGGCCAGACCATTGCCGATGTCGCCCGCGCCGAGGCAGAATTTCTCGCCGAGGTGATCAAGCGTCACCCCCAGGCGGACGGCAAACCCTGTGTGATCGGCAATTGCCAGGCGGGGTGGGCTGTCATGATGCTTGCCGCGCTGCGTCCGGAATTGTTCGGCCCCATCATTATTGCGGGCTCGCCACTGTCTTATTGGGATGGTGTGCGCGGCCAGTATCCGATGCGCTACAGCGGAGGACTGCTTGGTGGCAGCTGGCTCACGGCGCTGACAAGCGATCTCGGTGGCGGCAAGTTCGATGGCGCCTACCTGGTTCAGAACTTCGAGAACCAGAATCCCGCGAACACCTTGTGGACCAAGCAGTACAATCTCTATTCTAAGATCGATACCGAGGCCGACCGCTATCTCGGCTTCGAGCGCTGGTGGGGCGGTCACGTCAATCTGAACGCGGAGGAAATCCAGTTCATCGTCGATGAGCTGTTCATCGGTAATAAACTCGCCGCCGGGCAGATCAAAACTCCGGACGGTACTGCGGTCGATCTTCGTAGCATCCGCTCGCCAATCGTGGTGTTCTGCTCCAAGGGCGACAATGTCACGCCGCCGTCACAAGCGCTCGGCTGGATCCTCGATCTTTACGATAGTGTCGATCAGATCCGTTCCTACGGCCAAACCATTGTCTATACCGTGCATGAGGACGCAGGCCATCTCGGCATATTTGTCTCGGCGGGAATTGCACGCAAGCAATACAGCGAATTCTCTGACAATATCGACCTGATCGATACGCTGCCGCCGGGCTTGTATGAGGCAACCTTCACCAAGCCATCGACTGGTGCGAAGAACGCAGATCTCGTCGGTGGTGACTGGGTGATGCGCTGCGAGGCCCGCACGCTAGATGACATTCGGGCACTTGGCGGCAACGACGGAGAGGATGAACGCCGCTTTGCGACGGCCGCACGCGTCTCCGAGACCAATCTGGCGCTGTACCGGACTTACATGCAGCCGTTCGTAAAGGCGGTCGCCAACCCGGTGCTCGCCAACTGGATGCAGCAATTTAATCCGCTTCGCCTGCAATACGAGATCTTCTCTGATGCCAATCCGTTCATGGCGCCGGTCAAGGCCGTTGCGGAACGGGTCCGGGCCGAGCGCAAAAAGGCGCACGCCGACAACCCCTTCCTGGCGATGCAGGAGAAGATGTCGCAACAGATCGTAAAGGCCCTCGATACGTGGCGCGACACAATGGAGCAGGCCGCCGAGCGCATATTCCTAACGATTTACGGCACACCCGCCTTGCAAGCGGCGTGCGGCATCGATCCGCAGACAAGCCAGCGGTCTTTACGCAAGGCCACAAAAAGTCCGCTTCATCAGCAGTTCGTTGAGAAGCGCATTGCGGAGCTCCGCGCAAAGATCAGCACCGGTGGCCTGCGCGAATGCATGGTTCGTGCTGCATTGTATATCGGCATGGCGCGGGGAGCGGCGGATGAGCGCAGCTTCGAGACTATCCGTAAAATCCGGCTCGCCACCACCGAAACCCAGAGGTTGACGTTAGAGCAGTTCAAGCAGTTGGTCCGCGAGCAATTTTTCATGCTGCTGATTGATCAGGAGGCCGCTCTTGCCGCCATTCCATCAATGCTGCCGCCGGGGGCGGACGAGCGCAAGGCTGCGCTCGCCGCGATTAAAGAGGTGGCTACCGCCAGCGGCGATCTTGCCGAGGAGGCGGCCGAACGCATGGAGCGCGTAGCTAGCATGTTCGAAGGCGGAAAGCCTCGGCTCGCACCCGTCGAAATGCGGACCCAAGCGAGCTCATAATTTGTAGGTGTGGGACACGTCATGGCCGGCTCTGAAGCGGCAGTCTCGATGGCAAGGCCGCATGCCAAATACGAGCAATTGATCGCGCGCGCCAAGCAGGCGCCGGCATCTTCGACGATCGTGGTGCATCCGTGCGATGAGACATCTTTGCGCGGACCCGTTGAGGCGGCGGAAGCCGGCATCATCACGCCGATCCTGGTCGGCCCGGCCGCGAAAATTGCAGCGGTTGCCAAGCAGCACAACATCGACATCCGCAAGTACGAGATCATTGACGTCGAGCACAGCGAGGTCGCTGCTGCCAAGGGGGTAGACTTGATCCGCGCCGGCAAGGGCGAGCTCCTGATGAAGGGCAGCCTTCATACCGATGAATTGATGCGCGCGGTTACGTCTTCGACGACGGGATTGCGCACCGCACGCCGCATCAGTCACGTGTTCATCATGGACGTGCCATCGCACTCCGACACCTTGATAGTCACCGACGCGGCGATCAATATTTCTCCCGATCTCGATGTGAAACGGGACATCGTGCAGAACGCAATCGATCTGTTCCTGCAGATCGGCGAAGGTGCGCCGCGTGTGGCGATCCTGTCCGCGGTTGAGACGGTGACGACAAAAATCCCGTCCACCATAGACGCTGCGGCCCTGTGTAAGATGGCGGATCGTGGCCAGATCACCGGCGGAATTCTTGATGGGCCGCTCGCTTTCGACAACGCCATCGATCCGGACGCAGCGCGTATCAAGGGCATCAAGTCGGAGGTTGCCGGGCGCGCCCAAATACTGGTGGTGCCCAATCTCGAGGCTGGCAACATGCTGGCCAAAAATCTTATCTTCCTGTCGCATGCCGACGCCGCCGGTTTGGTGCTCGGAGCGCGCGTTCCCATCATACTGACGTCGCGTGCAGATTCGGTCCGTACCCGGATGGCCTCCTGTGCCATCGCATCGTTGTCCGCGGATGCGCGACGTCGCAGCACCGCACTTCCGGCCGCTTGAGCGCGTGAAATGGAAAAGATCCTCGTCGTCAATGCTGGGTCGTCGAGTGTCAAGTTCCGTGTTTATTCGGTCGAAGGACGTACGACACTACAGCAAGTGATCAGCGGGCAGATCGACGGCATCGGCGTGCGGCCGAGACTGAAGGCGAGCGGTACCGGTGATGAAAAGCTAATCGACCAGAGTTATGGCACTAGCGAGGTTCCCGATGTCGCATCCGCCATGCGCGTTGCTGGAGCCTGGCTGCGCGACGAACAGCATGTGACATTCACCTCTATCGGCCACCGGGTGGTCCATGGCGGCCCCAATTACGACCGGCCGATCCGCGTCGACGAGACCGTCCTCGCCGATCTCGAGCGCTATGTCCCGCTTGCGCCGTTGCATCAGCCGAACAATCTGGCGCCGATCCGCATCTTGATGGAACGCTTTCCCGACATGCCTCAGGTAGCCTGCTTCGACACCGCGTTCCATCGCGGCCACAGCGATGTCGCTGACCGTTATGCGATTCCGAATACGCTCTATGTCGAAGGTGTGCGCCGCTACGGTTTTCACGGCCTGTCCTATGAATATGTCGCCGAGCGCATGCGCGAACTAATGCCGGATCGCGCCGGGGGCCGGATAATTGTCGCGCATCTCGGCAGCGGCGCCTCCATGTGCGCGATCGCGAATGGCCGCAGCGTCGAGAGCACAATGGGCTTCACCGCGCTCGACGGGCTGCCCATGGGAACCCGGCCAGGCCAGATTGATCCCGGCGTCGTGCTTTATCTCCTCAGTGAGAAGGGAATGAGCCCGGCCGCCGTGCAGGACTTTCTCTACAAGGAATGCGGGCTGAAAGGGCTGTCCGGTATCAGCAACGATGTCCGCGACTTGCTGCAAAGCAGTGAGCCCGTGGCGGCGATGGCCCTGGACCATTTCGTGTATCGGATCGGGCTCTATTCCGGTTATCTGGCCGCCTCTCTGGCCGGAATCGACTGCTTCGTGTTCACTGCCGGGATCGGCGAGCGATCGGCGGAGATGCGCGCGCGGATCGGCGAAAAGCTTGGCTGGCTCGGCGCCAATATCGATCCCGAAGCGAATGGGGAAAATGCGCTTCGCATCTCGCGTCCAGGCAGCCGTCTCGGCGTCTACGTCATTCCGACCAATGAGGAACTGATGATCGCGAAGCATACGCTTGCGGTCCTGTCGGCGTCCGGTAACGACGATGCCGTGCACAGGAGGACGGCGTGAGTATTCCCAAGGCTAAGGCACCACTGCTGGAAGGAAAGAAGGGCCTGATCGTTGGAATAGCGAACGACCAGTCAATCGCCTGGGGCTGTGCGCGAGCGTTCCGTGCTCTTGGCGCAGAAGTCGCGGTGACATACCTGAACGAGAAGGCAAAGCGCTTTGTCGAGCCGCTCGCGCAGGAATTGGAAGCGCCAATCGTCATGCCACTCGACGTAATGCTCGAAGGACAGACCGAGGCGGTATTCAAGCAGATCGAAGCGCAATGGGGCGGCATGGATTATCTGATTCACTCGATTGCCTTTTCTCCCAAAGGTGCGCTGCATGGCCGAGTAATCGACGTCTCGAAAGACGGGTTTCTTGCCACCATGGATGTGTCGTGCTGGTCGTTCTTGCGGATGGCTCATCTTGCAGAACCCTTGATGAAGAACGGCGGCAGCATGTTCGCGATGACCTATTACGGCAGCGAGCGCGTGGTGAAGAACTACAACATCATGGGCGTCGCCAAGGCGGCGCTGGAAGCCTCCGTGCGCTATCTCGCGGCCGAACTCGGCCCCAAGGGCATCCGTGTCCATGCGATTTCCCCAGGGCCGCTGGCTACGCGCGCAGCGTCCGGCATCCCTGAATTCGACGAGCTGCTGGAAAAGGCCAAGGAGAAAGCGCCGGCGCGGAGCCTCGTCAGTATCGACGATGTCGGGGTCGCGACTGCCTTCCTTGCGCATGACGCAGCGAAACTGATTACCGGCCAGACACTTTATGTCGATGGCGGATATCATATCATCGATTAGAGCAACGAGAGTTACGGAGAGGAATGATGGCTATCGACGATATCCTGCCGACCGCCAAGGATTGCATGCGCAAGAGCGCGGAGATGGAGGCACAGAAGGCGGCCGAATATGCGAAGAAGCGGCAGGCCGCCGAGGCCGAGAAGAAAGAGCTGCTGGACAAGCTCAGCAAGCCGTCCGGCGTCAGTGACGAGGAGCGGATGAAACGGGCGGCCGCCATCATCAATCGCGCGGTAAGCAACGGGCTCACCGAGGTGGAGATCACACGCTTCTCGAATAAGCTCTTCACTGACAAGGGCCGCGCCATCAACCAGCAGGAGGCCGGCTGGGAAGAGACGCTGACGGGCTTGCCGAAGGAATTGCACGCATTCTGGAAGAAGCACCTCGAACCGCGCGGCTACCACATCAAATTTCAGATTGCCGATTGGCCGGATGGAATGCCGGGCGATATCAGCATGACGCTGATGTGGCGTTGAGTGGTTCTCCTTCTTAACCGACGC
>CAZXJZ010000104.1:0-16121 GCA_964641065.1 uncultured Hyphomicrobiales bacterium | reverse complement strand
CCGTCATGCTCCTACAAAGGCGGCGACCCCGGCTTCATCCGCGTGGTCGACAACCTGCCGATCGCCTGGTGCTGGTGGCGGATCGGGCGCTGGAAAATTCTAGGCTGAAACGCGAGGTTAAAGAACTCAAGGCGATCTCGCCGGTGCCCGCCGCGCTGATCGGCAAATCGCCTGCGATGAACCAGTTACGGCAGACGATCGAAAAGGTCGCGCCGACCAACAGCCGCATCATGATCATAGGCACCTCGGGCTCCGGCAAGGAATTGTGCGCGCGCTCGGTTCATAATCTGTCCGCCCGCGCGAGCGGACCGTTCGTTGTCATCAACGCCGCCGCGATCACGCCGGAATTGATGGAGGTCGAACTGTTCGGCGTCGAGCAGTCCAACGGTGGCCAGGCCCGCAAGGCCGGCGCGCTGGAGGAGGCGCATGGCGGCACGTTGTTCATCGACGAGATCGCCGACATGCCGCGCGAAACCCAGAACAAGATCCTGCGCGTGCTGGTCGACCAGACCTTCCATCGCGTCGGCGGCAATACCAAGGTCGCCGTGGACGTGCGGATCATTTCCTCGACCGCGCGCAATCTGGAAGGCGAGATCGCGGCCGGACATTTTCGCGAGGATCTCTACCATCGGCTGTCGGTGGTGCCGATCCGGGTGCCGCCGCTTGCCGAGCGGCGCGAGGATATCCCGATGCTGGTCGAATATTTCATGGACCAGATTTCGGCCGCCACCGGCCTGCCGAAGCGCACGATCGGCGACGACGCGATGGCGGTGCTGCAATCGCATGACTGGCCGGGCAATGTCCGCCAGCTTCGCAACAATGTCGAACGGCTGATGATCCTCGCCGGCGGCGATCCCAATGCTGTCATCTCGTCGAGCATGCTGCCGCAGGATGTGGGCTCGCTGGTGCCCTCGATGCCGAACGGCAATGGCGGCGAACAGCTCATGAGCCTGCCGCTGCGGGAGGCCCGCGAGATGTTCGAGCGCGAATATCTCGTGGCGCAGATCAGCCGGTTCGGCGGAAACATTTCTCGCACCGCCGAGTTCGTCGGCATGGAGCGATCCGCCCTGCATCGCAAGCTGAAAGCGCTGGGAATCGGCTGAGACGACAGAGCGAGATTGCCGTGCCGCGCATCGCCTATGTGAACGGTCGCTACCTGCCGCACCGCGACGCCGCGGTTCATGTCGAGGATCGCGGCTACCAGTTCGCCGACGGCGTCTACGAAGTCTGCGAGGTGAGGGGAGGCCGGCTGATCGACCAGCGCCGGCACATGGAGCGGCTCCAGCGCTCGCTCGCCGAATTGCGGATCGCGATGCCGATGTCGCTTCGCGCGCTGGACGTCGTGTTGCACGAGGTGGTCCGTCGCAACGGCGTGCGAAACGGCATCGTCTATCTGCAGATCACGAGGGGCGTTGCGAAGCGCGACCACGCATTTCCCGCCGACGATACGCGTCCGGCCATCGTGGTCACGGCCGGCCGAATCGATCCGGCCAAGACCGAGCGGCTGGCCGCGGACGGGATCGCCGTGGTGACTGTGCCGGACAACCGATGGGACCGGGTCGACATCAAGTCGATCGCGCTTCTGCCGAATGTGCTGGCGAAGCAGGCCGCGCGCGAGCAGGGCGCTCGCGAGGCCTGGTTCGTCGCCGCGGATGGGACGGTCACCGAGGGCTCGTCGTCGAACACCTGGATCGTCACCGCCGGCAACGAGGTCGTGACCCGCGCCGCCGACCGGGCGATCCTCAAGGGCATCACCCGGACCGTGCTGCTCGACGTCCTCAAAGCTCACGATCTCACGCTGGTGGAGCGCCCCTTTACCGTTGCCGAGGCGGTGGGCGCCCGCGAAGCGTTCATCACCTCGGCCAGCCAGATCGTGATGCCGGTGATCCGGATCGACGGACAGCCGATCGGAAACGGCGCACCCGGCCTGATCGCGAGCGCCTTGCGTGCGGATTTCCACCGCTATGCAGAAGAATCGTGACGATTTGTCCGTTTGGTGGGGCCGTATGCGCCCATGTTGGGCTTGCGCGGAGTCCGGCCGTGCCATCTAATACGTCGCCCCAAGTCCTCGTGGGTGACACGAACGAGGGACGATGAGACTTGGCAATAACGTCCTGCGGGTACGGGGTCCGCGGGCAAGAAAATGGAACGAACGGCCATGGCCGCCGAACGACAACAAAACCTCCAGGACACTTTCCTCAACCACGTCCGCAAGGCCAAGATTCCGCTCACGATCTTCCTCGTGAACGGGGTCAAGCTGCAGGGCGTCGTGACATGGTTCGACAATTTCTGCGTGCTGCTGCGGCGGGACGGGCACTCGCAGCTGGTCTACAAACATGCCATATCGACCATCATGCCGGGACACCCGATACAACTGTTCGAGGGTGCCGAGGAAGGCGCCGGCGAGAAGGGCTAGAGTGGCCAATCTGAGCTCCTAGCGCCGAACCGGGATTCGCGTTGCAGCCACGCCGTCGCGAGCAGAATGCGGGCCAGTTGAGCACGGACGATCCGGGCAAGACCACCGGCCGTGCGCTGGTGATCGGACCCTATCTGCGCCAGCAGAAATCGACGGCTGGCAGCGCCATGCGGTCGCCGCAGGCGCGCATGGAGGAGGCCGCAGGCCTCGCACTCGCCATCGATCTCGACGTGGTCGACACCGGGATCGTCGCTATCAGCGAAATCAGGCCGGCGACCTTTATCGGCAAGGGCAAGGTCGAGGAGATTGCCGGTCTCGTCAAAGCGCATGACATTGGGCTTGTGGTGATGGATTGCGCGCTGTCGCCGGTGCAGCAGCGCAATCTGGAAAAGGCCTGGTCCGCGAAGGTGCTGGACCGCACCGGGCTGATCCTCGAAATCTTCGGCAAGCGCGCCCAGACCAAGGAGGGCGTGCTGCAGGTCGAGCTTGCGCATCTGACCTATCAGAAGAGCCGGCTGGTCCGGTCATGGACCCATCTGGAGCGGCAGCGCGGCGGCTTCGGCTTTCTCGGCGGACCAGGCGAGACCCAGATCGAAGCCGACCGGCGCGTGATCGAGGAACGCATCGCGCGGATCGAGGCCGAACTGGAAAAGGTCAAGAAGCGGCGCAAGCTGCATCGCGCCAGCCGGGCGAGGGTGCCTTACCCGATCGCGGCCTTGGTCGGTTACACCAATGCCGGCAAGTCGACGCTGTTCAACCGTATGACCCGGGCGAAGGTGCTCGAGGCCGACATGCTGTTTGCGACCCTCGACCCGACCTTGCGCGCGATCGACCTTCCGCACGGCACGCGCGTGATCCTGTCCGATACCGTGGGCTTCATCTCCGAATTGCCGACCATGCTGGTTGCGGCGTTCCGCGCCACGCTCGAGGAGGTGACCGAAGCCGACGTCATCCTGCATGTCCGGGACATTTCGCACGAGGATACCGAGGCGCAGCTCGAGGACGTGCAGGAGGTGCTGAAAGCGCTCGGCATCGATGAAGCGCGACGCGGCCGCGTGATCGAAGTCTGGAACAAGATCGATGCACTGGACGCCGAGTCGCGGGCGCGGGTCGAGAACATGGCCGCGCGCGTGGCGCCTGATCAGCAGCCGATCCTGGTATCGGCGTTGACGGGCGAGGGCATCGATACGTTGCTGGCCGCGATTGAAGCGCGGCTCGCAGAGACCCGGATCGTGCTCGACCTGGTGCTGGACGGCGCGGACGGCGCCGGCTTGTCCTGGCTCCACCGCAACACCGAGGTGATCGCCCGAACATCGCTGGAAGATGGGAAGGTGGCCCTGAGCGTGCGCGCCGATCCGGTCAAGGCCGGTCAGGTCCGGACGCGCTTTGCCGGTGCGATATTGGTCTCCTGAGCGGCAGCACCGCCTTCGGCCGGCTCTCTCTGGTTCGCTTTTCTTTCGTCCGCCTTGGCCTGATCCCAGAGCGAATCCATCTCGGCCAGGGTTGCATACTGCGGCGTCCTGCCCAGACGCAACAGCGCCGCCTCGATATACGCAAACCGCCGCTCGAACTTCGCATTGGTGCCGCGCAGGGCAGCGTCCGGATCGACATCGACATGCCGCGCGAGATTGACCAGCGCGAAGAACAGATCGCCGATCTCGTCCGCGGCAGCGTCCTTGCCCATGCCGGACAGCGCAGCCTCCAGTTCATCCGCTTCCTCGCGGATCTTCGCCAGCACCGCCTTGGGATCGTTCCAGTCGAAGCCGACCTTCGAGGCCTTCTGCTGAAGCTTGAGCGCGCGCGTGAGCGCGGGCATGCCGACAGGAATGCCGGCGAGGGCGCCCACTTCATCATCACGGCCTCGCCGCTGCCGGCGCTCGGCTTTCTCTTCCGCCTTGATCTTGTCCCAGAGCCCCTTGACCTGGTCCGGCGTGAGGTCGGCCGTATCGCCGAACACATGCGGATGCCGCCGGATCAGCTTTTCGGTGATAGCCAGCACCACGTCATCGAAGGCAAAGCTGCCTTGCTCCTCAGCCATCCGGGCGTGGAAGACCACCTCCAGCAGCAGGTCGGCGAGTTCGTCCTTCAGGTCGTCGAGATCGCCACGCGCGATCGCGTCCGCAACCTCGTAGGCTTCCTCGATCGTGTATGGCGCGATCGTTGCGAAATCCTGCTTCAGGTCCCACGGGCAACCGGTGACCGGCGTGCGCAGCGCCGCCATGATATCGATCAGGCGCTGGAGGTCGCGGGAGGGCTTGATGGCGGAGGTCATGAAGATGATCTGCCGGTGCGGTGGCGTTCAGCACAAGCCTTATCGAGCGCCGTCCCCAAGAGCCAAGAACCGCAATCCCTGATTCGCATAAGACATATTATGGAATATTTTTTAGATGGGCTGTTTAGGCCGTGGCCCAAGCACTTGGATTGCGATCTGTGCTACCTCGTGACGGCAAACCTATGTGAAAACAATCGCTTGTGCCGATCTCCGAACAGACTGCGGCAGCCACCTCAAACGGAAATCTGCATGCCGTCATAGCCAGGCTCGACATGCGGCGGCAGCGCCTCGCGCAGCGCGTCGAAATCCAGGTCGGTGTGCATGTTGGTCAGGATCGCCCGCTTCGGCTTCAGCCGGCCGATCCATTCGAGCGCGTCCGACAGAGAGAAATGGCTCGGATGCGGCGTGTGGCGCAGCGCGTCGACGATCCAGACATCGAGCCCGGTCAGCGCCTCGGCGCTCTCACCGGGCATCCCGACCAAATCGGCCGTGTATGCGATGCCGCCGAAACGGAAGCCGAGGCATGGAATGTCGCCGTGGTCGAGCAGCACCGGCAACGCGGTCACGGCGCCGCCATCGCCCTGGATCGTGACCGGCTCGCCGGGCCGGATCCGGTACTCGGTCAGGATCGGCGGATACGCGCTGCCGGGCGGCGTCATGAAGCAATAGCCGAAGCGCGCATGCAGCGACCGCGAGGTCGGCTCGTCGAGATAGGCATCGATGCGGCGGCGATGCTTGATGAACAATCCGCGCAGGTCGTCGATGCCGTGGGTGTGGTCGGCATGCTCATGGGTGAACAGCACGCCGTCGAGCTTGGTGACACTGGCGTCCAGAAGCTGCTCGCGAAGGTCCGGCGACGTATCCACCAGCACGGAGGTCTTGCCAGTGGATCCGGTCTGCTCGACCAGGATCGAACAGCGGCGGCGCCGGTTCCTCGGATTGTCCGGATTGCACGCGCCCCAGCCCAGCGCCGGGCGCGGTACGCCGCCGGACGAGCCGCAGCCGAGAATCGTGACGAGTGTGCTCATGCGGCAGCTGAGATGTTACGCGGCACCTTGTTGAAAAGGCGGAAGAAGTTTTCGGTGGTCTGCTCAGCGATTTGCGCCGCCGAGACGCCGCGCGTTTCGGCCAGCGTCTTCGCGGTCTCGACCACATAGGCCGGCTCATTGCGCTTACCGCGGTATTTGCCGGGCGCGAGATATGGCGCGTCAGTCTCGACCAGGATGCGGTCCGCCGGCAGCGAGGCCGCGATGTCGCGTAGCGCCTGCGAGGCCTTGAAGGTCAGGATGCCGGTGAAGGAGATGTGCAGGCCGAGCGCAATCGCGCGCCGTGCGAGCTCGGCGCCGCCGGTGAAGCAATGCAGAACGGCAGGGAAGGCCCCCTTCCCCATTTCCTCTTCCAGAATGCGCGCCATGTCCTCGTCGGCCTCGCGGGAATGGATCACCAGCGGCAGTCCGGTCGCGCGCGCGGCGGCGATATGGGCGCGGAAGCCTTGCTCCTGGGCCGGGCGCGGGGACTTGTCGTAGAAATAATCGAGGCCGGCTTCGCCAATAGCGACCACCTTGGGATGGGCGGATTTCGCGATCAGCTCGGCCGACGTGATGTCGAGCTCCTCATGGGCGTGATGCGGATGCGTGCCGACCGAGCAGAACACATCGCCATGGCGCTCGGTGATCGCAAGCAAGTCCGGCAGCCGGCGCACCCGCGTCGAGATCGTCACCATGCGGCCGATGCCGGCCGCGCGCGCGCGGCTGACCACGCCGTCGAGATCGGCGGCGAGGTCGGGGAAATCGAGGTGGCAATGGCTGTCGACCAGCATGGCGTTCAGGACCCTTTGGCGGCATTTCGATCGGCGAGCGCCGTGATTGCGCTTATATCGCTATGCTCGGCCTGCAAATCCACCAGAAAGGGCGTCCGCCGTCCCGCGACCCGTATGGTCATCCCGCCGGCCTCCGGCCTCGCCACCTCGAGGATTGCCGACAGCGGAATGCTGAAATTGCGGTGGGCGTAAAGACCCAGCGTGGAGATATCGGCGACGTCACCGTGGCGGACAATCCGCACGACATAGACATTGCCGTAGAAATGCAACGCCACCAGCGGCAGGAAGCCGATCGCGATCACGATCGCAATCGCCGCCGGCCGTGTGCCACCAGTCCACAATACGCTGGCCCAGTAGAACCAGCCGATCGACCAGACCACGGCGGTCACGATGCTGAACCGCGCCCGCTTGGCCCGCTTGAGATTTTCGTAAAGGACCGTCATCGCTGCCCGCCGCCGCACCTCAGGCCTTGGCGGCCTCGGTGTCGATATAGCGCGGGAACACCGCAACGGGAGCGGGCAGATTGACGCCGGAAGCGAGCCGGTGTCCGCCGCCTAGCCCGGTGAAATCCCGCTCATCCGCCGGCACCGCCAGCAGATCGAGCAGCTTTCCGGCCGATTCCGGCACGAAGGGCTGCGCCAGGATCGCGACCTGCCGGACCACTTCCGCCGTCACATACAGCACGGTGGATTGCCGTTCGGGATCGGTCTTGGCCAGAGCCCACGGTGCCTCGGCCGCGAAATAGCGGTTGGCATCCGCCACCACGGTCCAGACCTGATTCAGCACCTGATGCAGCGCCTGCGTCTTCATCGCCTCGCGTGCACCCTCGAGCATGCCGTCGGCGGCCGCGAGCATTGCCTTGTCGCCGGCCGAGAATTCACCCGGCGCCGGCATCACGCCACCGCGTTGCTTCGCAATCATCGACAGCGAGCGCTGCGCGAGGTTGCCGAGATCGTTCGCCAGTTCCGCATTGATGCGGGTGGCGATCGCCTCGTAGCTGTAATTGCCGTCCTGGCCAAACGGCACTTCGCGCAGGAAGAAATAGCGGATCTGGTCGACGCCGAAGGTGTCGGCCAGCGTGAACGGATCGACGACATTGCCCGTCGATTTCGACATCTTCTCGCCGCGATTGAACAGAAAGCCGTGGCTGAAGATGCGGCGCGGCACGGCCACTCCGGCCGACATCAGGAAGGCCGGCCAATAAACCGCGTGGAAGCGCACGATGTCCTTGCCGATCACATGCAGATCGGCCGGCCAGTATTTGCGGAACATCTCGCTGTCGACATCGGGATAGCCGATCGCGGTAATGTAATTCGTCAGTGCGTCGACCCACACATACATGATGTGCTTGTCGTTGCCAGGCACGCGCACGCCCCAGTCGAAGGTGGTGCGCGAGATCGACAGATCCTGCAGGCCCCCCTTCACGAAGCTCGCGACCTCGTTCAGGCGCTCCTTCGGCAGCACGAAGTCGGGATGTTCGGCGTAGAGGTCGAGCAGCTTGTCCTGATAGGCGGAGAGCCGGAAGAAATAGCTCTCCTCCTCCACCCATTCGACCGGCGTGCCGGTCTCGATCGAAAGCCGGGTGCCCTGCTCGTTCAGCCGGGTCTCGTCTTCGGCGAAATAGCGCTCATCGCGCACCGAATACCATCCCGCATATTTGGCGAGATAGATGTCGCCATTGGCCTCCATCTTTTCCCAGATCGCCTTAGACGAGGCATGGTGTCGATCCTGAGTGGTGCGGATGAAGTCGTTATTCGAGCAATTCATCCGTTCGACCATCGCCTGGAAGCGCGGGACGTTGCGCTCGACCAGTTCCCGCGCGGTCAAGCCTTCGCGCGCGGCGGTCTGCTGGATTTTCTGGCCGTGTTCGTCGGTGCCGGTGAGGAAATAGACGTCATAGCCGTCGAGGCGCATGAACCGCGCGATGGCATCGGTCGCGATCGCTTCATAGGCGTGACCGATATGCGGCACGCCGTTCGGATAGGAAATCGCGGTGGTGATGTAGAAGCTGCGGCGCGCGGGCGTCTCGGTCGCCGCGGGCCGGAGATCGAGCTGGGGTGCCGGCGGAAGCTTGGGACGCGGCTTCGGCGCCGGCTTGATGGCAACCGGTGCCGGCACCGCCGCCGGGGCCACTGGCCGCTCATTTGTCTGTACCGCCGCAGCTACGGGTTTCGCAGGCTTGGCAACTCGGTTCTTTTGCGACGGCGTGGGTGCGTTGCGGGTAGCAGCTTTCTTCGCAGCGGGCTTCTTCCTGGCCGCGACGGCTTTCTTGTTTCTCTTCGCGGCGACTTTGGTCGCCTTGGCAGGTGCCCTGCTCTTCTTAGCCGACGGCCTTTTGCGGGCCGCCGATTTTTTCCCGGCCGCTTTCTTCTTCCGGGCCGCCGTCGACGTCTTCCTGCTGGCCGCGGCCTTGCCCTTGCGTTTCGCCTTGCTCGCGCGTTTGGCCTTGCGCGCGCTGGCCGCTGGCTTCGCCGACTTCTTCGCGGTCTTGCGTTGCTTGGACTTCGACTTTTTCGCCATGGATCACTCGGCCGTCAGCGGATGCGGTTTCGGAGGAGAATAACCGCGTTTATCGCGGTTCTGCGGAATTCGAGCCGAGAGCTATCAGCCGCGTGCGGCATCGGCAAGGCGGCCGAAGGTTTTGAAAATCAGAGGCTTCCGATCGAGATTATAGGTATCGACCTCGCGCGCCGCGATATTCAGATCGCTCCAGATGACCGCCACGCGGGCCGCCTTGTCCTTGTCGTGAGTGCAGTCCGCCAAGCGGGCCGAGAGCCAGTCACTCACACTGTCCATGACGATTTCGAAGACGCGTGCGTCCGCCATGGCGAGACCATCGGCGAGCGCGTGCAATTCGCGCATGTCAATCGCCGGCAATCGCGCCAGCAGGGTGGTCATCTGCTTGCGCAATTTGAACGCCGAGCCTTCCGACAGCGATAGCGCACGGCTCACGCTGCCTTCGGACGCCGCGACAATGGCCGGGTCCGGCTCCTCTCCTTTTGCCGCGGCCAGCGCCCGCGCGAGCTCATCAGGCGCCAATGCGCGCATCAGCAAACGATGGCAGCGCGACCGGATGGTGGGCAGCACCGATCCGGGAGCGTGGCTCACCAGAAGGAACAACGTGCGCGCGGGCGGCTCTTCCAGACCCTTCAGCAGCGCATTAGCGCTTTCAGAATTGAGATCGTCGACGGCGTCCACGATCACCACCCGCCATCCGCCGAGGCCCGCCGTCGCGCCAAGAAACGACGCCACCTTGCGGGCGTCGTCGACCCGGATAACCGTCCGCAGCTTGCCGGTGTCGGATAATGTGCGCTCCAGCACCAGCAGATCGGGATGCGATTGGGCTGCAACCATACCGGCGACCCGGTGATCCGACGCCACCGCGAGTGTTGCGGCGGCTTGAACCGCGGGTGCTGCCGGGTCGGGATGTGCGAGAACAAAGCGCGCCACGCGAAACGCCAGCGTCGCCTTGCCGATGCCAGGTGGCCCGCCGATCAGCCAGGCATGCGGGATGCGTCCCGAGCGATAGGCATCCAGCAGGGTGCGCTCGGCTGCGGCGTGCCCGAACAGGTCGCCGGTTTGCCGCGGATGCGGAATGCCGTCATCATCCGTGCCGGCCGATGCCCGGCTCACGAACCAATTTCCTCGATCGCGAGCGGCGCGGTGGCGGGATCGAGCCTGCGGTTCACGACCGACCAGACGCGCTCGGTCACCCGTTCGGGCGTCTCGCTGGCGTCGATGAGTACGCAGCGCTCCGGCTCGGCGATCGCTAATTGCCGGTAGGCCTCGCGAAGCCGCTCATGAAAGGCGATGTCCTCGCTTTCGAACCGATCGATGGCGCCGTCGCCACGCCGCGCATGGGCGCGCGCAAGACCGGTCTCCGCCGGTGCATCGAGAATGATGGTGAGATCGGGCTTGTTCGGCCCGACCGTGATTTTTTCCAGCCGCTTGATCAGGCGCGGATCGACATGGCCGAGCACGCCCTGATAGACGCGCGTCGAATCGGCAAAGCGGTCGCATATTACCCAGTGGCCGCGATCCAGCGCCGGCTTGATCGTATGCGCGATATGATCTTCGCGCGCGGCAGCAAACAGCATGGCCTCGGCTTCCGCGCCAAGCGGCTTGGCCGCACCGGACAGGATCACATGCCGGATGACTTCGGCGCCGGGGGAGCCGCCCGGTTCTCGCGTCTGCGTCACCGCAATCCCGAGCACCTTCAGCCGTTCCGCAAGCCTCTGCGCCTGTGTCGACTTTCCGGTCCCCTCGCCGCCTTCAAAGGTGATGAATTTACCGCGCATGCTGGTCGCCCCGGCCGATCGGACCGCCGATATCGGCTTCTGACTTTATAGCTTTTGAAGGCCGGCGCGGAACCAGCCGCCGAACAATTCCGTCAGTCCGTCCATCGCGCGCCGATGCAGCGGTCCACCCGCGACCGGTTCTGCCGCCTGCAACGGGATCTCCAGCGCAACATTGTCGCCGCGCCAGACCTTCAGCACACCAATCGGCTGACCCTGCGCGACCGGAACCCGCACCGGCCCGCGATAGACGACACGAGCGACGATGCGATCCGTGGTGTTCTTCGGGACCATCAGCCGGATCGGCGCCTTGCCCTGCGCTTCCAGCGGGACGTAGCGTTCCTCGCCACCGTAGACCCGAGCATCGCCAATGCGCTGTCCCTGCTCAAACAGCACGCGCGATTCGAACCCGTTGAAGCCGAAATTCAGCAGACGCCGCGCCTCGTCTGCGCGTTCGGTCGCCGATTTCAGGCCGTTCACCACCACGATCAACCGCAGATCGTTCTGTACCGCGGAACCGACCAGACCATAGCCGGCCTCCTTGGTGAAGCCGGTTTTCAGTCCGTCGGCGCCGATATTCATCGCGAGCAACGGATTGCGGTTCGACTGGCGGATCTTGTTCCAGGTGAAGTCCTTCTCGCCATACCATTTGTAGAAATCCGGGTAGGTATGGATGATGTGCCGCGCGAGCTTCGAGAGTTCGCGCGCAGTGACCCGCTGCTCCGGATCCGGCAGCCCGGTCGAATTGGTGAAGTTCGACTGCGTCATGCCGAGTTCGCGCGCGCGCCCGTTCATCAAACGCACGAAAGCCTCCTCGCTGCCGGCGATCCCTTCGGCCAATGCGATACAGGCATCGTTGCCGGACTGGATGATGGCGCCGTGAAGCAGATCGGAGACCGAGACCCGGCTATGGATCGGCGCGAACATGGTGGAGCCGCCGGATGGCGCGCCGCCGCGGCGCCACGCGTCCTCGCTGATGACGAATTCGTCCTCCAGCTTGATGTTGCCTTCCTTGATCTCGTTGAAGACCGTCTCGGCGGTCATCAATTTGGCAAGGCTCGCCGGAGCGACCAGCTGGTCGGCATTCTTCTCGAACAGCACGGTACCGGATTCCGCTTCGATCAGGATCGCGGTCGGCGCGGCGGTCTGGAAACCTTCATCCTTGGTCTTGCCACCGGCAATGGTCGCGGGCGCCGCAAACGATGCGCCGGTTGCCGCGACAAGAAACGACAAGGCAGCCAGAGCGCCGATGGCGCGTCGGGTCAACAGAATCATCGGATCGACAACACTACGTTGTGCGCGAAAACGCGCGCTTCGCCACCCCTGGTGAAGCCGGTCCTGCAGCGGTCTAATAAAGGCCGCGTCCGCTCATGAATCCGGCGCGCGCATCATAGCGCATGGAGCTGCCCGCGGAAACCGGGCGTGAGGCGGATCGCTCCGACCGCCCGACCGCGGTGGCGTCCGACAGGCGCGGCGACGTCGGCTCGCCGAGGTTGTAGGGGCGTCCGGCCGGAACCGGGACCGGCCCACCGACCGCGATTCCGCGCGGCGACTCAGGCAGCGCGATCGGGGCTCTGCCGGCCGAGGCCACAACAATCGGAGCCGGCGCCGGCTCGCCGTGCCGCAGGGTCGCGGCCAGCCGGCGATCGTCGGAGCCCTCGATCGCAGCGCGGCCGATATATTCGACCCGCACCTTGGCCACGCCGTTGCCCTTGAAACCGAGAAGATCGGCGCTCTTGTGCGAGAGGTCGATGACCCGGTTGCCGTGGAACGGACCGCGATCGTTCACCCGCACGATCAGCGAGCGCTTGTTGCTCAGATTGGTGACCCGGACATAAGACGGCATTGGCAAGGTCGGATGCGCGGCAGTGATCGATTCCATGTCGAACACTTCGCCATTGGCGGTGAGCCGCCCATGGAAATCGCGCCCATACCACGACGCCAGCCCCTCGGACCTGTAGCTGGTGTTTTCCTCGGGAACGAAGGTGCGGCCGGCGACCACATAGGGCTTGCCGACGCGATAGACGCCGCCGCCCTTGGGCACGCGGTCGCCGAGCTCGACCACCCGCGGGCTCGACGCCACGCCGTATTTCGGGTCGACCTTGCGAGCAAATTTGTCGGACGAGGCGCAGCTGGCGAGCGCGAACGCGGCAGCTGTCACCGCCGCAACCCGGATCGCACGTTTCCCCCGAAACGACGGCATGCCGTCCCCAAATTGACCTGTCGGGGGCAAGGCCCCACCCCGGATTCACCATAGCGTGACCCGACCGCCACGCAAATGGGCGGACTAATCAATTGGTTAACGGGACGTTTGGCGCCCGGTATCATATGGCAGCGGCCAAGGATGATGTTACCTCCCCCTGCCCGTCGGGCGTTCGTGAAGATTGTTCGGCGCATCCGGGAATGATTCGGCGCCTTTCGCAATTGCGGTCGGGCAAGCCATAGGATGGTGGGGGCACGGGTCCCCCATCCGGAGTCCGCAAGCCTTCTCACTTTCATCTTCGCCTCATGGCGTCCATTCCCGCCGTTGCGCTTTTGCGTTCGGTCAGCTGTCAGCGATGTGCGCGATGCAGATTCGCCTGCAAGCAACGCACGCCGACGACGAGCCTGGTGCGCGCTTGTAAGTCGCGACCGATCCCGGCTTGCAACACCGGAACCCTCCTCGTTCCAATGAGAACGCTGACGCTCGGCTGAGGCGAACCCGGCCCTCAGAACAGCCGTGACGAGAATTTGTTCGATCGATGACGGTGACGTGGGCTCCGGTCGATTTCGCTCAGGATATGCACACATCTTCGCGCAAACGTAGCGTCTGAAAATCTCTTCACTTCATGAGGTGAAAAATCGCCGGCGGTTCGATCGAATGCCGAAGTCAAAAATGCGCATTGCGGGCGGCTGCAGATTGTCAGCGTTCTAATTTTCGAATCACACTTCGCATATTTGGCAGCGCCTCCGTTGCACGTGCGATGACTGCACCAATCGTAAGACTTTGCACAAAAAATTTTCAGCCAGACTGGGATTAAACGTCCACTCACCTGTTCGCGTCGGAAAACCGTAAGAGAACTTGCCACCTCGTTTTAGTCGGCTAAAACGATAGTCGCGGTTTGCAACTTTCTCTCATCCTGGATTTTGCCGTGCCAGACTTCGATCTCTATTTCTTTCGCGCTGCTGAGCGCCTGGGTGTCTCGCCAAAAGTTGCTTTGCGTCTTATCCGCGCGCGCCGTATCGCCGCTGACTTTCCGCGTTGGCGTCGCAACCAGCGCGAAGTCGCAAAGATCAGAGCCATCTCCGCATTGAGCGGGCTGATCAAGCGGCAGCAGGGCTACTCTGTCTTCGAGCCTGGAACACTTCCAAATATCAGCCCGACACTTTTCGAAGGCGCCGTCGCTCAAGCAGCAATGCTGGCTGACGAGCGCGGCGATATGGTTGCGAAATCAAAGAAGCCATTCTTTGCGAATGTCATGACCGCTGACGATTTCGACCGGTGCGATAAAATCATAGAGCTCGCAAACCATCCGACCATGATGGAGATCGCGGCAGGCTATTTGGGAACCAGCTTCAAACTGCGTTCGGTCGGTGTGTATGTCAGTGAGAAGAACTACTCGCTGTATTCAAGCCAGCTGTTTCACTACGACATGAACGATCTCCACCAACTCAAATGCTTCATCAACGTGAATATGGTCACTGCCGAGAATGGCCCGCTCACCTTCGTGCCGGCGGATGTCTCGGAAGCAGCCGGGCTCTCCTGGGGCACGGGACAATTTACCGACGACGCCGTTTTCGCATCAGTGCCACGACCGGCCTTGATCGAGTTGGTTGGACCGCCGGGAACCGGTGCTTTTGTCGATACGTCGAGATGTCTTCATTTCGGTAGCCGGACCAAAACCGAACGCCGGGTGGTGATCATGATTCAGTATACGCCGGACCCGGACGTCTCGTTGAAGGCCAAAAGGAAGCAGGGCAAGAAAGGTGCGCCCGTCCTCATCGGCGAGGACTAGGCGACCAATGGAGATGCGCGCCAGTCACGAACTCCACGAGGCAACAGAACCGAATCGTCCACTAATTCACATTGGTCTGCACAAGACCGGAACGACATGGCTTCAAAAAAGTGTTTTTGGCTCTGGGCGGTTGGGATTCGGTCACTGGAACCAGGAACTCTTTGAGCGTCGGAAGTATAAGGGTGTCTGGGAGGACTACCCTCCAGATTTCGATGCCGAAAAGGTTCGTGAATATTTCACGGACAGACTGACGACACCCGCAGGTGTGCAACCGGTAATTTCTTCCGAGAAATTTTCGGGTAATCCGTTTTTTGGAGGGTACGAGCGCTACGAGATCGCTCATCGCCTGGCAAAGCTTTTTCCCGAGGCGCGTGTGCTCATCTGCATACGCGAGCAACGGAGCATCATCCGGTCGTCCTACTTTCAATTTATAAATGCCGGGGGCATGATCGGACTTGACGATTACATCAGCGGCAGGGACACGCGTGGTCCCAGCTTCAGGCTGGACCATTTCCGTTATGACGTCCTGTTGGAATTGTATCGTAGCCTGTTCGGTGCGGAGAATGTTCTGGTCCTCGCCTACGAGGAACTCAGGCGAAATCCGTTGAACTACGTCAACAGGCTGCTTGCGTTTTGCAAGCTCCGCCAGATCGAAACATTTCCCGTCGACTTGCTCGAGGTGGTCCACAAATCAGCGAGTCCGACGGCAGTCAGTATACGTCGCCGCCTCAACCTTTTTATGCGGAGGGACTACGTCAACGGCTTCACCCCCCTCGGGTCCGATTTAGGCCAGCATGTCGGCGAGCGAATTTGCAGGGCTTTCGACTTGGGGATTTTTGAAGCGAGCAACCGACAAATCTCTAAAGCTTGGGACAAGATTATCGAAGCTCGGACTGCCGGCTTTTTTCGCGAGTCCAACATTAGGACTGCCGAACTAACGGGGATCGACCTTCGCTCTTTTGGTTATGCGATGTCTTCGAACCACGAGCGCTCACCTAACCCTTCAGAGACTAGAAATATCCTCGGTCGAAATTAGCTCTGGCGGGGTCGACATGCTCATTGCTTCGCTGTCTGCATTCAGCGGGAGGCGATACTCCGGATCGCCGACATTGATGGCAGGATCCGATCGAGTCCCGCCCCCTCGTGTTGCGGCGACCGTTAACGCATCGCCGCAACCGGCCCGCCTGCCGCCGAAAATGGTAGAAGATCGGTACAAATCAGGGTATCGAGCGCACTTGCTGGGCCAGATAGCCTATCGATTTCAATGCTGGAAGGGTGGCCGAGTGGTTTAAGGCAGCGGTCTTGAAAACCGCCGTGGGTGCAA
>CAZXJZ010000103.1:0-16172 GCA_964641065.1 uncultured Hyphomicrobiales bacterium | reverse complement strand
GAGGCGCCCGGCGCAGCCGGGCCTCGAAGGACGACGGCCAATGTTCATGACATCGTGGCCGTGCATCCTTCGAGGCTCGCTTCGCTCGCACCTCAGGATGACGGAACTGAAATATGCAGCTGCGGCCGCATTACAGGAAGCACAATGAAACTCTCCATCCTCACCGCGCTCAACACCGAACGCGCCAACCGCCGCGCCGCTGTCGTCGTCACCGATGTCACAAGCGGCGAGCAGCGGCTGGTGAAAGGCGCCGACGTCTTCCACGATCCGCTCAAGGACCTGATCGAGAAGCATATCCGCAGCGGCAAGAGCGGCATGGAGGAAACGCCGGACGGGAAGGTGTTCATCACCGTGCATGTGCCACCGGCAAAGCTCGTCATCACCGGCGCCGTCCATATCAGCCAGGCGCTGGCGCCGATCGCCAAGCTGCTCGGCTACGACGTGACCATCGTCGATCCGCGCACCGCCTTCGCGACCCAGGAGCGTTTCCCCGATGTGACGGTGATCGCGCAATGGCCGGACGAGGCGCTCCCCAGCTTGAAGGTCGACAAGTACACCGCCTTCGTCGCGCTGACCCACGATCCGAAGATCGACGATCCGGCGCTGCTGCATGCGCTGTCGAAGGACTGCTTCTATATCGGCGCGCTGGGTTCGCGGAAAACGCATGCGCGCCGGGTCGAACGGCTGAAGGCGCAGGGCATCGCGGATGATGCGATCGCGCGCATCCATGCGCCGATCGGGCTCGATATCGGCGCCATCTCGCCGCCGGAAATCGCGGTGTCGATCATGGGCCAGATCACTGCGCGCCTGCGGCAATCGCCGGAGAAGGCCACATGAAATTCGGCCCTTTCGCGCCCGACGACGCCTTGGGCGGCACCGCCGTGCATACCATCCGCGAGGGCGCGCTGGTGCTGAAGAAGGGCACGGTGATCACGCCATCGCACGTGGCGGCGCTCAAGCAGGCCGGCATCGCCAGCGTCGTGGTTGCCCGCCTCGATCCGGGCGATGTGTCGGAGGACGATGCCGCAGCCGCCATCGCCGCAAGCGCATCAGGCGAGGCCGTGCGTGCCGACAAGGCCTTTACCGGCCGCTGCAATATGTTTGCGGATAGTGCGGGCGTGCTGGTCGTCGATCGCGAGCGGATCGATGAACTCAACCGGATCGACGAAGCGGTGACGATCGCGACGCTGCCGGCCTACAAGCCGGTGGTGGAGGGCGAGATGATCGCCACCGTGAAGATCATCCCGTTCGCGGTTGCAGGTGATGTCTACATGCAGGCGATGCGCACGGTCGAGGCGGCAAGGCCGCTGGTGCGGGTCGCGCCCTATACGATCCGGAAGGTCGGCATCGTATCGACGCTGCTTCCCGGGCTGTCGCCCAAGGTGGTCGACAAGACGCTGAAGATCACCGAGGAGCGGCTGGCGCCCGCGGGCGCGCGCATCGTCGCCGAGCGCCGCGTGCCGCACGATCAGGCCGCGCTCGCCACCGCGATCAAGGACGTGCAGCGGGCAGGGGCGGAGCTTGTCATCGTGTTCGGCGCCTCCGCCATCGCCGACCGGCGCGACGTCATTCCGGCCGCGATCGAGGCGGTGGGTGGCAAGATCGAGCATTTCGGCATGCCGGTGGATCCCGGCAACCTGATGCTGATCGGATCGGCGAACGGACGCCCGGTGCTGGGCGCGCCGGGCTGCGCGCGTTCGCCGAAGGAGAACGGTTTCGATTGGGTGCTGATGCGATTGCTCGCGGGACTGCCGGTCACGCGCGCCGACATCACCGGCATGGGGGTCGGCGGCCTGCTGATGGAAATCGTCACGCGTCCGCAGCCGCGCGAGGAGCCTGAGATCGACAAGGGAGGACGCTTCGCCGCCGTCGTCCTCGCGGCCGGACGCTCGACCCGGATGGGTGGACCGAACAAGCTGATGGCGCAGGTGACCGGCAAGCCGTTGGCGCGGATCGCGGCGGAAGCGGCGCTGGCGTCGAAGGCGCGGCCGGTGGTCGTCGTAACCGGCCACCAAAGCGAGACCATTGCAGATGCTCTGTCCGACCTGCCGCTGCAATTCGCCCATAATCCGGATTTTGCGGACGGTCTGTCGACCTCGCTGCGGACGGGACTTGGCGCGCTGCCGGCGGATATCGATGGCGCGGTGGTGATGCTGGCCGACATGCCGCAGGTCGATGCCGCGCTGATCGACCGGCTGATCGCGGCTTACGATCCGGAAAAAGGCGCGTTGATTGCGGTGCCGGTGACCGACGGCAAGCGCGGCAATCCGGTGCTGTGGTCGCGGCGCTTCTTCCCCGAACTGATGGCGGTGACAGGCGACGTCGGCGCCCGGCACCTGATCGCCAAGTACAGCGAGGCGGTGGTCGACGTGCCGATGACGGGGCAGGGCGCGTTGGTCGATGTCGACACGCCCGCCGCGCTCGCGGCCGTGCGGGCCGAACTCGAAAACGGCTGAATAGCGCCACCGCGTGCCGCCTGCGGCACGATCCATCTATTTGAAGCAATGATGGTTTTCGGCGTCACGTGATCGTGCGCCGATCCCGCTTGCGTTTCCAGTAGCGTATAATTATGACTGACTGGTCAGTCATAATTGGAGCGCCTGATGCCTGCCGGACCACCCCGAAAGCCGCGGCCGCGATCCAAGCTCGCGCCAGGTCCGGCTGATCCGCCAGCCCCGCGCATAGAGGCCGGGGCATCACCCCCTCGCAGCGCGCGCGACATCCGCAGCGCCGCAAGGCGGCAATCGATCATGGCTGCCGCGCTCGAGGAGTTTTCGTTGCGTGGTTTCGAAGCGGCGCGGCTCGACGACGTGGCAAAGCGGGCCGGCGTCGCCAAAGGCACGATCTATCTCTACTTCGCTGACAAGGAGACGCTGTTCCAGGAATTGGCGCGCTCGATGCTGACGCCGTTGATCGGGAGTATCGAGACACTCGCGGCAGTCGATCTGCCGTTTCCGGTGCTGGCGGAGCGGCTTGTGGCTGTCGTGGCTGACGAACTGGTTGGCTCGCGGCGCAAGGACATCATCCGGCTGATCATTTCTGAGGGGACGCGCTTTCCGGCGATTGCCGACTTTTATTATCGCGAAGTGCTCAGCCGGGTGTTCTCGGCGCTGCGGCAAATTCTCCAGCGCGCCCTCGACCGTGGCGAATTGCGTCATCCCGGGCTGGTTGCGTTTCCGCAACTGCTGGGCGCGCCGGTGCTGGTAGCCGTGGTCTGGCAAAGTCTGTTCCAGAAGCACGCTCCGCTCGACATCCGGGCGATGCTGAACGCGCATCTCGATATTCTCCTGGACCGCGATGGAGGCGGGTCATGATCGTCCGGCGATGGATCGGTGCGGCTGCTCTCGCACTCGGAACGCTGTTGTCTGCCTGCAGCAATGGCAGCGACAACGTCATGCAGGGCTGGATCGAAGGCGATTTCATTTTCGTCAGTCCCGACGAACAAGGCCGCATCGAGCAGATGCTGGTGCGGCAGGGCGATGCGGTAAAGACGGGACAGCTTCTGTTCTTTCTGGATACGCAATTGCAGGAGGCCGATCTCGGCGTGGCCGAGGCGACGCTGGCAAATGCCAAGCAGGCGTTCGATCGCGCACAGCAGCTCCTGCAAACCAAGTCCGGCACACAGAAGGATTTTGACGTCACGCAGGCGCTGTTCCGCGAGGCGCAGGCGCGGCTGGCCTCGGCCCAGACACGGCTCAACCGAAGGCGGGGCTTAAGCCCGGTCGACGGGTTGGTGCAGCAGGTTTACTACCGCGCCGGCGAAACCGTGCCCGCCAGCCGTCCGATCGTTTCGGTGCTGCCGCCGGGCAACGTGAAGGTCCGCTTCTACGTCGCCGAGCCGATGCTGGCGCGGATCGCGATCGACGAGCCGATCAGCTTTTCCTGCGATGGGTGTCCGGCTGGGATGACCGGCAAGATCAGCTTCATTTCGCAATATGCCGAATATACCCCGCCGGTGATCTACTCGCAGCAGGAGCGCCACAAGCTGGTCTATCTGGTCGAGGCGATTCCGAACAATCCGGCCGCGCTTCGGGTTGGGCAGCCGGTCGATGTGACGGTGACGCCCAGGGTTGCGGCGAAATAGACGCGCACAGCCATGACCGTCAATCCGGACATCGCCATCGACGTGCACGGCCTGACCAAGGCGTTCGGCAGCCGCGTGGTCGTGCGCGATCTGTCGATGCAGGTGAAGAAGGGCACGATCTACGGCTTTCTCGGACCGAACGGTTCCGGCAAGACCACGACCATCCGCATGCTCACCGGCTTGCTCACACCGGACAAGGGCGATGGCACCTGCCTCGGCTACGACATCCGGACGCAGGCCGACCAGATCAAGCTGCGCGTCGGTTACATGACGCAGAAATTCAGCCTGTATCAGGATCTGTCGGTGCGCGAGAATCTGGAATTCGTCGCGCGTCTTCACCTGATGCAGGATCCCGCCGGTGCAGCGAGCGACATGATCGCGCGGCTCGGGCTGAAGGGTCGCGAAGAGCAATTGGCCGGCGAATTGTCGGGCGGATGGAAGCAGCGGCTCGCGCTTGGCGCCTGCACGCTGCCGAGCCCGCAGCTTCTTCTCCTCGACGAACCGACAGCGGGCGTCGACCCGAAAGCGCGGCGCGAATTCTGGGACGAGATTCATGCGCTGGCCGCCGAAGGGCTGACAGTGCTGGTCTCGACCCATTACATGGACGAAGCCGAGCGTTGTCATGAGATCGCCTATATCGCCTATGGCGAACTACTCACCCACGGCTCTGTCGATGCCGTGGTCCGGCAGGCGGGGCTCACGACCTACGATGTCAGCGGGCCTGACGTGAACGGGCTGCTGCACGAATTGCACAACAAGTCCGGCGTCGACATGGTGGCGCCGTTCGGCAACAGCCTGCATGTGTCGGGCCGCGATGCCGGAGGCCTGGAAGCCGCGATCAAGCCTTATCGCGACCGGCCGGGGCTGACCTGGAAAAGCTCGGAGCCGACGCTGGAAGACGTGTTCATCGATCTGATGAGCCGCGCGAAGGATAATTTCCAGTGAGCGCGCAGTCTCCATCGAACGCAGCCGCGACCACGCCAGCGAGCGTCAAGGTCCCGCGATGGGCCGCCTTCCGGCGCCGCACCGTGGCGATGCTGATCAAGGAATTCATCCAGCTGCGCCGCGACCGCGTGTCATTCGCGATGATCGTGATGATCCCGCTGATGCAACTCGTCCTGTTCGGCTATGCGATCAACACCACGCCGCGCAACCTGCCGACTGCGGTGCTGCTGCAGGAGCATAGCGATCTCGGCCGCTCGGTGCTGAAGGCGCTGCAGAACACCCGCTATTTCAAGGTCACGCATCAGGTCGAAGACGAGGCGGAGTTCGACCGCCTGATCGCCTCCGGGACCGTGCTGTTCGGTGTCGAAATCCCGCGTGGCTTCGAGCGTGCGATCCGGCGGGGCGAACGGCCGGTGCTGCTGGTCGCGGCGGACGCGACCGATCCGGTGGCGTCAGGCTCCGCGCTCGGTGCGCTCGGTCAACTGGTGCGAACTGCACTACAGAACGACCGCGGGCTGCCGGAGAGCGGCCAGCCGCTGTTCGAATTTCGCGCGCATGCCCGCTACAATCCGGCGGCGGAAACCGCGCTCAACATCGTGCCCGGTCTGGTCGGCACCATCCTGACCATGACTATGCTGATTTTCACCGCGCTTTCGGTGACCCGCGAGATCGAGCGCGGAACTATGGAAGCGCTGCTGGCGATGCCTATTACGCCGGTCGAAATCATGCTGGGCAAGATCATTCCCTATGTGGTGGTTGGGTTCATCCAGGCTGCGTTAATCATCGGCACCGGCGTATTGTTGTTTCATGTCCCGATTTTCGGCAGCCTCTATCTGCTGGCATGGTTGTCGACGCTGTTCATCGCTGCCAACCTGTCAATCGGCTACACGTTCTCGACCGTCGCGCAGAATCAGCTGCAGGCGGTGCAGATGTCGATGATGTTCTTCCTGCCGAACATCCTGCTATCGGGGTTCATGTTCCCGTTCGCCGGCATGCCGGCCTGGGCACAATGGATCGGCGAGGCGCTGCCGCTCACGCACTACATCCGCATCGTCAGGGCGATCATGCTGAAGGGCGCGACCATCGAGGATCTGCGTTATGACGCGATCGCGCTGTTCGTGCTAATGCTGATTGCGATGACGATTGCGGTCACGCGCTTCCGTCGGACGCTGGATTAGCGTTTGCCCGGCCCCTTGCCGAGGAGCGGCAAGTGGCATATGTCGTTGGCATATGCCAAGGAGCATGAAATGCCGGAGCCGAAGCACGTCAGGCTATTCCGCAACGGCCGCAATCAGGCGGTCCGCATCCCGGTTGAGTTCGAACTCCCCGGCAACGAAGCGATCATGCATCGCGACGGCGACCGTCTCGTGATCGAACCGGTGCGCAAGCGTGGTCTAGTCGCGTTGCTCAAATCCATGAAGCCGCTGGACGAGGACTTTCCGGCAATCGAGGATTTCGTGTCGGCACCGGAGAAGGTGCTGTGACCAGATATTTACTGGACACGAATATTATCTCCGAGCTGGTCCGAAATCCCCAGGGCCAGTGCGCGAAGCGCATTATGAAAGTGGGCGAAGAAACCATTTGCACCAGCATCATCGTTGCAGCCGAGTTGCGCTATGGTTGCGCAAAGAGCAGGTCCAGCCGATTGATCAAAGCAGTAGAGGATTTGCTGGGTGAGATCGAAGTGCTGCCATTCGAGGCGCCGGCAGACGCCGAATACGGCGTGGTTCGCTCCGAGCTGGAGGCGGTGGGGACGCCGATCGGAGGAAACGATCTGCTCATCGCAGCGCACGCAAAATCGATCGACGCTGTCGTCGTCACCGGCAATACCGACGAATTCAAGCGGGTTCGCGGGCTGAAGGTTGAAAATTGGCTTATCTGATGTTAGCGCGAGCAGGCGCCTATCGCCTCACATGCAATCCGAGCCGCGCGTAAAAGCCGTCCCGATCATCGTTGTCCATCGCCCATCCTGCCGCCGCCGACCATTCGACCCAGGCGAAGCGGAAGCCGGTGATATGCAGCCCGGCGCGAAACTGCTTGTAGCTGTCGCCGGTTGCGAAACCGCCGACCTCCGGGCCGAGATAGAAGGCGTCGGCCACGCGCCAGCCATAGGCGGCACGCGCGGCATAGCTCGGCCCGATTGATGAGGCGGTTGCGTCGGCCGCAATCATCGTCAGTGCATCGGGCTCGTGCCAGAATTCGATCGCGCCGCGGATGCCGACGTGGTCTCCATTCAGGTCGCTGCCGGGATCGTCCGGCGTCGTACCGTGATGCTGCAGATCCAGTCCCGCGAAAACAGTCACGAAGGTCTTGTCACGGACGAAGCGCCATCCCGCCAGTGCTGAGCCTACGAATTGCGTACCGGTAACCTGCGCATCGTCGAGCGCGCCGGAGCGATATTGATAGGAGCCGGCCCCGATCAGCGCCTTGAAGGTGAAGCCGCCGCGATCGAGTCCATCGGGTGACCACAGCGCGCCGCCATATGAGAAGCTGCCGTGACGCCAGAGGTCCGTGCCCGTGAAATAGAGGAAAGTATCATCGCTGCGCGCGAAGCCATCGGCATGCGCGGCAAGATTGCACGACCATACAAGTGCCGCCGCGGCAGCGAGCCGCACGGCCACGCGAACGCATGACATGGAAAGCAACCCGCTACCAACGCGGGCCGGCAGGATACGCAGCCACAACCCGGTATCATGCTACGAGGATCAATTGCAGGTTGCAACACGCTAGCGTCGCACCATCCGCCGCGGGGACTCGCCAAAGCTGCGACGCACCATCGCCGAAAATGCGCTCGGGCTTGCATAACCCACCGCCGCAGCGACGCTGCCGACCGGCTCTCCCGAGGAGAGGCGTGCCAGTCCGTCCATGGCGCGCAGACGTGAGCGCCATTCATTGAAGCTGAAGCCTGTTTCGCTTCGGAATAGCCGCGCCAGGGTCCGCCGGCTGGCGCCGGCTCGCTCGGCCCATTCGTCGAGGCCTCCGTCCGCATCCGGATGCTCGAGCAATGCACGCGCCACGCGCGCGGCACGCGGGTCACGCGGCATCGGGAGATCTAGCTTGCGTTCCTGCATGCGCTTCAGTTCGGCAAGGATCAGGGCGGCGATCATGCCGCCGCGACCGGACTCGTCATAGGCGAGCGGCTCCTCCAGTGCGGCGAGGATTAGCTCCCGCATCAGGCCGCCGATTTCAACCAGGGTCGGACTTTGCGGCAGGTCGTGACACGCGTCCGGATCGATGTAGATGGTGCGCATGGCGAGTTCGCCGCGCATGACCATGCCGTGCGGGGAAGCGGGCGGCATCCAGAGCGCGAGCGCGGGTGGCACGATCCAGGCGGCGTCGGCTGTCTCCACTTTCATGGTGCCTGAGATCGCGTGGATGAGTTGGCCGCGCTTGTGAAGGTGCAGGGGAATGCGATCGCCGTCCGGAAAGGTCTTGGCCATGGCCGCGATCGGGCGGGGGGCGTCGTCGCGGTTGTTTCGGTATTCCGGGCGCATGGCTGGTTCCGGTTGGCCTGATCGCGACGATAATCGGCCTAACATCGCCATCGGGCAAGCGTATTGATGCGGGGTCAGATTCTTTCTCGCCGGGCCGCCTATGACCGACATCGCCGCAACCCACCAGCCGTTCAGCCGGGAGACCCGCGTGTCGATCGGCTTCATCAACTGGGCGCACGCGATGGATCACTACGTGCTGCTGATCTATCCGACGGTGGTGATCGGGCTGGAGGCGGTCTACGCGCGCACCTATGGCGAACTGATCGCGCTGTCGACCGCGGCTTTCATTTCGTTCGGGGTGTTCTCGCTGCCTGCCGGCTGGCTCGGGGATCACTGGAGCCGCCGCAACATGATGGCGCTGTTCTGGTTCGGTTGCGGCGTCTCGCTGTTTGCGGCGGGCCTGGCTCCGAACCTGGTCACGCTTGCGATTGCGCTGGGCGCGCTCGGCATGTTCGCGGCGATCTATCATCCGGTCGGCATGTCGATGCTGATCGAAGCCTCGAAGGCGCGTGGTCGCACGCTGGCCTTCAACGGAGTCTGCGGCAATCTGGGTGTCGCGCTGGCGGCCGGGATCACCGCGCTGATCGCGAGCTATCTCGGCTGGCGAATGGCCTTTTTCATTCCGGGGGTGGTCTGCATCGTCACCGGTTTCGTCTATATGTGGGCGGAGCGGGAGGACATTACCGGCAGGAGCGCGCGCAAGACCAATCCGGATGTGCGTCTCGGTCGCACCGCCACCTTCATCGTCTTCGGACTGTTCATTGTCATCGCGCTCGGTGCAGGCCTCGCCTTCAACGTCATCACGGTCGCGCTGCCAAAGGTGATCGATGAGCGCGCCGGACAGGGACTGTCGCTGGTTGCGGTCGGCGGCATTGCGACCGCGGTGTTCGTGGTCGGCGGGATTGCGCAGCTTGTCATTGGGCGGCTGGTCGAATGGTTTCAGCCGCATATTCTGTTCGTGTTCGTCACGCTGCTGTTGTTCACCGGCGCCGCCTGGTCGGTGGTCGCGACCGGACCGATGCTGTTGGTCGCGCTCGCGCTGGCGATGGCCGGGGTGTACGCCCAGGTGACGGTCAACGACATCGTGCTGGCCCGTTATACGGCCGATGCCTGGCGCGGGCGGGTTTATGCGGTGCGCTATTTTCTGGTCTTTGTCACCGCCGGGATCGCGGTTGCTTCGATCGCATTCCTGCATGCGCGCGGCGGGTTCGATCTGGTGCTGCTTTTCACCGCTGGCGTCTGTCTGGTGTTCTTCCTGGCGACGCTCGGGCTCGCCGCGATGGTCTCGGGCGCGAGCATCCGCAAACCGGCTGCGGTGCCGGCGGAATAGTCATGGCTCCGCCGGACGGAATTCGTCCGCGCCGCTGCCACGGCGCAACGTTTCGATTTCGCCCTGCATGCGCTTCATGTTCTCGAACAGGCGCTTTGCGCTGAGCTGCATGAAGTAGTATCCGAATTTCGGATTCTGGAAAAACAGCTGCCGCACCTGGTCGTAGGAAATGGCAAGGATTTGCCCGCCATCGACGCAGATGGCGGATTGCGTGCGAACCTTGTCCGGCGACAGCATGCCGAGTTCGCCGACGACTTCGCCCGGCGGGATTTCAATCGAGAGCTCCGGAATACGCAGGCTGCCGGACATGATGAAGATGATCTCGTTCGCGGCATCGCCTTTCCGGAACAGCACTTCGCCGGGCTTCATGTCGCGCGTCGTCGTGAACGGCCTGATCCAGTTCATGTCGAGGTCGCCATCGTTAGAAGCCTCGACTTCGCGGACCAGCGTGAGCATCTGTCGCAATCGCCAGATGTTGAGCGGCAGCAATGCGACGTGGAGCACCAGCACCGGATAGGCGGGGTGCAGGTATCCGTAGGCGATAAACAGAAAGTTGCTTGCGATGGCGACGATGCGCAGTGGCACCATGGTCTTGGTGTAAAACGTGGCAAAGACCAGAGCCGCGGCGAAATAACCGAGCCATTCGCTGGGTCGGAGCCCTCCGAAATGGCTGACGATATCTGCAAGAGTCATGGCAATCCCCTGAAGGTCGGACAAACCTGACCGCCTTCAGGGCGCCGTTCAACGGGAATTTGCGCCAGCCGGCCGTCGCATAGCGCGATGGCTATCCGGGCGGCCCCAGTGAATTGCCGGCCGCGCTACAGGGTCACGGCTCGGCGGGCTGGAATGCGTTTGCGTCTCGCGCGGCACGCAAGGCTTCGTTTTCGGCCTGCGTCCGTTTCAGATTGTCGAACAGGCGGCGCGCGCTGAGCTGCATGAAGTAATATCCGAATTTCGGATTCTGGAAGAACAGCTGCCGTACCTGATCATAGGTTATGACCAGGATTTGCCCGCCATCGACGCAGATTGCCGATTGGGTGCGGACCTTGTCGGGAGACAGCATGCCGAGTTCGCCGACGACTTCGCCGGGCGGTATGGCGATGCCCAGCTCCGGAATGCGCAGGCTGCCCGACATGATGAAGATGATTTCGTCGGCGGGGTCGCCTTTGCGAAACAGCACTTCACCCGGTGCCATGGCGCGCGTGGTCGTGAACGGCTTGATCCAGTTCATATCGAGGTCGCCCTCGAACGCCTCCTTGGTCTCCGTCACCAGCGACAGCATCTGCCGGAGCCGCAGGATGTTCAGCGGCAGCAGCAGGCAATGCAGCACCAGCAAGGGATAGGCCGGATTCAGGTAGCCATAGGCAATGAAGAAGACGTTGCTGCAGATGCCGACGATCCGCAGCGGCACCATGGTCTTCATCGAGAAGGTGGCAAAAACCAGCGCGGCGGCGATATAGCCGATGACTTCGGCAAAGCGCATATGGGTGAGGTAGCCGATAAGGTCGGCCATCTGTGAGCTCCGGAGCATGGGGAAAGGGCGGGGAGGCGGGATGCGAGGAAGGCGCGATAAACTGGCGGCCTTCGGTAGCGACTTCAATCAAAATCTTGTCGTGGTGGGCAGGGGGGCAAGGCCAGAGTCCCGGAGGGAAAGGCCGTAACGGTTGCGACCAAGCGCTGACGTCCTATTTCAGAGCGATGCCGCTCGGCGGACGGCATTTGAACCTTTTGGCGGCGGGCCGCTACAGAAAAGTCATGGTGGCCTTGAATGTCCGTTCGGGCTCACCATATGACGTCGAACAGCGTTGAGTGAAAGCTCCGCTGCTCAGGGCCACGAATGCTGCAGGTGACGCCGGATGTACGCGCACCCGCTCATTTCGTGGCTTTTTGCTGCGCATTGCATCAGTGCTTCGTCATCGGTGATGGTGCGGGAACGATGCGGGGAGGCCGTGTCGCAAGTTCCGCTTCCAACCGTGCGATATTGTCGAACAACCGCTTGCTGGTGAGCTTGAGGAAGCCGAGACCGAATTCCGGGTTCTGATAATAGAGCTCCTCGAATTTCTCGTACGCGAGTGACAGCACTTCGCCGTCGTCGACCGATATCAGCGTTGCGGTTCGCACGCCGTCCGGCGAGAGCAGCCCCAGTTCGCCGACCACGGCTCCGGGTTCGAGCATGATGCCGATCTCCTGCAACTGGTAGCGGCCGCTCACCACGAGATACATGGCCTCTGCGATGTCGCCCTTGCGGAAGATCACCTGTCCCTTTTTCGTCTTGCGCCGTGTCATGAATGGCTGAAGCCATGTCATGTCGAGATCGGATCGCGCGGCGCGCTGGGTCCGTCGGATCAGTTGGCGCATCTCGTGCACCCGATACAGGTTCAGGGGCAGCACGATGCAATTGAGCACAATCGTCGGCCAGATACCGGCCAGCCCGGCATAGATCAGAAACAGCACATTGGTGACGATGCCCACGACCCTGAGCGGGATCATGGTCTTCATCCAGTATTGCACCACCGTGAGAACGATGCCTGCGGTCGCCGCAGCTTGGGCAATCAGCGGAATTTCCATATCGTGCTCCAGGCCGGCTGCCTCTGCCGGCTCCCGGCGCACTATCGCCGCTCGGCGCCCTTTCGATCAACTCCGGCGGACAGCTTCCCGATCAGCGCCATTGCCGCAGCCGGCGCCCGGACCTTCCCCTCGTGGATAAAGTACACGAAGACGTCGCGGGCCTGTTTCTTCGGCGGCGACGGTGTGTCGACGCAGGGCAGGTCTTCGGGTACGCCGCCCTGAGCCCATTGTTTCGCGCGCGCGGCCCAGGCGTCGATGGCCTTGGGCTGGTAGCCGGTCTTGATCGAGTCCTGACCCTTCTGCAGACGTGCATAGACGAAATCCGACGTCACATCGGCGATGGCCGGATAGGTGGCGTGCTCCGAAAAGCAGACCGCGACGCCGAACCGGCGCAGGAGCTTGGCAAAGCCCGGGACCCGGAAGCTGTCGTGACGCACCTCGACCACATGGCGGAGCTTGCGGCCGTCAAACTCGGCCGGGAGCAGCTCCAGAAACCGCCCGAAATCGGCCTCGTCATATTTCTTGGTGGGTGCAAACTGCCACAGCAGCGGACCCAGCCGATCCCCCAATTCGCTGACGCCCGAATTCAGGAACCGTTTGATAGAATCGCCGGCGTCCGCAAGCACGCTCCGGTTCACCGCAAAGCGCGGGCCCTTGAGGGAGAAGACGAAACCGTCCGGAACCTCCGAGGCCCATTTGCGGTAACTCGCCGGGCTTTGCGTGCGATAGAAAGTGCCGTTGATCTCGATCGACGTCAGGTGGCTGGCGGCATAGCGCAACTCCTGGGCGTGGGGGAGGCCCTTGGGATAGAATTCGCCCCGCCAGGGCGCAAAGGTCCAGCCGCCGATTCCGGTGTAAATCCGCCCCTGTTTCGCTGCCATTCCAGCATTCCTCGGATATTGACCGTGACCATTCTACCGCTATCGTCTGTACAAACCGGATTGTGCGGCAGCCTGACGTGGCTTAAGGCAACGATACATTTTTCAATGCCGGGGGACATCCATGCGTCTGTCTATCATCGCCACATTCGTCGCAGCCGTGTCGCTGTCGGTCGCTTCGACCTCAGCCGACGCCCAGAGCAGGGTCCGCGCCGGCGGGCTCTCCTGCAAATTGTCGCCCACGGTTGGCCTGATCATCGGTTCGCGCCAGCAGATCCAGTGCACGTTCACCCCCAGCACGGGTGGGCGCGTTGAATATTACAGCGGTCATATCGGGCGGCTTGGCCTCGATCTCGGTGTAACCGGGGGCGGACGGATGATCTGGGGCGTGTTCGCGCGCACCACCAAGCTGCCGCCGCGCACGCTTGCCGGCACCTATGTCGGCGCCAGCGGCGACGCGTCGCTCGGCCTTGGCGGCGGTGCCAACGTCCTGGTGGGTGGCTCCAACCGGACCATTTCGCTGCAGCCGCTGTCGCTTCAGGGGCAGGTCGGTGTCAACCTGGCGGTCGGGATCGCCAGCATGACGCTGCGCTGAGGCGGGTCGGATTTCGTTCGGGAAGAAGGGGCCGCGCGAGCGGCTCCTTCCTTAAGTCGGGCGATCAAGCGCCGGGCACGCTGCCGGGCGGCAGGAAGTCGACCTCATGCGCGGCCGAAACCCGCACGACTTCTTCCGGGTCGGTCATGTTGTGCAATAGCTCAAACAATTCCTTTAGCTTGCGCGAGGGCGAGACCCAGAACAAGGCCCGGGTCGGCTTGTCGGTCTTGTTGTAATAGCCATGCGGCAGGCCCATAGGCATGCGCACCAGATCGCCCGGACCGGCCTTCACCCATTGACCGTCGAGATACAGGTCGAACGTGCCTTCCAGCATGTAGATGAATTCGTCCTGGGTCGGATGGATATGCGGCGGCACGAAGGTGCCGGGCGGGTCCAGGGTCTCGAACGAAAACGAGGTCGCGCAGTTCGATTTCTCATAATAGGTGTGGCCGAGAATGTTCCACACCGCCGGCGCGGTGCTCTTTCCGGCAGGCGTGATCCCCGGCGCGAGTTTGATCTCTGACATGCTGTGATCTCCTTCAGTAAGGCTTTGAACAGCGGCGGATGATCCAAGCAAAACCGGAGGCCTCTGCCAATGCGGGCCTTCGCCTACTGGAACGCGACCTCGGCGAAGCTTCGCAGCTTGCGGGAATGCAGCCGCTCCCATTCCTGCGATCTCAGCTTTTCGATCGCACGCAAGCCGATATCGAGATGCTGACCGACCCGCTGCCGGTAGAATTCGGCGGCCATTCCGGCCAGCTTGATCTCGCCATGCAGCGGCTTGTCGGAGACGCACAGGAGCGTACCGTAGGGCACGCGAAAGCGGAATCCGTTGGCTGCGATCGCCGCGGATTCCATATCGAGACCCACCGCACGCGACAGCGACAGCCGATGGATGACGGCTGCATGATTGCCGAGCTCCCAGTTGCGGTTGTCGACGCTTGCGACCGTGCCGGTGCGCATAATGCGCTTGAGCTCGTAGCCGGACAGGCCGGTCACTTCGGCCAGCGCCTGTTCGAGCGCGACCTGGATCTCGGCCAGCGCCGGGACCGGTACCCACAGCGGCAATTCCTCGTCGAGCACATGATCCTCGCGCACATAGCCATGGGCGAGCACGTAGTCGCCGAGCTTCTGTGAGTTGCGAAGGCCCGCGCAATGCCCGAGCATCAGCCATGCATGTGGGCGCAGCACTGCGACATGATCGGTGATGTTGCGCGCGTTCGACGGCCCAGTGCCGATGTTGATCATGGTGATGCCGCGGCTCCTGGGCGCCACCAGATGATAAGCCGGCATCTGCGGCAGGCGCGCGAGCGGCGCGACAGACTGCGCCAGGCCACCCCTGCGGGTGACGAGGTTGCCGGGCTCGACAAACGCCCCATAGACCGGATCGCCAGCGGCGACGCGTTCGCGGCACATCCGCACGAAGGCGTCGACGTAAAACTGGTAGTTGGTGAAGATCACGAAGTTCTGGAAATGCTCGGGATCGGTGCCGGTGTAATGCAGAAGCCGGTGCAGCGAGTAATCGACCCGCGCGGCGCGAAACATCGCAAGCGGGGCAGGGGCGCCGTGCGGCAGATGTAGCGTGCCGTCGGCGATCGAGTCGTCCATGGTCGCGAGGTCGGGCGTATCGAAGCGGTCGCGCAGCGGCAGCTCCGTCGCCTGACCGCCGGACGCGCGGCTCGCGGCAATGCCGATGTCCGACGCATAGGCAAAATGGACCGGGATCGGCTCGTGCGACTCGCCGATTTCGACGGGCACCCGATGATTGGCGAGCAGCAATTCGATCTGCTCGGTGAAATAATCGCGGAACAGGTCGGGACGGGTGACGCTGGTTTCGTGCGTGCCCGGCCCGGACACGAATCCGTAGGAGAGGCGAGAATCCACGCGGCCATAAGTGTCGGTGGTGATCCGCACGAACGGATAGGTCGCGCGCACCCTTGCATCGAGTCGTGCGCCGGCGGCAAAGGCCTCGAAATGCTCGCGCAGGAATTGGGTGTTGCGCCGGTAGATATGGTCGAGCCGCTCGACCGCTGCCCTCGCATCTGTGAAGCGTTCGGCCGGGATGTGGTGCGGGGTGAGGAGGGTCAGGCCGTCTTGCATGAGACGGAGAGTGTACCGGCTTCGTGCGAAGTCAAGTCACGCTGCCGCCGCGACCCGGCCGGAAAAGCAAAAGGGGCCGCTTGCGCGGCCCCTTCGCATTTTTTCTCGACTAAGGCGTCTGGACTTAGAAGTCCATTCCGCCCATGCCGCCCATGCCGCCGCCAGGCGCGCCGTGCGA
>CAZXJZ010000102.1:0-16204 GCA_964641065.1 uncultured Hyphomicrobiales bacterium | reverse complement strand
GATTGAGCCGGTGAATCTCGTCGATGAAGAGGACGTCGCGCTCCTCGAGATTGGTAAGCAGCGCCGCAAGATCGCCCGCCTTCGAGATCACCGGACCCGACGTGGCGCGGAAATTGACGCCGAGTTCGCGCGCGACGATCTGCGCCAGCGTGGTCTTGCCCAAACCCGGCGGGCCGACGAACAGCACATGGTCGAGCGCCTCGCCCCGCGCCCGCGCCGCCTTGATGAAGACTTCGAGATTGGCCCGCGCCTTTTCCTGCCCGATGAACTCACCGAGCTTCTGCGGACGCAGTGAGGCTTCGGCGAGATCGTCCTCGCTGCGCTCCGGCGTGAGGAGGCGGGTCGCGCTCACTTCTTGCCCCGCCAGTATTTGTTCGGCAGCAACTCGGAGATCGACATCACCGACGGCTCCGGTCCGTTCGGCACGATCACGCGCGCCTTCGGATCGTAATCGTGGATCAGTTCGCGACAGGAGCCGCAGGGCGACACCACCTTGATGGTCTGGTCCTCCTCATGCGGACGGGGATGGCGCACCGCGACGATGGTGTCGATGCCGTTGTCGCCGGCTTCCGTGATCGAGCGGCCGATCGCGATCGCCTCGGCGCACACCGCCATCCGCCCGAGATAGGCGTCGATGTTCACCCCGGTGATGATGCGGCCATCGCGCGTGCGCATGGCGGCGCCGACCTCCTGCCACTCGTTGCGATAGCGCGTCTTGATCGCCTCGCTCGCGGCGGCGATCAGATCCTTGTCTTCCTTGCTCAAACTCGACACGCCAGCACCTTGAATCCCTGCGTCCTATTTCGACAGTTCCTTCAGGCCGAGGCGGATGAGCTTTGCGGTATCCGCGCCCTCGCCCGCTTCGCGCGCGGCCGCCGCAATCGCCGCCGCCGCCTGTGGCTGACCATAGCCGAGATTGATCAAGGCCGAGACAGCATCGCGGGTCGGCCCCGGCGCGCGGCCCTCATCCATGTCCGCCGACAACCGTACCACCGCCGGGTCCAGATCGGTGAAGGCCGGCGTCTTGTCCTTCAGTTCTGTGACGATGCGCTCGGCCACTTTGGCGCCGACGCCCGGCGTCCGCGAGATCGCGGCCTTGTCGCGCAGGGTGATGGCATTCGCAAGCTCGGCCGGTTTCAGCGTCGACAGGACAGCCAGCGCCACCTTCGCCCCAACCCCCTGCACGGTCTGCAGCAGCCGGAACCATTCCCGTTCCAGATCGCTGGCAAAGCCGAACAGACGGATCTGGTCCTCGCGGACATGGGTCTCGATCGACAGCGTGGCGGGCTCACCCGCGGCCGGCAGCGATTGCAGCGTGCGCGCGGAGCAATGCACCTGATAGCCGACGCCATGAACGTCGACGATCACGTAATCTTCACCGTATGAATCGATAACGCCTTTGAGTTTGCCAATCATGCCGGGATCGGGTGCGAATCGTACTCCCGCATTAGAGCATGATTTCCTAAAAGCCCTCTCAGGATGGTTTCATGCCCGATTTTCTCGCCCTTTTCAAAGAGCCGTGGTCGAAGCTCGATGCCGATACGGCCGCCATCCTGGCTCGCATCTATACCAATGCCGCCGACGAGGCGCCGATCTTCACCCGCACGCCCGAGGGCGCGCGCGATCTGATCAAACGGTTCCTGCCATTCTACGTCTCCGCCGGCGCGCCGGCGATCCCGCATATCGAGGAGCGCAAAATACCGGCGGCGAGCGGCGATATCCGCGTGCGGATCTACGATCCCGGCGCACCCGCTCCAGGCCCCGCCACCGTGTTCCTGCATGGCGGCGGCTTCGTGACCTGCGATATCGACATCTATGACGGCGTATCACGCCAGCTTGCGAAGCGTTCGGGAATGCGCGTGCTGAGCGTCGATTATGCTTTAGCGCCGGAGCATCCGTTCCCGGTCCCGCTGAACGACTGCATCGCCGCGATCCGCTGGGTCGCTTCGCATGGCGGCGAATGGGGCATCGACCCCACCCGCATCGCGGTCGCCGGCGACTCGGCCGGCGCCAATCTGGCGCTCGCCGCAACCATCGCGCTGCGCGACGCGGGCCAATCGCCCATTCGCGGCACCGCCTGCATGTACGGCTGCTATGCGCCCGACCTGAAAACGGCGTCCGAGCAGGCCTATGGCGGCGGGCCGTACCTGATCTCCGCCCCTGAAATGGCGTGGTACTGGAATCACTATCTGGCGAAGCCCGCGGACCGGACCAATCCGCTGGCTGCGCCACTCTACGCCGACCTGCGCGGACTTCCGCCGCTGTTCATCACCGCCAGTGAATTCGATCCGCTGCGCAACGATTCCGAAATGCTGGTCGAGAAGCTGAAGTCGGCCGGTGCATCCCATGAATTCCGGCTCTGGCTCGGGACGATCCATGCCTCCGTGAACCTGATGGGCTGGATCGCCGCAATGGGACCGCGGGTCGATGAAGTGGGTGCGTTTCTAAGGCGGGTCACGGAAAAAATCTGAACCATTCGAACATCTCGGCGTTACGTCGTCCTTGCCGCGAACGGACCAGATGATCACCAGGAAACGAGATTTGCGCACCGGACGCTCGGTCTGGGAGGGGCGTGACGCCGCCAAGGTGCGCCACGGTCTGCTGCGAAAGCCGGTCACCACCGATGTGCTGGTCGTTGGCGCAGGCATTACCGGCGCGATGATCGCCGACGCCTTGGCGGAAGCCGGGCTCGCCGTGACGATCGTCGATCGGCGGGACGATCCGGTCAAGGGATCGACGGTGGCATCGACCGCGCTGGTCCAATACGAGATCGACACGCCGCTTTCGAAGCTCTCGCGGAAGATCGGCAGGGTCGATGCAATGCGCGCATGGCGGCGGTCCCGTCTTGCCGTCGACGCCGTTGCGGCACGCCTGGCAGATTTGCAATTGCCCGATGTGGTCCGCCGCGACAGCCTCTATCTCGCCGGCAATGAACTCGACGCCGACGGGCTTGCGCGCGAGCAGGCGGCGCGCCGTACGATCGGATTGCCGGATCGGCTGCTTTCCCGCAAGGAGTTGAAGGCGCGCTTCGGAATTTCACGCGCCGCGGCGCTGCTGGGCTACGACAATCTCGTCATCGACCCGCGCAAGGCGGCGCATGCGATGCTGGCGTCAGCGGTCGGCAATGGCGCGCGCATCTTCGCACCGGTCTGCATCGACGATATCGAATGCCATGCGCGCGGCGTGACGGCGCTCACCTATACCGGACATACCATCCGTTCCCGCTATCTGGTCATGGCGACGGGCTATGAAATTCCGAAAAGCGTGCCGGCGAACGGCCACAAGATCATTTCCACCTATGCCATCGCGACCGTGAAGCAACCGAAACGGTTGTGGCCCGAGCAATGCATGATCTGGGAAGCTTCCGATCCCTATCTGTATCTGCGCACGACACCGGAAGGACGCATCATCTGCGGCGGCGAGGACGAGGACTTCGTCGACGAGGAGAAGCGCGACAAGCTGCTCGCGCGCAAGACCCGCACGCTTCAAGCGAAGCTCGGCAAGCTGACGCCGGGCGTCTCCACCAGGATCGATTTCGCCTGGGCCGGCTCGTTCGGTCAAACCGACACGGGACTACCCATCATCGGTGAAATCCCGAAAATGCCGAACTGCTTTGCCGCCCTGGGCTATGGCGGCAACGGCATTACCTATTCGCGGATCGCGGCCGATGTCATTACCGGCGCGGTGACTGGCCGCCCGGATTGCGACGCGGATCTCTACGGCTTCAAGAAGAAGAAAAAGCGCTGACGCATCAGCCGGCGGCGATCCTCAGCATCGCGCTCTGGCGATGATGCGCGTGCGTCACCGCAATCGCGAGAGCGTCGGCGGCATCTTCGGTCCGCGGGTCGGCCTTCGGCAACAGCACCCCGATCATCATGCGGATCTGCGTCTTCTCGGCGTGCCCCGCGCCGACCACGGTCTTCTTCACCAGGTTCGGCGCGTATTCGGCAACCTGCAGCCCGGCCCGCGCCGGAACCAGCATGGCGATGCCGCGCGCCTGCCCGAGTTTCAGCGTCGACGCACCGTCGCGATTGACGAAGGTCTGCTCGACCGCCGCCTCATCGGGCGTGAATTCCTCGATCACGCGCACTAGCCCGTCGTGAATCGCGACCAGCCGCGCCGCAAGCGTGGCGCGTTCCTTCGTCTCGACCGACCCGCAGGCGACGAACAGCAGGCGGTTGCCCTCGCAGGCGATCAGCCCCCAGCCGGTGCGGCGAAGGCCGGGATCGATGCCGAGAATGCGAATCGGGCGCTGCATGCCGGAACAGACATAGCACGGGATGCATGCAAGGCCCGCGCTGCGATGCATCGCTGAAGCCGCCCCCGGCTGATATGGCTGGGCGCAGCCGGAACCTGCAGTGACAGATTTCTCAACGACAGCCGCGGGGCTCATTGCCGATCCGCGTTTTCCAGCCGCATTTGCCGTCGCCCTGGTCGCGGGACTGGTGCGCGGCTTTTCCGGATTCGGCTCGGCGTTGATCTATGTGCCGCTGATGGCCGCCATCTATGAACCGCGGATCGCCGCACTGACGTTGCTGATCGTCGATTTCGTGGCCAGCGCCCCGTTCACATTGCCGCTGACACGGCGCTGCAACTGGCGTGAGGTCGCGCCGGTATCGCTGGCGGCGATCTGCACCATTCCGCTGGGTGTGGCGGCGCTCGAATATCTCGATCCCACGATCCTGCGCTGGTTCATCGCGATCCTGGTGATCGCACTGCTCGCCGCACTGGTATCCGGCTGGCGCTATCGCAATGCGCCGACATGGCCCGCCTCCGTCGGCGTCGGCCTTTTCGCCGGCCTTGGCGCGGGCGCGGCGCAGATCGCCGGCCCAGCCGCCATCGTGTACTGGCTCGGCGGGCCGAATTCGGCGGCGGTGATCCGCGCCAACCTGATGGTGTATTTCGCCATTCTCGCGATCGTGTCCGCTATCGCCTATTACAGCCGCGGATTGTTCACGGCCGACGTGCTGGTGCTGTCGCTGCTGCTCGGTCCGATCTTCATCGTGGCGATGGCCGCGGGCGCCTACCTGTTCCGCGGCGCATCGGATCATGCCTATCGCCGCGTCGCCTACGCGATCATCGCGCTGTCGGCTGTGGTGAGCCTGCCGCTGTTCGACGAATTGTTCCGCTAGCGACCTACGCCGCTGGCGTGTCGCGCCTGAAGTCGGCGCGCTCCAGCAGGTGCGAGGCGGCAAGACCGAACACCAGCCCCCAGAACGGAGCCCCGATGAGGAAGATCGGAACATCTGCCACCGTCACGACGAAGCAGATCAGCGCGCCGAAGCTGAATTTGTCCCGGAACGAAACCTGGAACGACGTCTGCAGCACGCGCAACATCGCAAGGCCCGCAAGCGTCGCGATGTATGCCGGCGGCGCGGCCAGCATCAACCACGTGTAGAATGGCGCCATCAGCCCAAACACCAGAGCCAGCAACCCGATAAAGATCGCTGCCGTATATTGCCGCGGCTTCTCGCCCGAGCTGGCGAGGATCGCGTTGACCGGTCCCGTCAGGCAGGTCGACACAGCACCCATGAATGCGGCGATCAGCGAGCCCACACCGCAGGCAACCGTGATGGCGTTGATCGGCGGCTTGTGGCCGGTCGCCGTGAGAATCGCGATGCCCTGGCCGTTCTGCACGGCCAGCACGGTAATCGCCAGCGGCACCACCAGTTCGACCATGGCCTGCCATGAGAATTGCGGGGCATAAAGATTGGGCTTCGCGAATTCGAACAGCGTGCCAGCCGGAGGATTGAACGAGCCCAGCAGCCAGATCACCACGGCACCGACGACCAACGCGACGATCAGCGGCGGCGCAATGCGCGCGATCCGCGGCGCGGCGGATAGCGCGAAAAACGTCGCCGACATCGACAAAGCAATCCAGAACCCATCGCCGCGGAAGGCGTGAACCAGATCGATGCCAAATCTGAGAAAAACGCCCGCCACCATCGCCATCACGATCGGCATCGGGATCGCGTCCATGACCCGACGAACCAGGCCGGTCAGACCCAGCACCAGCATCAGCAGACCGGTCGCGAGGAACGCGCCGATGACCTCGGGGAAGGTCAGATGGGTGAGCGCCGGCCCGACCAGCACCGTGCCGGGAATGGTCCAGAAGAACGCCAGCGGCTGCCGGTAAAGTAGCGAAAAGGCGATGGTGATGAGGCCGTTCAGGAAAAACGAAGCGAAGATCCAGGAGGCCAGATCGGATTCCGACAGACCGCCGCGGGCTCCGACCGACAGGACGATCGCCACCGGCGCCGAGGCCGCGAACAGGAAAGCCACGACCGCATTGCCGGCATAGACGGCGCCGAAATCCGACCAGGGCCGGCGCGGCAGCGGCAGAACCGGCTTTTCGAGTGGCATTGACTTCAGACGCCCGGAACGCTCGCGAGAGTGGTCACCTGCGGAACTCCGCAAGACGCATCACTATCGCAGGACACGGCCATCCCGGTCACGCTGCGTCGCAACATTCGGCTCGGCGCGGACCGACGGTCACGCGCTCATCTTCGCCATGAGCTGTTCGGACACTTCGAAATTGGCGTAGACATTCTGCACGTCGTCGCTTTCTTCCAGCACCTCGATCATGCGCAGCAGCTTTTCACCCTGCTCGTCATCGACCGAAAGCGTGTTTTGCGGCTTCCAGATCAGCCCGGACTTGCGTGGCTCCCCGAATTTCGCCTCCAGCGCTTTCAGGACCTCGTTCAGCGAGTCCTGTGCGGTGTAGATTTCGTGCCCGTTCTCGCCCGAGACCACATCCTCGGCACCGGCATCGATCGCCGCTTCCAGCATGTCGTCGGCACTCGCAACCTTGGCGTCGAATTCGACCACGCCGACATGATCGAACATGAAGGAGACCGCACCGGTTTCCGCCATATTGCCGCCGTTCTTGGTGAAGGCCGCGCGAACGTCGCCCGCGGTGCGGTTTCTGTTGTCGGTCAGCACCTCGACGATCAGGGCGACGCCGCCGGGCCCGTAGCCCTCATAGCGAACTTCGTCATAACTTTCCGAATCGCCGCCCTGGCTCTTCTTGATGGCGCGCTCGATATTGTCTTTCGGCATGTTCTCGGCGCGGGCGGCGATGATCGCGGCGCGCAGGCGCGGATTAAAGTTCGGGTCCGGCATGCCCATCTTCGCGGCCACCGTGATTTCGCGGCCGAGCTTGGAGAACAGCTTGGAGCGCATTTTATCCTGGCGCCCCTTGCGGTGCATGATGTTCTTGAATTGGGAATGACCTGCCATGGACCAAATACCGCAAATCGGTTGACGCGGCGCGGTTATAGGACGGGCGGTGCGGTCCGCTCAACCCTTTTGCCGCAAACGCGAATGGGTCGCCGCGGGCACGCGCAAAGTCGCCACCTCGTCTGCATGCCGCCGGGACGGATCATGCGTCAGGGCTGGTCGCGCCCATCCGCTTCGCGTCCGAGCCAGGCATCGTTTTCCATGACCACCCGGCAGGGCTCGGACGCCTTGTATTTCTGAGCGCAGGCTGCGAGCGCCGCCTTGCGCGCCCCTTCCAGGCTGGGAGCGCCGAATTGGGTGAAGTGGTGTTTGCCGTCCGGCGTCTGGACCATGACCTTGTAGGTCGGCGCCGCGACATAGCGGTCGACGAAGCCGCGTTGCCGGCTCTCGAGCTTCAGCAATTTCATCAGTTCGACGGCGCGATCGCGCCCTGCTGCCGGCAACCCATGGAAGCGGAGAAACGCATCCATCTCCATCAGCCATTGCAGCTTGCCGGCCGCCGCGGTGAACAGCGAATGGCCGTCATTGCCGAATTTTTCGTACATCACCAGCCTGACGTCGCCGCCGCCGTCGAGAAACGCCGACTGCATGCGCCCGACCAAGTCCGGCCCGAAAAAACTGTCGTTCTTCGCATAGATCCAGAGGTTCGGAACCCGGCTTACGCTTCCGAAATCCTTGTAGGCATTCACCAGCACGTCTTCCTTCGGGCAATCCGGCATCCGAAGACCGCCCGAGATACTGATCACGCCCCGCAGATTAGGCGGATCGCGCGCGCCAAGCGCGACCACCGCGCCGCCTCCCGCCGAAACGCCGATCGCAATCGCGCGGTCCGGGTCGACATCTGGCCGTTTCGACACGGCCGCGAGCGCTCCCTGCAAATCGTCGGCATCGGCCGCGAAGCGGTCGGCAAAACTCGTTGTGGCGCAGGATACCGAGGCCGCCATCGGGCCGTCCGACTGCCCGAACCCGCGCCGCATCACCACCACCGCGAGCCAGCCACGCCGCGCCAAGTCTCGCGCCGGTCCCGCATAATCGACGGCCTTGCTACCGAGCATGTCGGACAGATGAGAGGACTTGCCATGCGTGATGAGCGCGACCGGCAGCTTCTCGGTGACGTCCGACCGCTTCATGATCAAAGCCTCGAGCCGGACGGAGCGGTTCTCGATGGTGGTCCGCAGGAAGGTCCGCTCGACCACGAACTCGTCGGACGCGGCCTGGGAGAACGCCGGACCGGAACAAAAGCCGACGCACAGCACGCTCAACACGGCAGCGACGAGGCGCCGGAATGCAGGCAGCCGTGTCGGTATGGGGTCGTCAGCGCGCATTGGCTTGCATCTTGAACATCCCAGAATAGCGCTTTGGGTTTTGCGCGGCCAGCATCAACGGCGGCTTAACGGATGGTCTGCTCGGCCGGGCCGGCAGCAACCCGCTCGGGCGCCGTCGGACCGACCCAGGTATCGTTTTCCATAATAACCGTGCAAGGTCCGGCGGTCTTGTTGCGGGACTGGCAATTCTCAAGCGCCGCGTTGCGCGCGATTTCCAGGGTCGAGGCGCCGAACTGCGTCATGTAGTTCTGGCCGTCCGGCGTCTGCACCATGGCCTTGAAGGTCGGCGCGGCGAGATATTGATCGACGAAGCCACGGCTGCGTTCGCTGAGCTTCAGACGTTTCATCAGATCGTCGGCGCGGTCGCGCTTGGTCGCGGGCAGATCGTGGAAGGCGAGGAAGGCGTCCATCTCCATCAGCCACTTCGCACGACCCGCGGCCTCCGCGAAAATCTGATGCCCGTCGTTGCCGTGCTTGTCGAACATCACGAGCTTCACGTCGCCGCCGCCATCGAGATAGGCCGATTGCATGCGCTCGACCAAAGGCGGGCCGAACAGGCTATCGTTCTTCGCATAGACCCAGATGCTCGGGACACGGCTCGCCGCGCCGTAATCCTTGAATGCATTCACGAGCACGTCTTCCTTCGGGCAGTCTGGCGTCTGCAGGCCACCCGAGACATTGATGACGCCGCGCAGGTTTTTCGGATTGCGGGCGGCCAGCGCCATCACCGCAGCACCGCCGGCCGACACGCCGATCGCAATCGCGCGCTCGGGATCGGCATCCGGACGCTTCGCGGCGACCTCCAGCGCGCCGTGCAGGTCGTCCGCATCGGCGTTGAAGAAATCGGAGAAGGTCCTGGTGTCGCAGGTCATGGTGACCGGCATCGGGCCGTCGGATTGTCCGAAGCCCCGCCGCATCACCACGACGGACAGATAGCCGCGCCGCGCAAGATCGCGCGCATAGGGCCCATAGTCGCTGGCGCGCAGCGCCAGCATGTCGGCGAGATTCGCAGACTTGCCATGGGTGATGAGCGCGATCGGCAGCGGACCGGTGAGGTCGGCGCGCTTGACGACGAAGCCTTCGAGCCGGACGGCCTTGCCGTTGATGGTGGTTCGGAAAAAGGTTTTCTCGCTCACGAATTCGTCGGCGCTGACTGGCGTTTGCGCCTGCGCGGTTGCAGCAACGGTGAGCAGGCAGCCCGACAGAAGGACGCCGGCAATATTGCGGCTGAAGCTCTGGCAAAGATTGCGCATGGCGGCGCATCTCCGTGCGCCGCGTCCCGATCCCTGACCGGGGGCCGGATTACGCCTGCCAGAAGCGCGGCACGGCTTCTTCCAGGCGCGCGCCAAGCCGGACAGCGGCCACCCCTGTGGCCAGTCCGGATCGATCGTCGGTCTCGATCGCAAGGCCGCACAGGGTCGCCGGACCCGTTGCGGCTTCGAACTTGGTCGCAGGAATTCGTCGCAGGAAGCGCGACAGAGGTTCGTCCTTGACCATGCCGATCACGGAATCGTAGTCGCCGGTCATCCCGGCATCGGACTGGAACGCTGTCCCGCCCGGCAGGATCTGATAGTCCGCGGTCGGCACATGGGTATGGGTGCCGACCACCAGCGAAACCCGGCCGTCGAGATGGTGGCCCATGGCCTGCTTCTCGCTGGTCGCCTCGCCGTGGAAGTCGACCACGATCGCATCGGCGTCGCGCTTGAGCTGGCAGGCTTCGAGTTCGCGATCGATCGCGGCGAACGGATCGTCGAGCGGATCCATGAAAATCCGCGCCATGGCATTGATGACCAGCACGCGCGCACCATTCTTTGCCTCAATCATGGTGGCGCCACGGCCCGGCGTCCCCCGCGGATAGTTGATCGGCCGCACCAGGCGCGGACTGCGCTCGATGAACACAAGTGCTTCGCGCTGATCCCAGGAGTGGTTTCCGAGCGTCACCACATCGACGCCGGCATCGATGAATTCACGATAAATCGTTTCGGTGATGCCGAACCCGCCGGCGGAATTCTCGCCGTTCAATACCACCAGATCGAGAGCCCAGTCGGCGATCAGGCCGGGCAGCCGCTGCTGAACGATGGCGCGCCCGGAGCGGCCGACCACGTCACCAATAAACAGTATGCGCAACCGCGAAACTCCCTAACGGATCTCGATTGTTTCCGTTTCCGTTAGCACAAGGTCGAGCGGCTGGTCGAACGGCGTCGCCGGAACCTTGCCAACCTCTTGCGCAGCGAACGCAAGCCCGATCGCTGTCACCGGCTTCATCGCGCGGATCCGGGCGATAGTCCTGTCGTAATAGCCGGCGCCGTAGCCGATGCGGTGGCCGGAGCGGTCGAAGGCTGCAAGCGGGACCAGCATGATATCGGGAAAGACCTCCGGCGCGTCCGGCTTCGGCTCGCGGATGCCCCACACGCCGGACGCCAGCTCATCGCCGAACGCCCAGGCGCGCATGATCAGCGGATTGCCGCGCTTTGGCGTCACCGGCAGAGCCAAGCGTGCGCCCGCATCGGCGAGCTTGCGCATCAGCGGCACCGGATTGAACTCGCTCTTCATCGGCGAATAGCCGGACACGATCATGCCGGGCGAAACGGGGACCGGAAACGGGCGCTGCGTGACCGCGTCCACTGCCGCCGCACGTGCCGCGGGCGGCATGGCATCGCGTTGCGATAGAGCGGATTGCCGGAGCGTTGCTTTGTCTTCCACGAACAACGCCAGAACACCATCGACAGAGAGAGTGCGGAGCCACGATGGCCGTCGGAATTTTCGACCCCGGGAACCTACAAAAGTAGGTGGGCGCCATATAACCGGATCCACGGACCCGGCCAGGGACAGCTCCCTTCAGGATCGTAAGGCCCCGGGAGTATGATGTTTCCAGTCGCACCCCGCAGCCCCGCATGCGCAATGTAAGGTGTTTGCGGCGTAATCGCCAGTCATGGATTTTGAAGACCACTGTGTCGGATGCTATTGAAAACCTTGGCCGGGGCCTCTATCGGCACGTGCGGTCAGGATCGGTCGGGGGAAAGCAATGGAACCCCCTTGCAGGCTTGACGTTGCTCGAGCTGGCTTGGATCCTTGGCGCGTGAACCCAGATACCTCCTTCACTGCAGCGACGCCCCTCGCTCAACTCAATGCCGAACTGACGGCAGTGAGCGCCGAATTGCCGGGCAATCAGGAATTGCTGCGCAGCGTGCTCGCGGGCTGCGGCGACTGTATCAAGATCCTCGATCTCGACGGCCGCCTCCAATTCATGAGCGAGGGCGGCAAGCGGGTCATGGAGGTCAACGACTTTTCGGCTCTCAAAGGCTGCCCATGGCCGGAGTTCTGGCAAGGCGAAGGCCACGCATTGGCGATGGCCGCGGTCGAGTCCGCGAGGCGCGGGAAAACGGCGCGATTTAGCGGCGCCGCCAATACCGCCAGGGGCACCTCGAAATACTGGGAGGTCGAGGTCTCGCCGATACTGGGAGCAGACGGAAAACCGGCCCAATTGCTTTCGATTTCGCGCGACGTGACGGCCGAGCGGGATGCGATCGAGCGGCAGCGATTTCTGCTCAAGGAATTGGAGCATCGCGTCAAAAACAACTTGTCGATCATCGTGGCCATCGCGAGCCGCACCTTTCAGGGGGACCAGCACCGGTCGGCGCGTGAAACGTTTATCGCCCGCGTCATGAACCTCGCGAAGGTCAACGAGATCCTGACCGAATCGCACTGGACCGAGACGCCCATCAGCCGCATCGTCGCGGGAGCGCTTGTTCAATGGAGCCTGGACAAGGACAGGTTCAGGATTGCTGGCACGGAGATCAGCCTCAGTCCTAAACAGGGACTGGCACTGGCTCTTGCCCTCAACGAACTCGGCACCAACGCATTCAAATACGGCGCGTTGTCCGCTCCCGAAGGTCGCGTGGACATTTCCTGGGGCCAGACCACGGCGGATGGCACACCGGCGCTCCATTTTGAATGGCGCGAGACAGGCGGACCGCCTGTCGCCACACCAACGCGGCACGGTTTCGGAAGCAGGGTCATCCGCGACATGATGGCGGCCGAGTTCGCCGGCACGATACAGTTGTCTTATCAGCCGGCCGGTTTGGTCTACCGCCTCGATGCACCACTGCAACAGGCCGCACCCGACGACGGCCAGAGAGCGTTGACGGCGATCTAGCCTATCGCCACGCCGGGGTTCGCCTGCACCGACTGGTTGATCTGGCGGGTGATGTCCTCGATCCGCTCGGCCGCAAGATTGAGCGCGGCAACCACCGTGGCCTGGGATTGCTGGCTGCGCTCGGCCGCCACCACGCGGGCATCCTGCAGCGCGGCGATCTCTTCCTCCAGCCTGCGAATGCGGCGCCCCGTCTCCGCCAGTTCGTCTGCAACCGTCAGCGCTGCCATCACGGTGAGCCGTTGATCGCCAATCTCGCCATGCGCGCCGCGCAATTGTTCGATGCGCGCGTCGATCTCTTCGGCGAGCTGGGTCACGTGGTCTTCCTGCCCATCCTCACAGCCCATCCGGTAGTGGCGGCCGTTGATCGTGACATTTACCTGGGCCATCGCATCGTCTCCTTGACGCGTTATTCCCGCGCAAGCGCGCTAGCGATCGTGCTCATCGAGCAGCTTTTGGATCGTCCCCATCGCCACATCGATACGGCGCGCCACCTCGCGATTGGTATCTTCGAGCTTGCGCCCATGAGCGGCGACATTGTCGAGCTCGGCGGCCAGTCGCGCGCGATCGATGCCGAGCGCATGAAGCTGCATCGCCACCGCATCGCCGCCGGTTTCGGCCTCGCGTTTGCGCGCCACGGCGGCCTGCAGCGCATCCAGCGCCTGCGCGAGCCTGCGGGCGGCAGCGTCGATGGCGCTCGGGTCAGTCATGTCACGCAGCACTCACTGAGTCAAAAACTGTTGCGACACAAGGTGTTAAGGCGATGAGCCTAAATTGACGCTTCAACGGCGTCAATGTTGCAGACCGGTCATCCCCATCATCCTCGCGCGGAGGACAAATGTCCGGCGAGAGGGGCGTTACGCTGGACTCCACGGGCCTGCCTGACTATGCCCGCCCCAGCACCGCACGCTTTCCGGATTTTCCCCATGTCCCGCGACCAACACGACCGCATGGCCAACGCGATCCGCGCGCTGGCAATGGATGCCGTAGAACAGGCCAAGTCCGGTCATCCCGGCTTGCCGATGGGCGCCGCCGACATTGCGACCGTGCTGTTCACGCAATTCCTGAAATTCGATCCGTCCGATCCAAAATGGCCCGATCGCGACCGCTTCGTGCTGTCGGCCGGACATGGCTCGATGCTGATCTATGCGCTGCTGTACCTGACCGGCTATGAGGCGATGACAGTCGAGGAACTGAAGAACTTCCGCAAGCTGAACTCGAAGACGCCGGGCCATCCGGAAAACTTCATCACGCCGGGCGTGGAGACGACCACCGGGCCGCTCGGCCAGGGCATTGCCAATGCGGTGGGCATGGCGATCGCGGAACGTCATCTCAACGCGGTCTTCGGCGATGTCGTCGATCACCGCACTTATGTGCTCGCCTCCGATGGCGATTTGATGGAAGGCATCAGCCAGGAAGCAATCGCGCTTGCCGGTCACCTCAAGCTCAACCGGCTGATCGTGCTGTTCGACGACAACGGCATCACCATCGATGGCAAGCTGTCGCTGTCGGATTCCGTCGATCAGGTGAAGCGCTTCGAATCCGCTGGCTGGATTGCCGAACGCATCGATGGGCACGATCCGGAAGCCATTGCGGCCGCGCTGAAGCGCGCGCAGGGCGCGGATCGCCCGACCATGATCGCCTGCAGGACCACGATCGGATATGGCGCGCCGAACAAGGCCGGCAGCGAGAAATCGCACGGGTCGCCGCTCGGCGCCGACGAGATCAAGGGCGCGCGCGAAAAGCTCGGCTGGACCCACGAGCCGTTCGTGGTGCCGGACGATGTGCTGAAGCCCTGGCGTGAAGCCGGCCAGCGTTCGAAGGAACAGCGCAAGGCGTGGGACAAGAAGCTCGGCGGGCTCGCGCCTGATACGCGCGCCGAATTCAAGCGGCGCATGAAGGCCGAACTGCCGAAAGCCCTCACCGATGCCGTGCAGAAGGTGAAGCGGACGCTCGCCGAGGTGCCGAAGGACATCGCCACGCGCGCGTCGTCGGAATTCGCGCTTGAAGGCCTGGTGCCGGCGGTGCCGGAAATGATCGGCGGTTCCGCCGATCTGACCGGCTCAAACAACACCCGCACCAAGTCGATGACGGCGATCAGCGCATCGGACTTCTCCGGCCGCTTCATCAATTACGGCATCCGCGAACACGCCATGGCGGCCGCCATGAACGGCATGACGCTGCATGGCGGCATCATCCCCTATTCCGGGACCTTCCTGGTGTTCTCCGATTATTGCCGCCCGGCCATTCGCCTCGCTGCGCTGATGGGCGAGCGGGTGATCCACGTCATGACCCACGACTCGATCGGACTGGGCGAGGACGGCCCGACCCATCAACCGGTCGAACATCTCGCGGCATTGCGCGCGATCCCGAACCTGAATGTGTTCCGGCCCTGCGACGCCGTGGAGGCGATCGAATGCTGGGAGCTGGCGCTGCGCGCCGCCGAGACGCCAAGCGTGCTGGCGCTCACCCGCCAGAACCTACCGCAGCTCCGGACGTCCTACATCACCGAGAACCTTTGCGCCGCCGGCGCCTACGAAATCCTGCCCGTCGAGGGCGACAATGTCGATGTGTCGATTTTCGCCTCGGGTTCGGAGGTCGCGATCGCTGTCGAGGCCGCGCAATTGCTGAACCGGCAGGGCAAGCCCGCCCGCGTGGTGTCGGTGCCGTGTCTCGAATTGTTCCTGGCTTTGCCGCCGGAGAAGCGCCACCCGGTGATCGGCGGCGCCGAGGTCAATGTCGCGGTTGAGGCCGGTATCCGTCAGGGCTGGGACGCGATCATCGGCTCGGACGGCGTCTTCGTCGGCATGTACTCATTCGGCGCCAGCGCGCCCTACAAGGACCTCTACAGCCATTTCGGCATCACGCCGGAGGCGATTGCCGCGGCGGCTTTGGCGAAGTTCCGGCCGCGATAACCGTACCGGCGCTTTTTGCCGCGTTGCGGCAACAGCAACCCTGCCCACGAGTTGAGTTGGTGCGGAATCCCGTTATAGGAAGGCCGCAAGTGCGCGGCCGCTGATTTCCGCCGGGCCGCGCCTCGAAACCAATCAGCCGGGAGCTTGGAAAACCATGACGGTACGGGTCGCCATCAACGGGTTTGGCCGCATTGGCCGCAACGTCCTGCGGGCGATCGCCGAGTCCGGCCGCAAGGACATCGAGGTGGTGGGGATCAACGATCTCGGACCGGTCGAGACCAATGCGCATCTGCTCCGCTTCGACTCGGTGCATGGCCGCTTCCCGGGCGAAGTGACCGTCAAGGGCGACACCATCTCGGTCGGCAACGGCGCGATCAAGGTCACGGCGATCAAGGACCCCTCAACCCTTCCCTGGAAGGATCTCGGCGTCGACATCGCGATGGAATGCACCGGCATCTTCACCGCCAAGGACAAGGCTTCGGCGCATCTGACCGCCGGCGCCAAGCGCGTGCTTGTGTCCGCCCCCGCCGACGGCGCCGATCTCACCGTGGTCTATGGCGTCAACCACGACA
>CAZXJZ010000101.1:0-16205 GCA_964641065.1 uncultured Hyphomicrobiales bacterium | reverse complement strand
CATATCGGCCAGCAGGCCACCACGCTCTCCGGCGGCGAAGCGCAGCGCATCAAGCTCGCCAAGGAGTTGTCCAAGCGCGCCACCGGCCGCACGCTCTACATCCTCGACGAGCCGACCACGGGGCTGCATTTCCACGATGTCGCCAAGCTGCTCGACGTGCTGCACGAGCTGGTCGAGACCGGCAATTCGGTGGTGGTGATCGAGCACAATCTCGAGGTGATCAAGACCGCCGACTGGATCATCGATCTCGGCCCCGAAGGCGGCGACGGCGGCGGCGAGATCGTGGCGGCCGGCACGCCGGAGGACGTGGTGAAGGAGAAGCGCAGCTATACCGGGCAGTATCTGAAGCCGGTGCTGGCGAAGGGCGGCCCGAAGCGGAAGCGGGTGGAAGCGGCGGAGTAGGTTAAGCTTTGCGAGGCCACATGATCGGTGTCAGCGCCGCGACGACCGCGTCTCGCAGATCTTTCAATTTCTTATTTTCGTCAGCTTCCTTTTCTGTAAGCTTTAAAGCTTGGCACATTGTCCGGACCAATGCGTCCGCACTCATCCCAAGCTGTGTTGCGGCGTGGGAATAATACGACTTCGAAGGGAAGTCTCTCAAGAAGCTTTGCGTAGGTCCTTGCAAAGATGTAGCGAGGCGAGCTTCTTCTTCACGGAATATCTTCTTTAGGGAATCCTGCCATCCACCGACTGGAGAAGCACTTTCGAATTTAGTTCGTACATTGTTCAAATCCGGATCAGGCTTAATCGGATTCATTATTGACACCAACATAATTTCTGCTCGCTTCGCTCACCCTCACTCATTTGTGCAATGGGATATTTGTGCGTCTTTCCGTCAATCGTTCTTTCGACGTAGGGTTCGTATGTGATTTTGATTTCGCGATTTGGAAAATGACGATTCCAAATGTCGACAATCCGACGTAAGCGGGTGTTCGCTAGATTCCTGTCCAAGGGTTTGGTAGGCTCATTGATAGACTGCTCGCGATACAGAACCGCTTGCTCCCTGTCCTCGGCAAGAATTTCGGAAAGTAAGTTCTGCAGTTCGTACGACTGACGCCAATGCTGTGATAGAACTTGCTGGAGCGCGCTCTTCACTTCTCGGCTCGCCTGTTCAAGGCGCTGCATTGGTATCTCGGGAATTTCTACATTGCGAAGTGCAGCAACACGCTCCGCGGCGTTGCTGTTTGCAACGTTGACACCCAAACGCGTCTTACCAACACCGTTTGGTCCAATGATTATGAGGGGATGGCTGCCTGAGACAACAACGCCGCCCGGGAGTTTGATATCAATCATAAAATTCCTAATCCCTCGCGCTGTTCAAATGGTTTCGTCGGAGAATTGGACGCTCAAAAGCCTCACTAATGAGAAGAGGCAAACAACTCACGGAAACCCGCTGACACACGCTATGATTGCAAGCGCTGTCTTTGCAAGAGCAACCAAGATTTATCCCCGTCTCAAAATCCGGCTAATATTCGTGTTTTTTGTCCTGCGTAAGGGATTGCAAGCAGCCGCCAGGGACGTCGGGATTTAGAGCCTGATCCCCACCACCAACCACCCCACCAATACAACCGCCGCCCACAGGTCCGACCACATCGCCCAGTTTTCCGACGCCGTGCGCTCCGCATTCATCACATGCTTCCCTCCCGCCAGCGCGTAGAAGATCGCCATCGTGATTGCGGCCGGCACGATCCAGTTCGCATTGACAATCGCCAGCACGCCCTGCGCGCCGATGGCGATGTTGCCGAAGCCGAGTTCGCTCACGATCTTGCCCGCATTCGGATCGGCGATGCGGAAAATGGTCTTTGCGGTGAAGTCCGGCCTGGCGAGTTGATAGAGCCCGGCGAGCAGCAGCCGCAGCCCGAAGAACAACACGAACCATTTGCCGGCGAGCGCGATCAGGCTGCCGCCGCTCGTCATGGCTTCAATGGTAATGGCCGCGACCGGCGCGGCCAGCATGAGAATCAGGATGGTGGCGATCTGGAGCATGCGGCGATGGTACTCGATCTGCGGCAATCGCAACGGCTATGATGCGAGAGGTCCGGAGATCGCGCTAGGTTGCCTATGCCCGCCGCAGAGCCCTACCCCTACATCTATGTGAACGCCGACGGCTCGGCGCGCGAGTTGCATGCCGACGAGCGCACCTATCTCGAAACCGAATTTTCCGGCGGCGACGGCAACAGGCCGTATATCAAGTACGACTATGAGGAGCGCGACGGCTGGGGCGAAATCTCGGGCTACATGAAGCGCGCGTTGCTGCCGCCCGGCATCACCGTTGCCGCGGCGCCGGCCGAACATCCGAACCGGCCGATGAACCGCGAGGAAACCATCGCCTGGCACCGCGCGAAAGGCCTGACGGTGATCGAGAACGACGACGGCTCCTACACCATCATGCCAAGGCCGCAGCGCGATAGCGCGTAAAGCCAGCGACCTGCGCGCTCGACTCGCCCTGCATCGTCCGCCTCAATACGGATGGCGATCTGTCTTGTTCATCCAGGCCTGATAGGCCTTGAGGCCGGTGTCGCGCTCGAAATTCTCGGTCACCGCGATGCGCCGGTCCGCCCACGGCTTGGCGAAGTCCTCGTACTGGAAGGCATCGTCGAAGCCGATCGCGCTGGTGTCCTTCAGGCTGGCGGCGAAATAGACATGGTCGATGCGCGACCAGTAGATCGCGCTCATGCACATCGGGCACGGCGCGCCGTTGATATAGATCTCGCAGCCGCTCAGCATCTTCGCGCGCTCAGGCACGGGATCGGGCGAGCCGGCCGGGCGCGGGATCATCTCGAGGATGGTGCCGGGCCCGTATTCGCTGCCGAGCAGCGCCTTCGGGTTCAGCCGCGCCGAAGCATCCATGATCGCGGTGATCTCGGCGTGGTACACGGGAATGCCGGTCAGCAGCACGCGGTTCTGGCCGCGGCCAATAATCTCGCCGTCCTTCACGATCACGGCGCCGAACGGGCCGCCCCATCCCTTCTCCACCGACTCGATCGCGAGTTTGGTCGCCTCCTCCATGAACACGCGCTTGTCCGCCGGAATCTCCTTGACGCCGACGCCGGATGTCGCCGCCTGCAGTCCGCTGGTCGCGGCCACGCTCAGCGCCGCCGCGCCCACGGCCTTGCCGAAAAAGGCGCGCCGTCCGGCGTTGGGGAGATGATGATCGCACTCGCACTCGGTCATGGACGTGGCCTCTCCGTTCGCGACTGATCCGCGCGCGAACGGGTCTAGAGCCCACTTGTGAAAATCGCCCGCCGGGAATGATTCAAAGTTGAGCGATCCCGCGCAGGAAAAAAACTTATCCCCCTCGCCCTGCACGGCCTTATCTTGCCTCTCGCCGCTCCCGCGTAAGGGACGCAAAACCGGTTGCTCCGGATTGCGTGGGAACGCTCGAAAGAGGCCGGCATTCGCTATAGCGATGCCGGCGTGTGGCGCCCGCGTCCGTGCCTCGCAAGCACGGCCCCGGGCGGCGCCGGGGCTCCGCCCGGGGTCACTACGGACCCCTGCCGGGAGCCGGCTGACGCCATGCGCAGGTTCAGGCGCATGGAGGCAAAGCGCGGCCCGGCGCCGCATAGACGTCACGACGGAGCGCCGGAAGGCGCCCGCATGTGCGCGCTCAAGCTTGCGCAGTTCGCGCGAGCATAGAGCAAGGACATGCGGCTCACTGAAGGACAGGTGCGCCATCCGGTGCTCCGTCCCCGTCTCTTTCGCGTCGCGCGAAGGGACAGAGCGTCAAGGCGCCCCCGCGCCTCAAACAACAGGGGCGATGGCGCACATCAGCACTTCAAAGACGGAGGCCCAGCCTGGCCATGCAACCCACCCCGCTCACCGAACGACACTATCGCGACGGCACCCATGCTACGCCGCGCTGGATCAGCGAACTCTATTGCCTGTGGCGGCTGTGCGGAGCGACAGCCTGCCGGCGCGCGAAAGCCTGCCGCGGCGACGGAGGCCCATGCCAGACCGGCCTCGCGCTGGTGCCGCCGGATGCGCTCGACTTCATGGCCGCGTTCGAACAGGCGCGCGATGACCGCCTGAGCTTCGACGAGATGATCGAGGTCTGCAGCGAGGAGATTGGGGCTCTGGAGCGCTGGCGGGCGCAAGTCGCGCGCAGCATCGCGTGATCGCGCGCGCATCGCGGTGGCGGTTCCCGCATCGTCTTGCGGCATTTTGTCAGTCGCACGCGTCACGCATCATCCCCATTTGCGCCCGGCAACAAACCGGAGACGACCCTTGAGCACCGCAAGTCCGAAGAAGCGCAACCGCGACATCGAAAAGGATTATCCGCTGCCGCAATTCATCGACAAGCTGCGCCGCTTTGCCGACGCGCTGGAAAAAGGCGAGCGCTTCGAGATCCAGATCGCGAATGAACGCATCTCGGTGCCGGTGCGCGCGCAATACAATATCGAGCACGAACGCGGCGACGGCGAGGAGGAGATCGAATTCCAGATCAAGTGGCAGCGCGGCTGATGCGCGGTCACGCGCCGCGCGGCCGCTCCTGGTGCTGCGCCGAGTCAAGCACGCGCTGGCGCCGCCGCGCCATCACCTGCCAGTAGATGAAGGCGCCCACGGCGGCGATGCCGAAAATCAGCGCGGTGCTGAGGCGCCCGGAATAGCCCCACATCACCGCCATGATTGCGGCCACGGCGAGCCAGTATTTGACTTTATCGGTCAGCATGGGCGTTTCTTTCGGCGGCGGAATGCGGTCGCGGCGCCCCCTTCATGTCGCGCCGCGGCGGTCCGCGTACAATCCGTAGAACTACGGGCCGGCGTGCGCGGCCCGGTTGCAGCGAAAAAGCCCACCACCGGGCGCCGGCCTGTGCTAAGGCGCCACCGGAAGCAAAAAGCAAAAGCGCGGGCGGCGCATCGCCGGTGCCACACCACCGGCCAAAAGGATCAGTTTTGACTCTTCTCGACCGACGACCTGCGACCGGCAGCCCCGCCGGCGCGATCGATGATGGCCGCCCTGCGACGGACCATGCCCGCGACTGGACCCGCATTCTCAACCGCTATCGCGAACCTAGCAGCAGCCGCAGCGCGGTCGAACTGGCCATCACATTGGTGCCGCTGGTGCTGTTATGGGCCGCGATATGGGCGGCCGTGCACTTTGTCGGCTTCTGGCTGGCGCTGCTGATCGCCATTCCGGCCGCCGGCTTCCTGGTGCGGCTGTTCATGATCCAGCACGATTGCGGGCACGGCGCGTTCTTTGCGCACAAGCAGGTCAACGACTGGACCGGACGCGTCATCGGCGTGCTCACCATGACGCCCTACGATTTCTGGCGCCGCACCCATTCGATGCATCACGCCACTTCCGGCAATCTGGATCGCCGCGGCATGGGCGACATCGACACCCTGACGGTGCGCGAATATCACGCCCGTTCGCGGCTCGGCCGCCTGCAATACCGGCTGTACCGGCATCCGCTGGTAATGTTCGGCATCGGCCCGGCCTATCTGTTCCTGCTGCGGCATCGTCTGCCCTTCGGCCTGATGCGCAGTGGTTGGCTGCCCTGGATCAGCACCATGGCGACCAATGCCGCGATCGCAGCGATCGCAGGCACGCTGATCTGGTTCATCGGGCTTCAGGAATTCCTGCTGGTGCATCTGCCGATCATGCTGATCGCCGCCTCGCTCGGGGTCTGGCTGTTTTATGTGCAGCACCAGTTCGAGCAGACCTCCTGGCATGACAACACCAACTGGGATCTGCACGACGCCGCCCTGCACGGCTCCTCACATTACGACCTGCCGCCGGTGCTGCGCTGGTTCACCGCCAATATCGGCATCCATCACGTGCATCACCTGTGCAGCCGCATTCCCTATTACCGGCTGCCGCGCGTGCTGCGCGACCATCCGGAATTGGGCGAGATCAGCCGCGTGACCCTGCTGGACAGCCTGGCCTGCGTCCGGCTGACGTTATGGGACGAAGAGCGCCGGCAGCTGGTGTCCTTCCGCGACGCCCGCCGCCGCAGCGCACCGGTGCCCGCCTGAAGCGCGCAAGCAAGCCGGCGACCGGCCCGGAGGAGCGTGGTAAAATAGGCGGCGTCTGAGTCGCGTGCGTCCCACCCCCCTCTCAGGATCGAAGCCGCATGCACCCGCTGAAGCTTGTTTCTGCCGACTGGCAGAAGGCCCTCCCTGTCCTCATCGTCATCGGCATTGTCGTCTGGCTCGTGCTCTTCAGGGCCACCCCCACCACCGAGCAGGCGTTGTTCTCCGCGCTCCTCATCATCTACATGATCCATCAGATCGAGGAGCATCTCTGGCCTGGCGGCTTCCGGCAATTCGCCAATGCCCGTGTCTTCAAGAGCGGCGACGATGACTGGCCGGTGTCCGAGGGCGGCGTTGCATTGGTCAATGTCGGCTACGTGTGGCTGCCGATCCTGCTGGCCGCTCTGTTCCCGGGACCGTTGCGCTGGCTCGGGCTCGGCTGGGTGGGCCTGACGCTGATCAACGGGATTTCTCATATCGCAACGTCGATCCGCTTCCGGATCTACAATCCGGGGCTGATCACCTCGATCGTGCTGTTCCTGCCGTTCACGATCTGGATGCTGGCGCGCGAAGTATCTGCGGGCCTGCTGACCGGCTGGCAGGTGGCCGCACTCCTGATCGCGGGCATCCTGCTGCATGTTCCGGTCGCGGCACTGTTCGTGGTCCCGTACCGCCGCGGCGAAGCGCGCGCCTGACGCCCCGCCTAAAGAAAAGGCCGAACCGCGATGCCTCGCGGTCCGGCCGTTTCTGTCATCGAATTACGCAACAATCAGTGCGGACGGTCGCGCTCGTCATATCGGCGCGCATTGTCCGCGATATCGTCTGCCGCATCCTTGGCTTCGCGCTTCAGACGCAACGCCCTCTCGGCGATGTCTTGCTGCGTTTCCTCGACGGCGCCCATCAGGGAACGCGCTGCCGAACCGATCGCATCGGTAGCGCCATTTGCGATCACGTCGCGAGCCGCTGCTGCGGCACTCACCGCGGCCTCCTTCATCAGGACACCGCCGTCCGCCAGTGCTTTGCCGGCGCGCTGCCCGCTCTCGGTGCGAGACGCAGCGAGGACAGCAGCCGCTGCCCCGGCAGCGGCGACCAGGGCTTCGGCCATGATCACGCGGCTGGTTTGCGACGCCAGGATATCCTTCATCAAGTTGGAGGGCATGAAATCGAACAGGCCAGCCATCATGCCGGTCTTCTTCGACGAAGCCGTTCGGGTCGATGCCCCGCGTGTGTTGGAGGACGCGCTGCGGGCGGAGCCGGCCGATGCGCGACGTTTGGCCGGTGCCCTCTTGGCGGTGCTTTTAGTCGTACGTGCCGCCGTCCGCTTTGCCTTTTTCGCTTTTGCCATATGCGGTCGTCCCTTGCTTCTGGGGGGTGAAAGTTTCGCACGACAACAATCGAACCGGGAACGAGTTCCATGCCGCTCAGGCAGGACCGAAAACTTATCCTCGCTGACAGATCCGGCCTTATGTTCGCGTCGAGGCATAAGGCGAGCAGCACACGCGTCCACCCCACCCCTGCCCGCTTTGCTATAGATTCAGCGACGAGTGAGAACGAACGGACCCGGCATGGCTGACCGCAGAACGGTGACGGACCTCAGGATACGCCTCAAGACGCTCTATGAGGGACGGTCCGAGGAGGCGCATCGCTTCCGCTACGGCCTCCTGATTTTCGACGTCATAACCCTCGTCTTCATCGTCGCGACCTCCTTCATTCCCCGTGAAAACTGGATCGAGGTCATGGATGTCGGATTCGGGCTCATTATCCTTGCCGACTTCATCGCCCGCTTGATCATCAGCGATCGTCCGCTGCGCGACCTGCTCCACCCCGTCACCTGGGCCGACGCGGCAGCCATCGTATCGTTTCTGGCGCCGCTGGTGGGCGAGCCGGCCGGCTTCCTGCGTATCCTGCGCACGCTACGCTTTCTCCGGAGCTATCAGCTGCTCGCGCGCCTGCGTGCGGATTTCCCCTACTTCCGCGAGCATGAGGAAGTGATCATAGCGGTCGCGAACTTCCTGGTGTTCCTGTTTGTGATGACCGGCTTCGTCTACGAAACCCAGTACGCCACCAATCCCGGAATCAAGAACTATGCCGACGCGCTCTACTTCACCGTCACGGCGCTGACCACGACCGGCTTCGGCGATATCACCTTGCAGGGCACAACCGGTCGTCTGATTTCGGTCGCCATCATGATCTTTGGCGTAACCTTGTTCTTCAATCTTGCGCGCGCGGTATTGCGTCCCAACAAGGTGCGATTCGAATGTTCCGATTGCGGACTGATGACACATGACCCCGATGCAGTGCACTGCAAGGCGTGCGGCAAGATGCTGAAGATTCCGAACGAGGATCTCAATTGACGATCCGCCCGCCTGCCGATCCGGTCAGAACGGTCCGCGCGCGCGGACCTGCTCCATCACGCTCTGCAACTGGCCGATCCTCGTTTCATAAATCCGCCGCAGACATGCGACATCCGCCCCGCATTGCTCACGCCGCTTCAGGAAATCGCGCTGCGCATCCTGCATGTCCCCGCGTTGCCCCATGCCGACAAAGGCCGTGCTCCACTGATACAGTGTCGCCATCCGTGCCTCGGACTGGCCCAGACCATAATGACTGCAGATCGCCTTCTCGGCGGGGGACGCGGCATCGGCGCAGTTCAAAGGCGCGTAATCCGCCGCCGCCACAGGTCCGGCCTTCGCAGCGACACATCCGATGACCACAAATGCGAGCAGAATTGAACGAAACGTCATCACATGCCCTCGCAAGTCTTCCGCGCTCAATATCGCCTCTTGCCCCGACAAAATCCATGATCCTTTGAGAAGCAACGCGGATGCGACATCAGGCAGGACCGTATGCGCTCGTCATCTTCGACCTCGACGGCACGCTGGTCGACAGCTTTCCGTGGTTTCTGCGGGTCGTGAACGACGTCGCGCGCGAGTTCAATTTCAGACCGATCGTACAGGACGAGATCGCGGGGCTCCGGCGCGCCGGCACGCGTGCGATTCTGAACCACCTGGAAGTGCCGTTATGGAAAGTGCCCCGCATCGCGGCGCATATGCGGCGGATGAAGCGCGCGCAGCTTGGCGAGCTGCCGCTGTTTCCCGGCATTCCGCAAATGCTGGACACGCTCCGAAGCAACGGCATCAGGATGGCGCTGGTCAGTTCGGACAGCGAGACCAATGCACGGCTGCAGCTCGGCGACAACGCCGCCTACTTCTCTGATTTCGCCTGCGGCGCCTCGCTGTTCGGCAAGGCCGCGAAATTCCGACGGATTGTCAGCCGTGCCAAGCTTTCACCATCGGCGGCCATTGCCATCGGCGACGAGATGCGGGACATGGATGCCGCGGACGCCGCCGGCATCGCATTTGGCGGCGTGGCCTGGGGCTACGCCGACCCAGACGCGCTGCGTGCGCGCCATCCGCACGCCTGGTTCGACACCGTGACCGACATTCCCCGCGTGCTGACAGCAGGACATACGACGGCGAGGGATGACGCTGCACCTATGACTGCACGGGAAGCAGCGACGTGAACCCAATTGCATATGTTTGATCCAGAGCAACGCAACTGCAATATTCCGGTGCAAACATCATTACGCCTAAAACTCCGGCATGCCTTGCCGTCAGGATGGACTGGCCGAGTTCCGCGTCTTGACTAGATAGGGCCGTACCAATGCCGGGAGAAGCCATGTCCGCCGCCGTCCCCGCCTACCCCCGAGCGCCGCTTCGAACCGAAGGCCGACGATCGTCTGGCCGCGCGCGATCGCGCTCGCGCACGCGAATTAAACGTGGTGCCGTACTGTCTTTTCATACCCGCATTCATCGCGACGAATGCCGAATTCAGCGACCCGGTGGCTTGAACCATGCCTGCGCCTGACCGTACCTCTCCCATCCTGATCACCGGCTGCTCGAGCGGCCTCGGCCAGGCAACCGCGATGCTGCTGCGGGAGGCCGGTTATCTCACGGTCGCGACCGCACGAGACCCCTCAAGCCTCGAACCGCTCGCGGCCATCGGATGCGAAACATTGCGACTCGACGTCGCCGACGAGGCCTCGCGGACCGCCACGATTGCCGATATCGAGCGTCGCCATGGACCGGTGGGTGTGCTCATCAACAATGCCGGCTATGGTCAGTACGGCCCTCTGGAGGAAGTCAGCCCCGAGGATGTTCGCCGCTCGTTCGAAACCAATGTGTTCGGCTTGCTGCGCATGTCGCAACTGGTCATGCCCGGCATGCGCAAAGCCGGGCGCGGCCGCATCGTCAATATTTCGTCGCTCGCCGGCCGTGTCACAGCACAGGGCGGCGGGGTTTATCACATGACCAAATACGCGGTGGAGGCACTCGCCGACGCGATGCGCGCGGAGATCAAGCCGTTCGGGGTCGACCTTGTCAGCGTTTTGCCGGGGCCGTTCGCATCGCCCTACCGCGACAAGGTGATCGCCAAGATCCCGGAGACCGGCGCGGATTCTCCGTACGATCTCTACAAGCGCAATGTCGGCGCCTACATGCTGGATTTCCTCGACCCAAAGACCTTCGGCACCATGCCCTTGGACAAGGTTGCCCGGGTGGTGTTCAAGGCGGCAACCGTGGCTCGCCCGCGGACCCGCTACAATGTGGGCTTCTGGGCGAATTTCGGGCCCGTTGGGCGCTACCTTGCGGGCGATCGTGTGGTCGACTGGTGGATGTCCCGTGAGATTCCGCACGACCGTCCGCGAAAGTCCAAATCCAGAACCGAGCGATAGCTGGGCGGCAAAGGTTCGTTCCGCTATTCGGCGCGTTCCCCCATGGTCTCGGTCTGCTTGAGCCAGCGATCGCGCTTTTCGTTGGTCGATTCCGCCATCATGCCTAGCAGCGTCTCGCGCACCGGCTTGATGCCGATGAAATTCAGGATGTTGTATTTCAAGAGCTTCAGTGCGTGCGGCCCATACCAGAAGCGATAGATCGACACCGGCATGCCCATGGTCATGATGATGCGTGCGGATTTCTTCTCGAAGATGCGCCAGTTCATGGCGTTCTCGGTGCCCTGCCGCTTGATCAGATCGGGCTGGAGAATGCGTTCGAAAAATCCCTTGAAAATGGCCGGCATGTCGCCGCACCAGAGCGGAAATATCAGCACCCAGTGATCGCTTGCCGCGAGCGCGTCATAGGCCGCGCGCAGATCGGGTTCGAGCGGTTGTTCCTTGCGATACCCTTCCCTGAGGATCGGCTCGAAATTCAGCTCCGCAAGTTTGAACAGATGCACCCGATGGCCGGCCTTCTCCGCGCCGCGCCGGTAGGCTTCCGCCAGCGCCTCGCAAAAGGTGGTCCGTTGCGGATGACCGACAATGATTGTGACAATTGCCATGACGCATGCCCGCTGCTGAAAAAGCCAACTTGGCGTCTTATGACGAAACACCTCCGACTACGCTTTGCGATGGCGCAACGCCGCTGCCGGCTGCTCGAAATAAGGGCAGCACCCTCGTTGCGCTCTATCAGCTGCCGTCGCGCTGCAGCCACCAGCCTTCGGCGATCGGTCGCTGGAGCAAGACCTTTTTCCGGCCAGCCGCCGCTTTGTCGAGATCCCCGTCAACGATTTCCGCGTGCCGCGACGCCTCGCCCCTGACAAAGCCTTTGCCGAAGCCGTTGGCCGGCAGACCGCTCGAATAGAACAAAAACTGCACCGACCGATGTCCGCGGCTGACGCTGATGATCGCAGCCTCGCGCATCAGATCGCGGTAATCCGCGATACGGGCTGCAGGCACATGCGCGCGCTCGGGGTCGTCGGGATCGCTCCAGGTTAGGCCCAGCCGGTTCAAAGCCGGGTCGCGCCGGAGCATGTCGGTGATTTCATCGAGCGTGGCGCGATGCTTCTCCCAATGCGCGATCATCGCAGTGTCCGACGGCGCTGCCGGACCAGCGCTCGGCACCGACGCGGTCAACGCCAAAGGCAGTACGATCGCTGCGACGCCCACGAGCGCGGCAAGCCCGATCAGTGCGATTGAGACGGTACGAAGCTTCATTCCATTTCCCGGTTTCGGGTCTCGAGTTCCCTAGGGCGACTTTGCGGCACTCGCAGGGCGTCAGGCGCCGACGATGCACGAAAGCGTGAATTTGCCGGCGCGCATTCTATTCTAGCATGGCGCGACAGGCTGAGACCGACGTGACCGGCTTGTTCACCGCGCCACATCGTTCCCGGCTGGCAAAATACCGCAGAACAGGGAGAGTTGCCCATGGCGCAGTTCCACGTTCTTACGCCTGCCGACGACCGGAAAGCGGACCTGCCCGTCGTTCGCCGCATCGGCTTTTCCGATCTCGGAGACGCTCTGCGTCAAGGTTGGGAAGACTTCAAGCTGTGGCCGACCCACGCCATTTTTCTCTGTATCATCTACCCCCTTGTCGGTCTCGTACTCGCCGGCATGGCACTCGGCTACAGCGTGCTGCCACTGGTATTCCCGCTGATCACTGGTTTCGCGTTGCTGGGACCGGTGGCTGCGTTGATGATGTACGAACTGAGCCGCCGCCGCGAACGGGGCGAGCAACCGTCGTTTGAGGCTGCCATTGGTGTCACCCGGGCGCCGGGGTTTCCGGCCATCGTCGCCATCGGCCTGCTGCTGATGGGCTTGTTCCTGCTGTGGATCGGGGTCGCGCGCTCGCTGTATCAATCGCTGTTCGGTGTCTATGCCGCGCCCGACGCGATCGGACCGTTTGTCCGTCAGGTCTTCACCACCAAAGCCGGCTGGGAATTGATGATCTATGGAAACGCCATCGGTTTCGTGTTTGCGCTGGTCGCGTTCTGCCTCACGGTGATCTCCTTTCCGCTTCTGCTTGACCGCGACGTCGGCGCCGCTACGGCGCTGTTGACCTCGGTGCGGGCGGTTGTTCTCAATCCGGTCGTGATGGCGGCCTGGGGCTTGATCGTTGCGGGATTGCTGGTTCTCGGCTCGCTGCCGGCTTTCATCGGGTTGGCGGTAGTGATGCCGGTCCTCGGCCATGCGACATGGCACCTGTACCGCAAGCTCGTCGCGTAGCTCCGAACAGTAAGGCGCCGCCGCCCGCTCCATCGCAACGCGTGCCGAATTTGTGGTGCCTTTAGCTTGAATTGGATTCAAGTTGATCGCGCAACTTTCATGCGATCGACAGCTGACCTGTTGCATTGGTGGCAGCCATGGCTGCCAACCACCCACTGCGTCCTCATGTCGGAAAGTATCGCGCTCCGCCGCCGCGCGTTGCCGCGCCTGTCGTCGCGCGCGCAGCCGTTGCCCCGGCCCACCGCCGAAAGACCCGGCACCGCGAGTGGCAGCACGCGTTCATCGCCGCCGTCGCAGTTGCATTGGTCCTTGGCGGATCGATCAGCGTCTACGCGCTCCATGCCAGAATGACCCATGCCGTGGCAAACGCCCGCGCACTCGCGCAGCACACAGCTGCGGTCGAGACCGGCGAAGCGTTGAGCAGCGGCGCGGTCGTGTTCGTCCCGGAATATGGCCACAATTGCCGGCGCCGCTGGCTCGATAACAAGACCGGCGTGCTTCGCGAAGGCGGCGAACTTCACTGCGACGACGCGGTCGGCCTTGAGTCGGCGGGTCCGACACGCGCTCAGAAATTCGAGCGACGCATCGATGCGATCCGCAATGGATTTCAGACCAGGAACGGCGCCGGACCGGACTAACGTCCGTCACGGCCTCGCCGCGGTTAGCGTTCCGAGCCTGCCAGCGTCAGCGATGTGAGCCACAAGGCCCGCGCGCCGCGGGCCTGCCTTTCGAAGGATCCTTCGCCGGCGATCAGTTGCCGACCGCATCCGTCATGCATTTCTTGACGTGGCTGGTTTTGGCGGCGCCGGCAAGTTTCTTGTCGGCTGCGGATTGGTCGCACAGCGCCTGGGCGTCCTTCTCGCATTTCGTCATGAAGCTGTTCAGCGCCGCGCCGGCGAGTTTCTTGTTCGACGCTTCGACCTTGCAGGCGGCGGCATGAGCGTTGCCGGCAACGAGCGCCAAAGTCGCGGCAAGTATCAGAACTCTCATTGTGTCCTCCCTGAGAGAATCGGCGGCCGACGAATTGGCCGCCTTTCATTATTGTTCATCCCGTCATGTCGCGACGATGGCAGCGAATGACGTCTTCCGGATCAGGCCGCAAGTGAGGGTAACGCCGCCACCTCCCTGATCGCGGTTACCGGCGTTGCGGTCATCTCCTCCCCGATACGTTCGAGCCCCATCACGCGCAGCACGCCGCGCGCCGGGCACATTTCGACGGCAAGGCGCGTAAACCGATTGTTGATAGGCGCCGTCAGCCAGCCGAACGGCTCGCGCATCAGCGAGCCGGAAAAGCTCTGCATTGTTTCGCGGCGGCAGCGGCTGTTCTCGCCGGCCTCCTCATAGCGGCAGGTCAGGATCAGGTCGCCGCCGATCCGCGCTTCCCACGGATCGCGGCAGGTATGCCAGTCGTTGGCTGCCACGGTCGCGGTTGATCGGGTTTCGAAATCCGTTTCGGTCCGCTCGATCACGCAGCGCTCGCCCGGAAGCGTTCCCGCCAGCGAATAGATTACCGGGCGCGCGACCGGCGTCCGTTCGAGCATGGCGCGGGCGGTTGCAAAATCCGGGCAGGTTTCGAAGACCTGACGCAGCAGCTGATCCGGCGGAATGTTCCGCACGCGCCATGTCTTGATCGCATTGGCGGCCAGATCATAGGGCCGCAACCAGGGGTGACGGGTTCGCCGCCACAACGGGGCCTGGTTGATCGCCGCACCGAACCGTCCCGGCGCCAAAGCGGTCAGCGTGCCCACATAGCCCGGCCAGGTGACGCTGTAGAAATCACCCGCCTCGCCCCATTTGTGAGCGATCTCGGCGTGGCGGCCGAGGCCTGGAAACGGCCAGTCGAGTGTCCGCACGAGCCAGGGTTCTCCATCCTCGTCCCGGCTCATGGTGGTGCAGCCCCACGAATAGGAGCCGTTCAGGAACCAGACGCCGCTGAAGCCAAGCGTCGCGGCGATGCCTTCGATCTCGCCGACATAGGGCGATTGCGACCGCGACAGCCAGCGCCGCGCCAGCCCGTCGAGCAGCGGCAAGGCCGCCGCGACCGGACGCGGAAAAAACGACAGGCAATCGTCGCGCAAGGCCCGCGCGCGTACCGCGCCCGCCTCGGCCTGGCGCAGCGGACCGCCCTCGCGGACATCGATGATGGGAATCTCGGACAATGTGTTCATGGGCCAATTCTACCAGCGAATCGCGATCGGTTACATCTGGTTCCAACGGCACGGGGCGGCAAACGGATCGAGACGGAGCCGTAAGGGCATTGATGAAGCTAGGTTTTTCGCTCGCATACCATTCGTCAACCCTGATCACCGTAATGTGGTCGGTAGTTCAGGCAGGGTGACACGCATGATCAAGCGCATCATGGCAAGCATGGGCGGGCCGGATCAGCCTCGGTGGATTGAGCGCGACGGTCCGCGCCTCGTATTGGCCGCCATCATGCTGGTCTTTGTCATTGCCACCAGTCTGTCCGACGGCAAGCTCCTTCCGGATTTTTCTGCTCGGCAGGCGCCGGCAGTTTCGAGCGGCTCCTCCGCCGACAGCATCCGCACCGGCTCGATCCTGGTCACGTCCGCGGACGGAAATACCTGCGAGTACCGCGAGATCGATAACAGCACCTGGCGCATCCGGTCCGTTGGCCGCGTCGCATGCGATGACGCCATTAAAAGGCAGGCCGAACGCAACGGCAACTATACGCCTCAGACCCGCCTCGAAGCCATTCGCGACGGCTTCTATTCGAAGCGCTGATGCTCCGCGCTACCCTGCCCGCTCGACCAGAAAGGCGACCTGCACCAGCGCGACCGCATTGACGATCGCGTGCAGGGTCACGGTGAGCAGCGTCGAACCGCTTCGCCAGCGCAGCCAGCCGAACGCACAACCAAGCACGAAGATGTGCACGAGATAGAATGCCTCGTACTGGACATGCATCACCGACCAGCCGGCCGAGGTGAGCACGATCGCGCCCCACGGCCCTAGCCGCGATGCCGCATATCCCGGAAACAGAAATCCGCGGAACAGCAATTCTTCCATCAGCGGCGCCGCGACGACCAGAGCGATCGCCAGCAGCACCAGCGTCCCCGAACTGCGCGCCGTCTTGTAGGCGTCGACCACCGCCAGCGGGACCAGATCGCGGCCGGTCAGCCACGAACTGAGATCGCCGAGCGGCAGCAGAACCGCAATCATCAGCATGCCGACGATCAGGTCGGCACGCTTCGGCCGATACAATGCAAGATAATCGATG
>CAZXJZ010000100.1:0-16298 GCA_964641065.1 uncultured Hyphomicrobiales bacterium | reverse complement strand
ACCCCAACCCTCCCCCTTTCAGGGGGAGGGAGTCGAAAGAGCGCCGCTCATGAACAACAATTGCAACCCCCTCACCCGCCGCTCGCTGATCGCAGGTACCGCGGTCGCGGCCAGCACGCTTGCCGCGCCCGCGCTCGCGCAGAACGACAGCCGCAGTTTCGTGCTGGTGCATGGCGCCTGGCGCGGCGGCTGGTGCTGGCGACGCGTCGCCGACCGGCTCGAAAAGCAGGGGCACAAGGTCTATTCGCCGTCGCTCACCGGGCTCGGCGACCGCTCGCATCTGATCGGCACGCGGCCGACTGTGACCACCCATATCGACGACATCGCCAACATCATCCGCTTCGAGGATTTGCAGCGCGTGGTTCTCGTCGGCCATTCCTATGGCGGCCTGGTGATTTCCGGCGTCGCCGAAAAGGCGCAGAAGCAGATCGCTTCGATCGTGTTCCTCGATGCGTTTGTTCCGGAGAACGGCGCGACCATCATGAGCCTGTCGCGGCAGGGATTGCGCGACAATGTCAACGCCGCGATCAGGCGCGGCGAGTTGGGCATTCCGCCGGCCAGCGCGGCCATCTTCAACGTCAACGAAAAAGATCGCGCCTACGTCGACAGGAAATGCACGCCGCAGCCGATCGGCACCTATGGCGATCCGGTCAAGCTGACCGGCGCGCGCGAGAGGATCGCCCGCAAGACCTATATCCGCGCGAAGGGCTTCAACTCGGCCGGCTTCGACGCCATCGCGGCACGGCTCAGGGCCGATCCGTCCTGGAACGTGCACGACATGCCCTGCGGACATGATGCGATGATCGACATGCCGGACCGGCTCACTGAGCTTTTGCTCGCAGCGTCATGAAAAACGCCGCGCCCAGAGGGACCTGAGCGCGGCGCGCCTCCTCATTCCGGCGCCCGCTGGAAGGTCGCACGCCGGACGAGTAGCCTATGATCCGAGAGCTGGTTACATCGCCGGCAGGATCGCGATGTCCTTCACGTCACCCTTCACGCCTTCGATGGTCGCAGCCTTGGTGGCCTTGCCGGTCTTCAGATCGACCGACCACAGATCGGCGCCGGTCATCGCCCAGGCCTCGTTCTTGGTGCCGTCTGACCAGATATCGAACGCGATCATCTTCGGCGAGGCACCGAGCATGCCGACCGTGTTGAGAACGCCGTCATTTGGCGGAACCTGCTTCACCAATGCTCCGGTGCCGAGATCAATGTTGAACAGATCGGTCGATTTCGTGCCCTTCACCGAGTTGGTATAGGCGCCGGCGCCGATCATCGGGGTCTTGCCCTTGCTGGCATCGCTGTCGGCGTATTTGTGGCTGCCATCGGTGATGACCTTGCCGTCATCGACATTGACGCGAAGGCTGGTGCCGTCATTGCCCATCACGCGGAGACGATCGGCGGCCGGATTGAAGTCGACCGTGGCCCAGACGCCCTGCTTCAGCATGGTCTCGAGCTTGGATTTCACGGTGGCCTTGCCGTCCATGCCAATGGTGTAGAGCGTGCCGTCCGCGGCGAGCGCATAGAGCATGCCGTCGGCCGGGCGTACGTCGATACCGAGGATGTCGCCCTTGATGCCGTCGACCTTCATCGATTTCGTCACCTTCTTGGCGTCGGTATCGACGATGGCGATGGTGTCATTGCCGATCAGGGCTGCGACCTGAGCGGCCTGCGCCGCGACAGCGGAAAATGTGACGGCCGCGGTTGCGGCCAGCAATGTCTTGAACGTCATCTGCAAAACTCCCTGCTTTTGCGCCCCGGGGGTTGGGGTCGTGGCGGATACCGGCCGGGATGCCGGTTTGGATGCAGCCCGAGAAAAAATCTTTTTGCGGGTTCCCTGCATCCAAACGCCGCGGTGCCCGGGTAACCGGTCGATACATCGGAACAGGGCTGCTATACGCAGACGCAACAGGGACCGGTTCCGGAATGACGATGGACGACCAGGCCGATGAGGCGCAGTTGACCGCAGCGCTGTTGCGCTGCGCCGGCGGCGACCGCGCGGCTTTGCGCGTGATATTCGATATGGAAGCCGCCCGCATGACCGGCGTTGCATTTCGCATTCTGCGTCGACGCGACCTCGCCGACGAGGCGGTGCAGGAGGCGTTCCTCAGAATCTGGCGGCTATCGAAAAGCTTCGATTCGTCGCGCGGTAGCGGCCGGACCTGGATCTATACGGTGCTGCGCAACCGGGCGCTGACGCTGCTTCAGGAGGAAGCGAAATATCCGGCCTCCGATAGCGACAGCGAATGGCCCGAGGCCTCGGCGGAAGCGGCATTTGCCATGCTGCCGGAGACAAGCGCGCTGCGTCGCTGCCTGGAGCAACTCGATCTCAAGCGTCGTTCGGCCGTCGTGCTCGCCTACGCCCACGGCATGAGCCACGGCGAACTGGCCGGCAAGCTCGGCGTGCCGCTCGGCACCGCCAAGAGCTGGACCCGGCGCGGCCTTCTCTCCCTGCAGGAGTGCATGGGATGACCGAGCGCGACAACATTCTCGCCGCCGAGTTTGTGTCGGGCCTGCTCGATCCGGCGCAGCGCGCCGAAGCGGAGCGCCGCGTCGAAACCGACGCCGCGTTTGCCGCGCTGGTTGCGCAATGGCGTGAGCGCCTGTCCGATCTGGACCGCACCGCACCGGCCATGCCACCGGATCCCGCCTTGTGGCAGCGGATCGAAACCGGTGTCGCAGCGTCAACGCCGGCCGATCGCCGTCCGCAGCCGGGCTGGTTCGCACGGCTCTGGAACTCGATCGACGGCCTGCGGGCGGCCACCGCGACCTCGCTTGCATCCGCACTGGTGTTTGCCATCGTCGCCGGTGTAGCCCTGACCTATGCGACGCGCGAAGCGGTGCGAAAGCCGGTCTATGTCGCGATCCTCGTCAATGATGATACCAAGCAGCCCGGCGCCGTCGTCAATGCCTTCGCCGACGGCCGCGTCGAGATGATCCCGTTGACCGACATCGCGGTGCCGCCCGGCCGCGCACTCGAAATCTGGACCTTGTGGGATCGCAATGTCGGGCCGCGATCGGTCGGCCTGATCGATCGTGCGCGGACCGTGCAACTCAATCTCGACAAGCTGCCGCCCACCGGACCCGACCAGTTATTCGAGATCACGCTCGAGCCCGCAGGCGGCTCGCCGATCGGCCGTCCGACCGGCCCGATCCTCTACAAGGGCACGACCTCACGCTCGCTGTGATGACGTGCCTGGTCGCTCGAACCGTCCAGGCATCGTCCGGCATTTGCATCAAATCCGAACGAACGGTTTGACGCCGCCCTCACCAAGACCGCGCAGGTGCGGGCGCCTGCCTCGCTGTCTCCATGATCGCACGGAGAGATGCGGTATGCGCGCGATCGCGTGAGCCTCCTCCATCACGAGACAGTCTGAATGAAATTTGTCCGGAGCCCGTCTGGCCCGCCTGGGTTCGCATCGATGAAGGCGATCGAGCAGATCCGTCTTCAGCAGGCCTTGCAGGCGCAGAAAAGCGCCGGTCCATTGCCGATTATACTCGGCGCGGTGATCGCGTTGGGAATCGGCCTGCTCGGCGCGAGCGGCACCATCCGCGCGCCGACCTTGTCGCAGGCCAGGATGCAGATCGCGGCTGGCGGGGTCAGGCCACCGGCAACGGTCGCCATTGACGCGAGCATGGACCGCATCGGCAACGCGGAAAACGCGATCCTGCTCCGGACATGCGTACCCTTTGCGCGGTTCGGCCTCGGCGATGCCATCGAGCACCGCCGGTTATACAGGTCGCTGCAAACCGCCAGCGGCTTGCCGGCCGTCTCTGCGATCACCGGGAAACGGCCGAAGCCGATCGACGACGCGCTCTCCGCCGCGATCTGGGCCGAAGCGGCGGACTGCATCTACCGGCAGAATAGCTGGATGCTGTGCGATCCCGACAATCGCGCGCTGGCCGTGGAAACTGCCAGCACCTTCTTTCGCCGCCTGTCGGCCGCGGAGAAGACGGAGCAGTTCGTCGACGGCCGCACGCGCCGCCCCGGCATCGGCGCGGACCCCCGCAGCCAGGCCTTGCAGCATGCGTCCGCGAGCAAGGATCGCGTATTATCCGGCATCCGCGCACAGGTCGCCGAAGGTCGCATCACCGAAACCGATTTCGGCCTGTTCGCGCCCTTCGAGATCACCCAGATCGCTCGGGAGACGCGGGTAGCGCGTGATGTCTGCGCCGCGGAAGATTGAGGCTGGCGGACCGAAGTTCGGCCCGGGGCACCCTACCCCACAACCCTGTCCATATATGCCGCGCCGCCGATATCGCAGACATCGTGCCGGCCGAACCAGCGATAGCGGTTGCGCGCAATCATGCCATAGGCCCAGTTCCGCAGCGGCTTCGGCACAATGCGGAACGCGCGCACCCAGCCATAGCGCGGCAGACGCGACAGCGCGGCAATCGCTGAATCGGAGCGAAGATTGACGGTCCCGTCGATCAGAACCGCATTGCTTTGCGGATTGTCAGGATCGATGCCGTGCTTCAGCGCCAGCGCCCGGCCATAATCGCTCTGGATTGGCGTGAACAGAAACAGACGCTCGCCATCGCGGCTGGCGACGAAGCGCACCCAGCCCGAGCACAGGACGCAGACGCCGTCATAGAGGATGAGCCCGCGCCCGCCCGGCTCGCCGATCTTGTGAAGCTGCGGATCGCCGGGTGGGATCATCTGGATGAATCACCGATCATCGGACATCGCAAGCGCGAAAATCATCAACACGATCGCGGGTCCGGTCTTGACCAGAGCGCCGAGCGGTTCGATCCAGAGCGCCGGCGTCAGGATTGCGGTCCCGAACATGTAGCCAACGGCGACCACGATGCCAGCGACCAGCCCGATCCGGGATGTGCGGCGAAACGCGATCAGCAGCCCGACCGCGATATCCGTCAGGCTCGACGTAATGACAAACGCGTGCGACTGACCGCCTGGAAAGCCAGAACGGACCATCATGTCGAGCGCATCGTCATAGGCGACCGTGATCGCGATCAGCCCCGATACCAGCCAGAACACCGCGAGCACTGTGATGATCAGCGCCTTGAGCAGATAAAGCCGCGCGAACCAGCGGTTCTCCACCGTCGCCGGACGCTCGTTCAGCACGGCATCGAGCGAACGCGGCGCAATCCCGGTATCGGTCATCCAGCGTGCAGGATCGCCGACCACGCCGCGTCGCAATTCGGCAATGGCGGTCGAGCGCATCGGCGGCGACCAGCCGAGCCATGACGACAGGTCGCCGGCTTTGGCGCCGAGATCGATCATGAATTCAGGCATGCGAAGCCGCCACGGCCAGATATCGCCGAGCCACCGGCGCAAGCGGACAATCACACTTTCCAGCCTGTGCGGTTCAGGATGCATCAGGTCGTAGACCGCCGCGGAGGGCTCGCCCGGCTTCCAGCGTTCGGCGAGAACCGCCACCGTCTCGGCGATATCCTCCACCGCGACATAGCGGAACGGCCGTTCGGCCAAAGCCGTTGGCAGATCCACCGGCAGGGCCGCGAGCGAGCGCAGCATGGCGCTGCCGCCGTAAGGCGCAGGCGCGAGCACCATGCCGGGCCGCAGGATCGCATGCGGCAAGCCGGATTCCACGATCAGCCCGTCGGCGCGCCGCTTGCTCTGCGCGAATGGCGTGACATCGCCGCCGGGCTCGCCGGGGATCGAGGTGTGGATCAGCAGCACCGGCCGCCCGACCGCGCACAACGCCGCGATCAGCCGCTCGATAAATCCGTCATGCGCCTCGTGGGTGGACTTTCCCGGCTGGTCCTGCAGCACGCCGACGCAATTCAGCACGATGTCGGCGCCGCTCTGCGCGATCAGCGCCTTAAGGCCGAGAACGTCGAGGCTGGCGATCGGTGTCTCGCGCGCGGCATCCCGGAACATGTCGCGCTGGGCAGACGAGAAGCGGCGCGCCGCCGCGGTCACCTTCATGCCGCGACGGATCAGGTCGGCGGCGACGAATTGCCCAATCAGGCCGCTGGCGCCGAGGATCAGGATATGCGTCATCGCATCACCACAGGGTTTCCCGGGCGCGCTGCGGCCACGCCTTGTCGTAAGCCTCGCCGCCGACCCGCGCCGAGGAGATGGCGGACAGGATCTGCCCCGCACTCGGCAGCGACTTGGGATCGACGTGCCGCTGTGGATTCCAGAGGTCGGAGCGGATGACCGCCCGCGCGCACTGGAAATAGACCGACTCCACGTCGACGATGAGCACGCTGCGCGGCGGCTTGCCGTCTATCCTGAAACTGTCCAGCAGCGCCGGCTCGATCGAAATCCGGGCGCTGCCATTCACCCGCAACGTGCCGCCAAATCCAGGAATGAGGAACAGCAGCGCGACCCGCGGATCGGCGAGGATATTCCGCAGCGAGTCGATCCGGTTGTTGCCGTGGCGGTCCGGCAGGATCAGCGTTTTCGGATCGGCGACCCGCACGAAGCCCGGGAGGTCGCCGCGCGGCGAGCAATCGAGGCCGTCCGGCCCGGCGGTGGCGAGCATCGCGAACGACGATGCCGCGATGTAGCGCGCATAGTCCGGGGTTATGTGGCCGGTTTCCTTCACGATCGCGGCCTCGGCGGGCGTGCCATAGATCGTTTCGAGCTGTTCGATCGTGCTGACCGTGGTCATCGCCGCCTCCGGAACTCGCCTCGGTGATGCAGGTAGCACGCAATGGACCGGGGAGAAATATGCGTGGCCGTCATGCTCGCAGCGCAAGCCCGAGCCAGTATGGGCAAAAGACGCATGGCCGCGCCCGCCGGTTACGACTAGCCTCGCAGCCTCAACGTGAAAGGATCAGTCCCTTGTCGGACAAAGCCGCAAACGTCGCCATCACACCCGCAACCTATGCCCGCTACGCGCAGGCCTTTCCGACCCTGACTGCACAGGAGATCGCGCGGCTTCACCGTTTCGGCGAAGTGCGTCGCTTCGGCGATGGCGAAGCCCTGTTCCTGACCGGCCAGCCGCGCGGCATGCACGTCATCCTGTCCGGGCATGTGGTCGCCAGCCAGCGCGACGGCCTCGGCCATGTCACGCCAATCGTGGATTTTGGCCCGGGCCAGTTCATGGCCGAGGTCGGCTCGCTGGCGGGAGACCCGTCGCTGCTTGACGCGCATGCCGAAGGCGAGGTCGAGGCGCTGGTGATTCCGCCCGCCGGTCTGCGGCAATTGCTGATCGCGGAAGCCGAGCTTGGCGAGCGGGTTATGCGCGCCATGATCCTGCGGCGGGTATCGCTGATCGAGAGCGGCGCCGGCGGCGTCGTTCTGATCGGCGCGCACAGCGCCGTCGACGTGGTGCGGATCGAGAACTTCCTCACCCGCAATGCCTATCCGCATCACCTGCTCGATCCCGCGACCGACCGCGAAGCGCAAGACGTCATCGCCCGCTACGCCCCGCAGCCGGACGACCTGCCGCTGGTGGTGACGATGAACGGCGACGTGTTGCGCAATCCCGACGACAACACGCTCGCGCATGCGCTGGGGATGCTGGAGAAGATCGACCCGGACAAGGTCTATGACGTGGTCGTGGTCGGCTGCGGCCCCGCCGGTCTTTCGACCGCGGTCTATGCGGGCTCCGAAGGCCTGTCGGTGATGGTGGTCGAACGCAGCATGTATGGCGGACAGGCCGGCGCCAGCGCGCGGATCGAGAACTACTTCGGCTTTCCGACCGGCATTTCCGGCATGGCGCTGGTCAGCCGCGCCTTCGTGCAGGCGCAGAAATTCGGCAGCGAGATCATGAACCCGCTGGCGGTCACGCGGCTCGACTGCTCGCAGCCTGACGGACCGTTTCGCCTCGATACTGACGGCGGCCGTATCCAGGCACGCGCGGTGGTGATCGCAAGCGGCGCGCGCTACCGCCGGCTCGAGGTCGACAATCTCGGCGATTTCGAAGGCCGCGGCGTCTGGTACTGGGCCTCGCCGATCGAAGCGCGGCTATGCGCGAACGAGGATGTCATGATCGTCGGCGGCGGCAATTCCGCCGGCCAGGCCGCGGTCTATCTCGCCGCGCATGCCGCGACGGTGCGGATCGTCGTCCGTGGCGCCGGCCTCGCCGCCACCATGTCGCGCTATCTGGTCGACCGGATCGCGGCTGCGCCCAATATCGAGGTGATACCGCACACCGAAGTCATCGGACTTGCGGGCGATGGGCGGCTCGAGCGCGTGCGCTGGCGCAACCGCAATACCGGCGAGGAAGACGAGGCGGCGGTCGGCAACCTGTTCCTGTTCATCGGCGCCGCCCCGGCAACCGCCTGGCTGGCCGATTGCGGCGTCGAACTCGACCGCGCCGGCTTCGTGGTGACCGGTAAGGAATGCTCCGCCGGTCATGGCGAAAATCCGCTGCAATCGAGCATTCGCGGCGTGTTCGCGGTCGGCGACGTACGCTCCGGCTCGGTCAAGCGGGTCGGCGGCGCGATCGGCGAAGGCGCGCAGGTGGTGGCGGCGCTTCACCGCTATCTCGGCGAACGGAACTCGTGACATGACCAAGCAATGCACCCATGGCAGTTTTATCCGCAAGGTGACACCGAGTGCGCTCGGCTGCGAGGAATGCCTCAAAATTCCCGGCGCATGGTGGGTGCATCTGCGCCTGTGCCGGACCTGCGGTCACGTCGGCTGCTGCGACGACTCGCCGAACAAGCATGCGACCAAGCATTTCCACGCCACGCAACATCCCGTCATCGAGGGCTACGATCCCCCGGAAGGCTGGGGCTGGTGCTATGTCGACGAAGTCTTCCTCGATCTCGGCGATGACGTGACGCCGCAACGCGGTCCGATCAAGCGCTTTGTGCGATAGGACGCGATCGGATCAACTTGCGCGTATCGCCGAGCCGCGGCGCCGGTCGTGCTCGGTCTCGAAATAGTGCTGGCGCTTGGCCTCCAGCATCGCAAGATCGGCGCGCTTGACGACGAATTCCAGCCGTTCGCCATGGCCGGCAGTCGCGACCCCCATCGACAGGCTCAGCGTCATATCCGGGTAGAAGGTGTTGTTGATCGCGATCAGGTCCTGGATGGTCTGGATCAAGGCCTCACCCGCCACTTCGTCCGTCTCCGGCAGCAGGATCGCAAATTCGTCGCCGCCGACCCGGCAGGCATAGGCCGGCTTCTCGACCACCGAGTTCAGCACCTCGCCCGCGCGCCGCAACAACGCGTCGCCGGCGGCGTGGCCGGACTCGTCGTTCGCATTCTTCAGGCCGTTCAGGTCCGCCATGATGATGGTGATCGGATGCGGCCCCTTGCGCTCCAGCCGGTTCAGCTCGTCGACATAGAACGAACGATTGTACAGCTTGGTGAGCACATCATGCGTGCCGAGATATTCGAGATAGGCTTCGGCCTTCTTGCGCGCGGTGATGTCGGTCAGCGCAACCTGCACCAGCGACCAGTCACGTTCGCTGCCGGGCAGAACGGAAAATTGCAGCAGCAGGTTAAGCTTGGTGCCGTCGAGCGCGTAGTTCACCACCTCGCGCAGTTGGAACAGCTTGTTGTCCCACAAATCGATCAATTGTTCGCGGAAATGCGTTTCCATGTCGTCGCGGAACACATCGGGCAGCGCCCTTAACAGCGCCGCCTTGTCGGACGCGCCGAACAACTCCAGGGTGCGGCGGTTTACGTCGAGAACGCGGATCTCGCTCAGGCAACGCGTCACGAATTCCGGATGCACGTCGGTGAACACGCGAAAGTCGGTGATGCCGCGTTCGCGGATCTCGTCGAGCAGCTTCTTGACGCCGGAAAAATCCTCGACCCACAGCGACACCGGCGAATGCGCGAACAGCCCGAGGGCATAATTCTCGCTCGCGGTCATCTTCCGGCGGGCATTTTCGCGATCGGTGACGTCCTCGATCGCGATCAGCACCCGCTGCCAGCTATCCTCATGCCCGGGCAGGATGCGACCATGAAGCTGAATGTCGAGCCGCTCGCCGGTGAGCGTATAATTCACGGTGTGGCTTTGGAACGTGGGTTTGCCTTCCCACAGCTGCACCAGTTCCTCGACATGAGCCGTCAGCATGTCGTCGCGCAGCACCGTGTCGAGATTGGCCACCAGATGGTCTGCGTCGTTCGCCCGATACAGCGACAGGGTCTTGCGGTTGACCTTGATCAGCCGGATGCAGGCAGAACATTGCTTCACCCGCGACAGGTCGGCCGCGAAATGCGCACGCAAGTCAGACACGCCGTCGGCGCGCCATTGATCGAACAGCGCCTTTAACGCGCTGTAATCCTCCAGCCAGAGCGACACTGGCGCGAGATCGAACATCTCGGCATCGTCGTTGACATGCGTGTGCTGGACGTTGTCCACGGGGTGATTGGCCATCCAAAACCTGCGGAAGCGGGCGATTTCAAATCGCGAAATTCGTCCAAGTATATGTGATTCCCGATTAGCAAAGCGTGTCTGACCGGCTACGCGCAATTAACCGTTTTGACACCACGCCCGGGGGCTCGGGTCAGCGTCTTTTCACGAAAAGTATCGGTAAATTTTTGAGCAGCAGCCGCCGCTCATCAATGTCCCATCTCACACCGATGCTTTGAGCTACGTCAAGTATCCGACCGCGGCCGCCACTTAGCCTGTTTCGCAGGGAGAAAACGGCCATGACAACAATTCGAAGCATTGCGCAGCCCTCGGTGCATGAGGGAGAAGTCGGAGTCCACTCGCTGGATCAGTTCGTGCTCGCAGTTCCCGACCTGAAAACGGCGGAACAATTCTACAGTGATTTCGGGCTCGATGTTCGCAACGCGCGTCACGGCCTGGAATTGTTCAGCGCCGGCGGCGATCACTGCTGGGGACGCATTGTCGAAGGGCAGAGCAAACGGCTGCATCATCTCTCGTTCGGCTGTTTTGCGGAGGACCTGCCCTACTTCCAGGAGCGCATGGAAGAGAATGGCGTCGAGATCCTCGATGCACCGCTCGGGCTGGAAAGCAACGGGCTGTGGTGCCGCGATCCGGCCGGCCTGCTGATCGAGATCAAGGTCGCCCCGAAAGTGTCGCCCGATCACAAGATGAGCGGGACCTGGTCGTCGTCGCCTGAAGGGGTGATGGGCGCCTGCGCACGCGTCAAGGCACCGGTGGTGCGGCCGCGCCGGTTGTCGCACCTGCTCGCCTTCACCACCAATGTCGACGAGGCGACGATATTCTATTCGCGCGTCCTCGGTTTGCGGCTGTCGGACAGCACCGGGCTCGCGGCCTTCATGCATTCGATCCATGGCAGCGACCATCACATCCTGGCCTTCGCGCAGGCAGAGGCGCCGGGCATGCATCATTGCAGCTGGGACGTGGCCGGCATCGACGAGATCGGTCTCGGTGCCATGCACATGGCATCGAAGGGCCACGTCAAAGGCTGGGGCCTCGGCCGCCATGTGCTGGGCTCGAACTATTTCCACTATGTTCGCGATCCGTGGGGAAGCTTCGCCGAATATTCCGCCGACATCGACTACATCCCGGCGACCCAGCTCTGGGAGGCGGGACGCTACGACGACGAGGACTCGTTCTATCTGTGGGGCCCGGAGCCGCCGGTGGACTTCACCACCAATTACGAAGCGCGGAACTGATCACCGCTTTCGCCCGTGTTGATCCCGATCAAGGTCAGGGGCGCGGTAACGGGCCTAATGGGCGGCATGAAACCGCGCTTCAAGCTGCGTCATGCTGTGGTCGGATATGTCGTCGCGCTCGTCTTTGCATTCAACGGGCTGCTGGCGAGCGTCATTGACGCAAGCATGGCTTCGGGCGGGAGTCCGTTTGCCCTGATCACCTGCCTTGGCGGGCCGGCGCCGGGACAACAAATCCCGGGCCAAAGTGACCACGCGGCGAAGTGCAGTTGCAATTTGAGTTGCTGCTGCGCCAGTGGCTCGCTCGCCCGCAATGGCAGCGAGGTCGACATTCAGTATCCTGCGGTGAGCACCGCATTCCTGCAGCGCGGACACGCGCCGGTCGTTCGCGACCTCCGCACCGGTCATCCGCTGCATCTGCGATCGCCGCCGGCGGTTACCGCCTCTGCCTGACCGAACTGCCGATCCGCCTGTCCCCCATCCGAGCACCTGTTACGCGCGCAGAGAGCACCGAAGCAATCGCGCCAGCGGCCTGTTCCATTCGTAGCTAAATTACCAATTTTGTTACAAACGGCACGAAACCTGCATCGGGGATGCTGTGAATCCTCGTAGCCGGGAAGATCTGCCATGCGGTGCCGCGTAACGACGCTTTCTGCACTCATATTAGCCATGCTGGCTCTTGCGTTGCCTGCAAGCGGCGCACTGGCGCAGACCAAGCTGCGCATGGTGCTGGACTGGAAATATCAGGCCCAGATGGGGCCATTTTTCCTGGCCGCGGATCGCGGGTATTTCAAAGACGAGAACCTCGAGGTTTCGTTCGACCAGGGCGAAGGTGCGGGCGCTGCCGTACCGAAGATCGCAGCCGGTCTCTATGACCTGGGCTTTGGTGGCTTGGACTCGGTCGTCATCCTGAGCGCAACGCGTCCGGCCGAAGCGCCGGTGGTTGTGTTTCAGGTCTATGCGCGCGCGCCCTTCGTCATCGTCACGCGCTCGGACAGCCCGATCAAGACGCCGAAGGATCTGGAAGGCAAGACCATCGGCGGTCCTGCCAATGACGGCGCGTTGAAGCTGTTTCCCGCTTTCTCCAAGGCCACGGGAATCGACGCGAGCAAGGTCACGATCACCAACATGGCCCCAAATCTCAGGGCGCAGATGCTGATGCGCGGTCAGGTCGATGCGGCTTTCGCATTCCGCACCGCGATCTATATGGACAACAAGCTGATGGGCGGCGATCCGGACAAGGACCTGCGGTTCATCGCCTACGAAGATCACGGGCTGGATCTCTATTCCAACGCCATCATCGCGTCCCGCAAGCTGGTCACGGAAAATCCGGAAGCGCTCCGCGGCTTCCTGCGCGCGCTCAATCGCGGCATCAAGGACACGGTTGCAGACCCGGAGGCTGCCGTGCAGGCGGTCATGAAGCGCGAGCCGTTGCTGAAGCCGGACATCGAGCGCGAACGACTTCAGTCGATGTTGAAGAACGACATCAACGCGACCGAAGCCGCGAAAATCGGGCTCGGCGATGTCGACGACGACCGCCTCAAGCGCACGATCAAGATCGTCGTGGATGCAAACGGGCTGCCGCGCACGCCCGCGCCAAACGAGGTCTTCGATCGCAGCTTTCTGCCGCCGACGGCCGAACTGATCCGCAAATTCTGACGAGACCGAAGCGCGACCGCCGGACAATATTCGGCTGTTGTGCTTCAGTGCCTCGCGCGCATTTCTTCGACCAGGAGATGACACAAACGTGCCCGCCAATCACGACACAAACGATTCTGCTGCGGTTTACCGAGAGCAGGGTCTCGGCCAACGCATCGGCTTCGGCACGAACCCTGCCGTCCTCATCATCGATATGCAGCACGACTTCTGCGACCCGGACGCGCCGACGACGCTCTGGCCGTCAATCGCAACGACCTATGAGCCTATCAACCAGTTGGCCGCAGCCGCCCGCGCGCGCCGCCAGCCGGTCCTCTACACTCAGGGCCTGGTCGCTGCCGACGGATCGTCCGCGGGACTGTGGCGCTTCAAGCAGCGCTATCACGCCGAGGGCCGCGTCCAGATCGAAGGCAGCCGCGGCGCAGCGATCATCCCGGAAGTGGCGCCGCAACCCGGGGACAGGGTCATCAGCAAATGGCGGCCCAGCGCGTTCTTCCGGACCGACATTGAGGTTTTTCTGAATACCATGGGCGTGGACACGCTGTTGCTCTGCGGTAGCAGCGTCAGCGGTTGCGTCCGCGCCACCGTGACGGACGGTTTCATGCGCGACATCCGCTGCATGGTGGTCCGCGAATGCGTGGCCGACCGGACGCCCGCCGTCATGGAAGCAAACCTGTTCGACATGGACCAGAAATATGCCGACGTGGTGACGGTTGCCGAGTGTCTCAGTTACCTTGAGGGGTTTCCGCTCAGGAACTGAAAATCGCCGGCGTCGCCCAGGACAGGCGACGCGGTCAAAGTCTCAGCCAACTGAACAATTCTACAGCGCTTTCCTCGTAAAGTGGCGTTGTCTGACGCCGGTTTACGGTTCCTCCACCCTGTTTTCTCGACGCCACCAGGCGCTAACCATCTGGTGGGCAGGCTCTGCCACTCTGCGCCGCGACATGTCCCGTGCGAGTCGCGAATGCCTGAATCCAGAGAAATCCTGTCCCAGCATCGCCGCTGGCTGAAGACGCGCTTCGCTTTCGGCCGCAAGCGCCTCGACTACAGCATCACGAGCAAACAGGACGCGAGCCTGCAGGAGACGGTCGGTTACGACACGATTGCACCGCGCTCGTCCTACGTGACCGTGACCGACCCGGACCGCGACCTGCGCTGGACGCTGTTCGTGTTCAGCGGCCTGGCGCTGTTCGCGGCCTTCCGTGCAAACGCCGATCCGCTGATCCTGTTCGCGCTCTATGGCGGCGTGACCTTTGCCGCAGCGCTTGTGCTAATCCTGACCCGGAAATGGCGCAACGTCGGCTACACCGCTATCCCGGCCGGCACCTTCAACATCCTCGTCCTCGACGACAGCCAGCACGACATAATCGTCGGCAAACTCGAGGCATGCCGCGCTGATGCACTGACGCGCGGCCTCGCATCGCCCGATGGCCTGACGTTGCGGACCTACCTGCGCCGGCTGCGCTGGCTGGTCGAGAACGGCGTGATGACGCGCGACGCCTTCATGCACCGGCAAACAGCCGTGCTGCCGCAGGCCACAAAAAGCTTTCTGGCAGAAGAGCCAGCCGCGTCGGCGCCGCTGACATTCACCCAGCGCCGGCTAGCGACCCGCATCGACGTGACGCTCGATGCCAACCATTTCGTCTATAGCCGGCGCACGCTCTTCAACGGCAGCGAGCGCTTCACCATGGAATACCGCAACCTGCGCGATCCGGCGATGCACGAGGAAACCGACCGCCAGATCGAACTGGCCGTAATCCTGTTCCTCTGGGTCGGCGCCGTCATCGTCACCTGGGGAGGCGCGATCCAGCACGGCCATCCGGCGAACTATTATGTCGGTGGCATCGGGCTGCGGCGGGCGATCGCGGATTTCGGGCCGATGCTGCTGTTCGCGCTCTGCGCCGCGGCCGTCATCCCGTGGCTGACCCAGTTGCGGATCGCGAAGCCATGGCCCGGCGTGCCGCTGATCCGCGACCGCCAGTACGACGAGATCGTGTCCGCCATTGCCGACCGGCGCCTCATTGCGCTGCGTGCGCTCGCAAAACCCGATCCGCTGCTGCATCCGCAGGAACAGGTCCAGTTGCTCGACGAATTGCACGAGAGCGGCGCGCTCGATGACGAGGAACACAGGCGTGCGGTCGGCCTGGCCGAGATCGCATTCGGCGATCCGGCGCTGGACGAGCCGGTGAACGACGAGCCGGCGCCGGCGAGCGAGCGGGTTTTGCACTGAGCCTGCCCTTTTATCGCCGCGCGACTCCGCCCATATTGCGAGGGCATGCCGAAATCCCCCGACAAGCCGAAAAAGCCCAAGGATTACGCACGTCCGACCCGCGCCAAGGCGCATCGGCCGGACGCGCCGAAGCACGATCCTGCGCTCGACGATCTGCTCAATCCCGGTATCGGTCGCGGCACCGCTGGTTTGGGCTCGGGAACCGGGCTCCAGCCGCCGCCGGATAATTCCTTCGACCGCCGGGCAGACCGGCGCAACGAGCATACCGCGCGCAGTTCCACGCCGGACGCATTCCGCGAGAAGCCGCAATCCGGCTATGTCGCGCGCTCGCCGTTCGAGGGCCCGCCGGTCTCGGGCCTCGATCCGGCGCTGGCGAAGGAGCTCGGGCTCGACGTCGACGAGGATGCGCCGCTGCCGGGTTCCAGCGTAGGCAAGCGCCGCGAAAAAAATCCGGACGAGATCGATCTTGGCCGCGGCGTCACCGGCGCATCCGCGTCCAATGCCGCGCTGGAGAATCTGCTGCGCACCGGACGCCCGGAATTCGCCGAACAGGCCTGGATCCCGCATCGTCCGCCCCGCCCGGACAAATCCGAAGGCGGGCTGCGGCTTGAGATCAAGAGCGAACTGCAACCGAAGGGCGACCAGCCCGCCGCCATCGCCGAACTGGTCGACGGCGCCAACCGTCACGACCGCACCCAGGTGCTGCTCGGCGTCACCGGCTCCGGCAAGACCTTCACCATGGCCAAGGTGATCGAGGCGACGCAGCGCCCTGCCCTCGTGCTGGCGCCGAACAAGACGCTGGCGGCGCAGCTCTATGGCGAGTTCAAGAGCTTCTTCCCCGACAACGCGGTGGAATATTTCGTCTCGTACTACGACTACTACCAGCCGGAAGCCTACGTCCCGCGCACCGAT
>CAZXJZ010000099.1:0-16423 GCA_964641065.1 uncultured Hyphomicrobiales bacterium | reverse complement strand
AGTTCGCGCCACATCTTCCAGCACACCCAGAGCAGCAGCAGGCCGCCCGCCAGCAGTAGTCCGACGATCTGCAGCAGTTGCGTCGTCAGCAATGCGAAGATGATGCGCAGCACCGTTGCGGCGCCGATGCCGATCAGGATGACTTTCGCGCGCTGTTCCTTGGGCAGGCCCGCGGCCGCGAGACCGATGACGATGGCGTTGTCGCCGGCGAGCACCAGGTCGATCATGATGACCTGGAACAGGGCAGTAAGAACCGAAGGCGTAATGAGGTCGAACACGACCGGACTCCTCTCGTTGTTTACAGGACTGGTCCGGTCGTCGGAGTGCGGGATTCGCATCCCATCCTGGCGGGGCCATTCCTTGCGGAATTCCAGTCCGACATCGCGACCTGCTTGCAGATCGCCAGAGGGGCCCGGCCTGGATAAGGTGAGGTCTATATCACGGGGTCGTGGTTGCGATCCCGAGAAGTTGTGAGACTTGAACAGATTCGCTGAACGTCCCGGCGGCGATGCCGATCAGCACACAGGCGCCGGCAAAGTCCCAGATCGTGACAGTGGCCGCCTGGCGCGACGCACGGGTCAGCCACCCCGCGACCGACGCGACCAGCGCCGTCGCGAACGCCAGAACCGCCATTGCAGGCATCAGCAAATCCGACGGTAGATGCGCCGCCAGCAACACCGCCGGCATGGCTGCAACCGCAGCCGCCAACGGAATGTCGATCGGCGACAGCCGAGTCAGCCGTCGCGATGTGCCTTGTGTCAGGCCGCGCTTCATGTGTTGCCCCGTGCCGCCCGGATGCGAGATCCGAACGTCTGGCGGCACGCTAGGCGCACAAGCCGAAATCCGGCATTCGTATCGGTTGGGGCGTATAATTACGGTGCCTGCAGCGACCGCCATGCCGGCGGAGTTCCGACTAGAGCAGGCGGGTGCGTTTAAGGCTCGATCCGGCGCAGGCGGATCGCCTGACGCACCAGAACAGCGACGCTTTCGGCCTGCATCTTTTCCATGATCTGGGCGCGATAGCTCTCGACGGTCCGGGTCGACAGGTCGAGTTTCGCGGCGATGGCCTGGCTGGTGAAGCCGCCGGCGACAAGGTCGAAAATCTCGGCCTGCCGCGGAGTGAGGCGCGCAAAGCGCTCGGCCAGATCGTCATGCTGTTTCGACGAGTCCTGCGCCGAGAACACCCGCGCCAGCGCGCGATTGATGGCGGCGACAAGCCTCGCGTCGTCGATCGGCTTCTCGATGAAATCATCCGCACCGGCCTTGATGCCGGCGACCGCCATCGGAACATCCGCGTGACCGGAAATGAGAATGACCGGGATTCCGATCGCGCGGCGGGACATTTCGCCGACCAGCGCGATTCCATCGATGCCCGGCATGCGGACATCGGCAACCACGCATCCCGGCCGGGTGGCGTGCACCTTGTCGAGAAAGGCGCTCGCCGAATCGAAAACCTCGACCACGAATCCGAACACGCTCAGCATTTCGCCGATGGCATCCCGGACCGATGGCTGGTCGTCGATCACGAATATGGTGGGGGAACTCATCCCGGCAGGTCTCGCGTCACTTCTGTTATTGGAGGTTGTGAGGCGGTTCAAGGGGTAGCCAAAACCGGAATTCGGTGTGTCCCGGTTCTCCGGAATGTAGCCAAATCCGGCCGCCATGCGATTCGACGATAGTCAGGCAGATCGACAGGCCGAGCCCGAGGCCTTCCTGCTTGGACGTGGTCATCGGCTCGAACATGCTTTGCGCGAAATCCGATGCGACGCCGGGCCCATTGTCTGCCACCGCGATTTCGATCCGCCGCGGCTCCGACAAGGTCACAGCGGACAGCCGGATCACCCCGTCCTTCTGAGCCGTTGCGGAGATCGCCTCGGTCGCATTGCGAATGAGGTTCAGCACCACCTGTTCGATCTGGATCCGGTCGCCGCGCGCCAGTGGCAGATTGGCGGTAATATCGGACACGATCTCGATCCCGCGCGCGGCTGCATCGGGCCGCGCGAGCGTCAGCGCGTCCTCGATCATGGTGGAGACATCGAAGCTCGCGGCATGCGGGCGGCCGCGTTGCAGAAACTCATGCATCCGTCGCATCACCCCGCCCGCCAGATCGATCTGGGCAATCGCGGTGGCCAGATTGCTGCTGGCCCGTGGCAGGTCGGGCACTGCGCTCTCGATCAGATGCTGTGCCGAACGCGCCGACGCGCGGGCCGCTGTCATCGGCTGGTTGATCTCATGCGCCAGCGCCGACGTCATGCCGCTGACGAGCGTGAAGCGCGCGGCGCGGCTGGCGTCCATTTCCTTTTCGCGCAGGCGATCTTCCGCGCGCCGCCGCAGGATATCGGCGTTCTGCCGCTCGCTCACCACGGCGCCGACCACAAGTCCGGTGCCGGTCAGCACCAGCATCAGCGTCTGCATCTCGGTAAACGCTTGCGCGTCGTATCCGAAATGGTGCATCAGCCCGGCCAGCGCGAACTGCGTGATGGCGAGCGCGGCGCAGGCGCCGTCGAAACCATGACGCACGGCCGCGAGCACCACGGGCACGAACAGGAGATAGAAATACCGCAGCCCGCTTCCGCTCGGACCGCCGACGATCACGAACAGCGCGAGGCAACTCAGCACGGCATATAGCGAGGCCTCGATCGCGAGCGGCCGTGAATAGCCCGCCAGCGTTGCGTGGCCATGCAGCAGCATGACGAGACGCAGCGTGAGCGGTGTCATCACCGCGATGCCGATCAGGTCGCCGACCAGGAGCGGCGCTGCGGCGATCAGGATGTTGTCGAGTGCGATGCGCTCATCGAGCAGAAGCAGCAATGCGACCAGCGCCGAACTGACCAACGCGGCGAAAATGCCGGCGGACAGGAGAACCATCAGATCGCGCAGGTGGTGCAGGCCGGCATCCAGATGCAGAGCGCGCCGGATCACGATGGCGGCGCTGCTGTAGACCAGCGAGATGATGGCGGAGATCGCGGCAATGAGCGGCCATTGCAATTCGGTCCGCACCACGAGCAGTTCCGACGCAATCATTCCGGCGAACAGCACCAGGCCGTAAATCGGTCCGCGCAGCAGCATGAACGCGAACACGACGCCCAGGCCCGGATTCCAGGCCGTGATCGGAACGCTCATGAATTCGTGGATCGAACTGACCCATTCGAGCGCCACGAAAGCCGCGACCAGCGCCAGGCCGAGACCGGCCCGGCCGATCCATGACGGGGATTGGGTGATCGAATTCAGGTTGCCGGTCAGCGATCGGACGGTGAATGTCATGTCAGGCCGGCATCCTTGCCCACGCGGGCGGCATCGTGCGGCAGTCTAGCCCGGCGCCGACGCGGCGCACAGGGCCGCTCGCGCGGCGCGCTTGCATCCGCAAAACCGCTTCCATATCGTATCCGTATCACGAGGCTAGCGGCTTGATTTCAATCAGGCATTCTAAGCCCTACGAGCCGCGCTAACGCGGCCTTTTCGGGAGGAACTGAGACATGTCTCGAGCGGCGCTTCGCGACGACAAGGTGGCCTTTGCGGCCGATCCGACGACCACCGGAAAGATCAAGGTTTCGACGCCGATGAGGGGCGATGAGTTCCTCGAGTCGCTGCGCGATGGCCGCGAGATTTATATCTACGGCGAGCGGGTGAAGGATGTGACGACGCATCCGGCCTTCCGCAATACCTCGCGCATGGTCGCGCGATTGTACGATGCGCTGCACGATCCTAAACACAAGGACAAGCTGCTGGTGCCGACCGATACCGGCAACGGCGGGATGACGCAGGCCTATTTCAAGGCGCCCAAGACTGTTGCGGAATCGGTTGCGGGACGCGACGCGATCGCCGAGTGGGCAAAGATCACCTATGGCTGGCTCGGCCGCGCGCCGGACTACAAGGCCGCGTTCCTCGGCACGCTGGGCGCCAATGCCGACTTCTACGATCCCTGGCAAGCCAATGCCAAGCGCTGGTACCAGTTCAGCCAGGAGCGTGTGCCGTTCGTCAATCACGCCATCATCCATCCGCCGATCGACCGCAACTTGCCGCCGAACGAAGTGGGTGATGTGTGCTGCCACGTCGAGAAGGAAACCGATGCCGGCATCATCGTCTCGGGCGCCAAGGTTGTCGCGACCGGTTCGGCGCTGACCAACTACACCTTCGTCGCCCATCACGGCCTGATCCCGGTGCAGGACAAGAACTTCGCCGCGATCTTCATGATCCCGACCAATGCGCCGGGTGTGAAGCTGATCTGCCGACCGTCCTATGAAATGACGTCGACCGCGATGGGTTCGCCGTTCGATTATCCGCTGTCGAGCCGCATCGACGAGAACGACGCCGTGTTCATTCTCGACAAGGTGCTGATCCCCTGGGAGAATGTGTTCTGCTACGGCGACGTGGAGAAGGCGAACAACTTCTTCCCGCGCACCGGCTTCCTGCCGCGCGCGCTGCTGCATGGCTGCACGCGGCTTGCCGTGAAGCTCGACTTCATCGCGGGACTCTTGCTCAAGGCCGTGGAAGCCACGGGGTCGAAAGACTTCCGCGGCGTGCAGGCGAATGTCGGCGAGGTGCTGGTCTGGCGCAACCTGTTCTGGGGCCTGACCGAGGCGATGGCGCGCAATCCGAAACCGTGGGTCGGCGAATATCTGTTGCCGGATATCGAGCCCGCCGGCGCCTATCAGATCGTGTCGACCATGGCCTACACGCGGGTCAAATACATCATCGAGCAGACGGTGGCCTCGGGCCTGATCTATCTGAATTCGTCGGCGCGCGACTTCAAGAATCCGGAGATCCGCCCGTATATCGACAAGTATATGCGCGGCTCCAACGGCTATGACGCGGAAGGCCGGGTGAAGCTGCTCAAGCTCTTGTGGGACACGATCGGCACCGAATTCGGCGGCCGCCACGAACTCTACGAGATCAATTACGGCGGCTCGACCGAGGAAATCCGCCGCTACGTTCTGTTCGGCGCAATGGCTGGCGGCACGGCGAAGAACCTGCAGGGCTTCGCCGAACAATGCATGGCCGAATACGATCTCGACGGCTGGAAGGTGCCGGACCTGATCGATCCGGACGAACTCAGCTATCATGCGATCCGTAGCGCCGGCATGGTGTCACCGAAGGTCGCGCATGAGCAGGAGTCGGCGCCGAAGCTGCACCCGGTCCGGACCCAGGGCGGGGATTTCGCCAGCAGCACCTAGTCCGGCGGCTTCCGCGAACCAAAAGCGGTGCTGTCATTGACGCCGTGAGATGAATGGCCTTGTCGTCCCGCGGAAGTGGGGACGCATGCGAACGCCGCCCGGAGCGATCCCGGACATGCGCGTCACCGCTTACGATGTCGCGGCCGACGCACAAGCTTGCACGGCGGCGGCGGCCAATCGAGGGCCGCCACCAGCATTTTATGGGGTGCCTATTCTGCCTCGGGCCGGCTGCCGTATGACGGCGCCGGCGTGCCCGGCACCAGCGACACATGCGTGTGCGTCATGAGCCACGGTGCGTCTACCGTCTCGCGCATGAGCGTTGCGGTCACGCGGACCGGCCGGTCGAAATGCGAGCCGTCCTTGTGAATGCCGATGGTACGCGCCATCACCGCGCCCATCGCCATCAGCCGGTCCGGCGAGACAATAACTTCGAGCGTCGACAGATCGTGCGTGTAATCCGCCAGCGTCGGCCATACCGCACGCCATTGCTCGGATTCCAGCGCGTCACGCGACGTCATCATCTTGCCGAGCGAACCGAAGGCGATCACGTCATCGGTGTAGAGATCGCGGGCGCGCCTGAAATCGACCCGGCCGACCAGCGTTCCCCATTGCTCGAAAAAAGCTTCGAGCGAATGTCGGTCTTTGTCGAGAACAGGCAGGCGCTTCATGCTGCGGCTCGCGTGCGCGCGTCGAGGATTATAGCTGCATCTGCTGCCGCGCATCGGGGATGTCGACGGCGGGGAGGCGGATCACCCCCTGCTTGGTGGTGATGACGATCACGCTTGCCGTCGTCAGGCCCTCGATGAACTGGTTGTAGCGCTGGACCAGGTTGCCCCATTTCTTCTTGCGCTCGCTCATGCCGAAGTCATTCTGCATGAAATAGACCGCCGGTTTGCCGCCCTGCTCCTCGGTGGTCAGGTCGCCGTCCATCCGCCAGCGCTTCTTGCCGGTATCGATTTGGACGCGCGCTGCGCCCTTGGTCTGCACCCCCTGCGGATAGGCGAACCAGACGCTGATGGTGCGGCCGGCGCGGACCAGAAAGACCACCCTGCCGTCACTGACAAAGGACAGGTTCGCGGCGTCGGCCGCGTCCTTCTCGAAGCGCCAGTTGCCCTGCAGTGGCAGCTTCGATTTGTCCTGGGCGAAGGCCGCGTCGATCGACGGCAGCAGCAGAAACGAGAAGGCAATGAGGAAGGCGGAGGCGAGCCGGGGCATGCGATTGCGTCCAGAGAACAACGAGAGCAGCGCTTATAGCACGCCACCTTTCTTTTCCCTCCCCCGCGAAGCGGCGGGGAGGGTCCGTTCGCGTCGCGTAGCGACGGGAACCAGGGTTGGGGGGCATATCTTGGCTGTGATGTCGGTTTGGGCGCCCACCCCCCGACCCCTCCCCACCACTCGCTTCCGCTCGCGGGGGGAGGGGAGTAGCAGCGGCGCTCGCGAGGTCAGATCACAACACGATGCTCGGATTACGGATGCACTGGTCGCAATCGATCAGGTTGAGCTGGCGCACCGCGATCATCCACCGGCCGTCCTGCTTCACGTAGCGATGGCCGCACCAGCCGTAGAGGCAGCGCGTCTCGAAGCCGCGGAATTCCGCGATCATGATATTGGACCGCACCATGCGGGTATCGGCGCGGCCGGCATCGAAGACCTCGACATTGGTCACCAGCCGCACCGTGCGCGACTTCGGCTTCTGCGACCAGGCATAGCCGGTGCGCAGCCGATAGACGCGATCCTCCAGCCTGCGCCGGTCGTCGAAGGTGATGGCAATCTCCTTGCGCGGATCGCCGCCGGTCGGCGTCGACGGCAGCCAGTACACGCATTCCGGGGTGAACAGCGTCAGCCAGTCCTCGAGACGATCCTGATCGAGTAGTCGTGCTTCGTGTTCCAGCAGGCCACGGAACAGATCGCGCTCGACATGGTCGTTGATGACGAGATCGTCGCGCTGCCAGATCGAGAAATTCCCGATGATCTCTTCGTACAGCGCATCGGTGATGTAGAACGAGGTCTTGTGCGGATCGTGCTTGACGGGTGCGTTCATCGTCACGGCTCCCGCTTGATCTGGACGTTGGGCTCGGTCTGCATCAGCCGCTTCCAGTACTGGATGTATTCGCGCATGAACATCTCGTCGGTAGCGGGCGCTTTCAGAACCCCGTCGCCGCAATCGACGGTGCGGCCCGGAATGTCCATGCCGCGATGCATGTAGACCCATTCGTCCTCGAAAGCGCCGAGCCCGCGCTGGATCTCCTCGAAATTGGCAAGGTCGTCGACCTCGCCGAAATTCGGGAAGCCTTCCTGCGTGCGCATGCGCAGCGCATTGATCAGATGGAGTTCGTCGCCCCACACGCCTTCCTCGTCGACCACGGCGGTGCCGTACCAGACCGCGTTGGTTTCGGTGACGCTCAGCGGCTCGAACACCTGGAAGTGGTTTCCGAGAATCGAGAGATTCGGAAAGATGTTGATGTTCACGGGCTCGGACGAGGCGAGATCGAGCGCCAATGGCGCGCGGTCGCCGAGGCGGCGGCGCAATTCGGCTTCGTAATGCTCCATGCCGGGATGCGGGCTTTCCACCGCCCACATCGCACCCGGCTTGATCTCCATGTTCGGGCGCTTGTCCTTGAAGTGGTGGCCGTGGCCGAAATACTTCATGTACATCGGCTGCTCGTCCGGGCGTCCCTTGTAATAGGACATGCCCTTTGCACCTTCCTCGACCAGCCGGTTTTCCATGTCGAGCAGCGAGCGGTGCGAGAACACGACATGATAGCCGTCACATGAATTGTCGTAGGCGAGCTTCCAGTTGCCGTTGTATTTGAGCCGATTGGCCTCGCAGATCGCGACCTTGCCACCGGGATGGCGGTCGAGCCATTCGTCGAGCGGCTTCTTAACATCGCCGAGATACTCGGTGAGCGGCGGCATATCCATGTTGAGGGTGCCGAAGATGAAGCCGCGATAGCTTTCGACGCGCGGGATCTGCGCGGCGTTGAAGCGCGTCTCGGTGACGTCGTTGGCATAGCCGTCCGGCCACGGCACGTTGCGGATCGAACCGTCATTGTTGAAGGTCCAGCCGTGATAGGGGCAGCGGAACACGTTGGAATTGCCCTTTTCCAGCCGGCAGAGCGTGGTGCCGCGATGGGTGCAGCGATTGTACAGCGCGCGGATCTGTCCTTTTGAATCGCGCAGCACGATGATCGGCCGCAGGCCGAGCTTGCTCAGGACGTAATCGTCGTTGTTCGGGATCTGGCTCTCATGCGCGAGATAGACCCAGACCGCGCCAAAAATGTGCGTCATCTCGGCGGTGAAGATCGCGGGGTCGGTATAGATCAACTGATGAACGCGGTCGCGCTGCACGAGTTCGTCGTAATCGTACGGCGGCGACAGATAGGCGGTGCGCGTCAGGTTTGTGGTTTTTTCCAGCATGGGGTTTGGGTCCTTTGCTGCGTGAATGCGGCGGTGCTCTTGCCGCTCCCCTCCCCCCGCGAGCGAAGCGAGTGGTGGGGAGGGGTCGGGGGTGGGGGGAGGTTGTTGTCTGGGGAGCATCCCCCCACCCCGATCTCCTTCGCGGCGCTCAGTCGATCGACCCTCCCCACCGCTTCGCGGGGGGAGGGAAAAGAAGGGGCGAGCGCTGAGGCTCAGAAATAATCGAAATACTCATTCTGCTCCCATTCGGTGGGTTCGTCCGCAGGATGACCGGCGACACCGTGTTCGCTTTTCCATTTTTCGAAGCGGCCGAGTTCGGTGCGCTTGAAGGCTGTGAAGTAATTGATGAAGGTCTCGCCGAATTGTTCGCGGAACAATGCGGACGCTTCCAGCGCCGCAAGTGCATCCGGCAGCGTTTTCGGCAGCAGCGGAAAGTCCGAGTTGTACGGGTTCAGCTCCTGGGGTCCGGGCTCGCTCTTGTTGGCGATGCCGTCGAGCCCCGATACGATCTGCGCAGCGATGTAGAGATAGGGATTGGCCGAAGGCTCGCCGATCCGGTTCTCGATCCGCGTCGCCGGATCGAAAGGCGCGCCAAGGACGCGTGCCATCACACCGCGATGGTCATACGCCCAGGTGGCGCGGTCGGGCGCGAGCGAGTTCGGCTTGTAGCGGCGATAGCCGTTGATGGTCGGCGTGGTAAAGGGCGTGGCGGCCTGCGCATGCGCGAGCAGCCCCGCGAGATAGTGCATGCCGACCGGCGACAACGGATCGCCCACTGACGCGTCTTTGCCGTTTGGCATGAACAGATTCTTCTTGCCGCTCGCGTCGGTCAGCGACTGATGCAGATGCCATCCGCTGGCGCAGAAGCCGGGAATGGCCGGCCGCGCCATGAAGCTTGCGAGATAGCCCATGCGGCGCGTGATTTGGCGCGTGGCGCTGCGGAACAGGATCAGGTTGTCGGCGGTGGTCAGCGCATCGCGCGGCGCAAAGGTGCACTCGACCTGGCCCGGTCCCCATTCGTTTTCGATCGAGCGCAGCGGCAGGTCGATCGCTTCGAAATGCTCGCACAAGGCCGTCAGCACCGGCTGCATGATGTCGAAATTGGATTCGGAGTGATACGAATAGCCGGTCTCGACCGGATAGGTGCGGACCGGCTTGCCCTTGAGGCCAATGGCGTTGGTGTTTTCCGGCGCAATCGGATCGCCGGCGAGGCGCAAGAGATACCATTCCACCTCCAGCCCGACCGTCAGCCCAAATTTCTGCTGCTTCAAACGCGCGAGCTGCTTCTTCAAAAGCTGCCGGGGCGAGAAGTGAAACGGCATGCCGGTGTTGAAATATTCGTCGCAGATCACCCAGCCGATGCCCGGTGCCCATGGCAGTACGCGGAAGGTGGACGGGTCCGGCACGATGGTGAGATTGGGCGAGCCGGTCATTTCCTCGAGCCCCATGCCGCCGCCCGGCGTGAACGAGGCGAAAGTGCGCGCGCCCGAGGCATCGAGCGTCGTGGTCGCGACATTGATGTTGTAGCCGCTCGACAGCGCCGACAGGAAAGCCGGGATCGTGACTTCCTTGGTGCGCGCGTGCCCGTGGGTGTCGGACCACACCAGCCGGATCAGCTTCAGCTTGTGTTTGGCGGCGAGCGCCTTTAGGCCGCGGGCCTGCTTTTTCTGCTCGGCGGTCCACAAACCGAAGCGATCGATAAACGGGGCGGGTTTCGTCATCTGCAGTCCGGGGCGGGAAAAACGAGGGGAGGAATCCATGATCGGCCCGGACTTTAGCGCTTTCGATGCGGGAAGCTGGAGCGATTCTGAAAAATCGCTACACTTTCTTCAAATGAATAGTTGACGCGAATTCATGTCAAATGGGCATATGTCCAGAACACCCTCCAGAAAGCCGTCCAGGTCGCACGCGAAGCCGCGGGCAAAGCCGCGCAAATCCGGTCAGACGCTACGCCGCCGCATCCGGCTGCGCCAACTCGAATTGCTGGCGGCGCTCGAACACGCCCCGACGCTGAGCGCAGCCGCGCGCGAGGCGCGGCTGTCGCAGCCCGCCGCGTCGAAGCTGCTCGCCGCCCTGGCGTCCGATCTCGACGTTGCCCTGTTCGAGAAGGCGGGCCGCTCGCTGCACCCGACCGCCGCCGGCCGTGCGCTGATCCGCCATGCGGCCAATCTCGTCGGCAATCTCGATCGGGCGCAGGCCGAGATCGAGGCGATCGAGAGCGGCTTGTCGGGAACGGTCGCGGTCGGTGCCGGAATCGGCGCCTGCTATGTGCTGATGCCGCGCGCGCTCTCGCTGCTGCTCGATCGCGCCCCGGATGTCGTCGTCACCATGCGCGAAGGCGCGATGGAGGAGCATTTCGCGATGCTGCGCGACGGCAGGCTCGATCTCGTCATCGGGCGCGTCGAACCGGCTCTGGTCGACCGCGATTTTGCGATGGACGAGCTTTACGATCCGGCGATCCTGATCGTGGCCGGCCCGCAGCATCCGTTGACGCGCGGTGCGGCGGTTGGCTGGGCCACGCTTGCGGAGCAGGACTGGATCCTGCCGCAGGAAGGTACGCCGATGCGTGCGGGGATCGAGCGCATCTTCCGGCGGGTGAAACGCAGGCCCGCCCGCTGCATGATCGAGTCGTCGTCGATCCAGACCAATGTCAGCCTGATGAATGCGCGCGACATGCTGTGGGTGCTGTCGGAGGATATCACCGCCTATTTCGAAGCGCTGGGCCTGCTGAAACGGTTGCCGGTCGAGACGCTGCGGCGCTCTCTGCGGTGCGGATGCGCGGACGCAGTCCTTCGAATGCCACAAGCCGGCTGCTCGACTGCCTGCACCAGGCCGCCGATACGATCTCGGCGGAGTCCAGGATGGCGGCGGAGCCGGGTGCAGCATCTTCCGGAGCCAAATGAAGATGGGCGCCGTAGCGCCCATCTTCATTTCGTGATCGTGTCGCAGATGCGGTTCAGAATTTGTAGGTAATGCCGCCGCCCCAGATCCAAGGATCGAGCTTGGCCTTGCCGGTCAGCGCGATCGCGCCGTCATTGACCGCCGCCGAGAAAGTCGGACGCAGCCACAAATATTTGACGTCGAAGTTGATGCCCCAGTTCTTGTCGAGCATGTAATCGAAGCCGGCCTGCACGGCCGGTGCCCAGGCGTTGTTGACCTTGAAGCTGGAGATCCGTACCGCCGGGTTTCCCCCGAGGGTATTGGCCGCCGATTCGTTGAAGAACACCGTGTAGTTCACGCCGGCGCCGACATAAGGCTTGAACGCGCCGAAATTGGTGGCGTGATACTGGAAGGTCAGGGTCGGCGGCAGCAACCAGGTCTTGCCGATCGGCAGTCCCTGCATGTTGAGACCGGGGGCCGCGCCGCCGGTCACGATCCCGGTGCCGGTCGCCCGGTGCGGCGTGACGCCGAGGATCAGTTCGGCTGCGATGTTCGGCGTGAAGAAGTAGGTGATGTCGAGCTCCGGCACGACAGAGGTCGACCACGTGGCATTGCCGCCCGGCAACTGGTCGAATGTGGTGTCGTTCTTCGGATCGACCACGAGCGCGCGCAGTCGGATCATCCAGGGATTCCAGACGACAGGCGGCGGCGCAGCTTTCGTCACCATCGGCGCCATGTCGGCGGCATAAGCCGGCGGCATGCCGACCGCAGCGGCGGTCAGCCCGCCTGCCGCCAAGGTTGTCAAAACCAGCTTTCGGATCATTGTTTTCAGCCCCCAAAACGTTGGCACATGCGAATGTGCAGCCTTCAGAGGACGATCCGGGCCAGGGCGCGTAATTGATCTGGATCAGGTTTGATCACACGGCGGTGCCGTGTTGCACAGGCGCCGCAACGGCATGTCACGATCCGTCGCGGGCTGGAAGGCCCTGCGCGAGCCGCCGCAGACCATCGAGGTCAAGCAGGTTGACGCCGCGCCGCTTGCAGAGCGCAATAAGCTCCTCACGCGCGAACCGCGTAAACAGGCGCGAGACGGTCTCCGGCGTCAGTCCGAGATGATCTGCGATATCCGAGCGTGGCATCGGCAGATACAGGTCGCGCCGCGCCGGATCGCCGAGGCTGATCCGATTGTGCATTTCGATCAGAAACACCGCAAGACTCGCTTCCGCGGTGCGCTGACCGACCGTCAGCGCCAGATCGGAGGCGCGCGCGAGCCGCTCCGAGACTGATACGAACAGCTGAAACGAGAATTGCGGATCCGCCTGCGCGGCGGCGGTGAAGCTGGAGCGCGGCATGCTGCGAAGCTCTGTTTCGGTCACCGCCTGCGCGCTGACGGCGTATTCGCGCTCGACGGCGAGATCGACAAACTCGCCGGGAAAGGCGAAGCCCACGATCTGACGCTTGCCGTTGGCAAGGGTCTGGTAGAGCCGCAGCAATCCCCTGCGCACCCAGTGGATGTGGGTCGGGCGATCCTGCTGGTGAAACACGTACGTATCCTTGGCGAGAACGCGCGCATGGCAATGCAACCCGCTGCATGTCTCGCTGCGGGCGGTGCACGATTCCAATGTGACCGAGCCGCCGATGCTAGCCACGCAGGGGGGTAAATGCGTCATCGCGACTGAAGCTAACCGTCCCGTCGACGCGGTGGATTGAGAAGAATCAACTCGTCCGCGTCCTGTCGCCGGCGCCCAGCCGACGGCCTGCGCTGGACGCCGCCCGGCTGTGATCTCCCCGGTGATCTCCGCTCCGGCCATATGCGCTGTCAATCGATGGCCGGACGGCGGCATTGTCTGCCAGATATAATACAAGTATTATATCTGTATGGCCAAGAAACCAGCCACTCCCGCCAAGTCAGCACCATCGGCTGACGTGCCGGCGCGCCGCCGCGCCACAGCGGCCTCGCTCGCCGGTGCAAGGCGCGCGGTCGAAAAGCCGTACCGCATCACCGATTATCCGATGCATTACTTCGCCGCCATCCAACGGCAGAACCAGCTCAACCTGGCGCGCGCCTTGCGCAGCGTGGGCATCTCGGTGCCGATGTGGCGGGCGATGGCGGCGCTCCGGCAGAAGGATGGCCAGACCATCGGCGAACTGGCGCAGCTCACCGTGCTCGACCGCTCGAGCCTCGGGCGTCTGCTCGACGACATGGCGCGCGAGCGGCTGGTCGAACGCGAGCCGTTGCCGGACGATCGCCGCGCCCTGGTCGTGAGCCTTTCGGACAAAGGACGACGCACCTTCGAGGTCGCGCGGGCGGTGGCCCGGCGGCACTATCGCGAGGCGTTCAAGGGCGTCAACAAAGGTGAATTCGAGATGCTGATGCGCGTGCTTCGCCAGATCAAGGCCAACACGCGCAGGATGGCGGATATTGCCGATCTCGACGACATGTCATGACAACAGGTGCGGAATGAGTGCGAAGCGCGACTATTATTTTCCCAACACCGAGGAGCTCGCAGCGGACGAGATGCGCATAACGGCGCTCGGCACCGGGCGCCCGTTCGTGCGGCGCGCGCAGGCCAACACCTCGTTTCTGATCGAGCTCGGCAACGGCGACAAATTCATCTGGGATTTCGGCTCGGGTTCGCAGACCAATTTCACGGCGCTCGAAATTCCGCACCAGGACGTCACCGCCTATTTCGCCACCCACCTGCATGCCGACCATGTCGGCGATTTCGCGCAGGTCTGGATCGGAAGCTGGGCCGGCGGGCGGTCAAAGCCGCTGGTGATGTATGGTCCGTCGGGCCCCGAGCCGAAATACGGCATGAAGCATTTCGTCGAGAAGCAGATCGAGTCCTTCGCATGGGACACCGATACCCGGCACGGACTGCTTCCGGATGTCGGCGCCGAGGTCGAGGTGCATGAATTCGACTTCACCAAAACCGGCGTGATCTATGACAAGAACGGCGTCGTCATCAAAAGCTTCCCGGCGATCCATATCTATGACGGGCCGGTGAGCCTGCGGCTGGAATGGAACGGGCTGTGTTTCGTCTTTTCCGGAGACACCACGCCCAGCCAGTTCTTCGTCGATAACGCGCAGGGCGCCGACCTTCTGGTGCATGAAGCCTTCAATACGGTGTCGCAGCTCATGCAGCGTTCGGGCTATGACGAGCGCATGGCGAAAGGCATCGGCACCATCGCGCACACCGCGCCATCGGAGGTTGGGCATGTGTTTGCCAAGACCAATCCGCGGCACGCCGTGATCTATCACTTCTTCAACGACTTCGACACCGCCGCCGAGATGGAGCGTGACGTGCGTCAGGCCTGGAAGGGCCCACTGACGCTGGCGCAGGATTTGATGGTCTTCAACGTCACGAAGGACGACATTCTCGTTCGCATGGCGGTGACGCCGGATCACGTCTGGCCGAACAAGAAGGAGCATCAGGCCTTCCTGTCCGGCTCGCGCAAACAGCGGCTGCAGATGTCGCGCTGGCTCGCCGACAAGCAATTGTTTCCGAAATTCTGATCTCGCGATATTCCAACCTGCCGGTCACAAGAAAAGTCAGGGAATAGCCCCACTGGAGCAGCACCGAGCCAACTGACACGATGGGAGAGGGGTTATGCGTTGTACGAATTTTCTTCGTCTTGCCGCCGCCGGAATGATGCTCTCGCTGTCCGCGCTTTCAGGTCATGCGCAGGACTTTCCGGATAAGCCGATCCGCGTCGTGCTGACCTATACCGCGGGCGGCGTCTCCGATGGCATCATGCGTCTGCTGGCGCCGAAGATGGAGGAGGTGCTCGGCCAGAAGCTGATCATCGAGGCGAAGCCGGGCGCGGCCGGCAATATCGGCACCATCGAGGTCGCGAAGTCCGCTCCCGATGGCTACACCCTGGTGGTGACGGCGACCAACAATTTCGTCATCAACCAGTTCACGATGGCGATGCCGATCGATCCGCTCACCGCGCTCGCGCCGGTGGCGAAACTGGCCGACGTGCCGCTTGTCCTGTTCTCCAACCCGACCATTCCGGCAAAAAATTTCGCCGCGTTCATGGACTACGTGAAGGCCAATCCGGGCAAGGTCAATTTCGGTTCGCCGGCGCCCGGCACCGTCAATCATCTGCTGCTCGAGCGCGTCAAGCTCGCCCGCAATCTCGATATGCAGCACATCCCCTATCGCGGTTCGCCGCAGGGCGTTCTGGCGCTGCTGCAGAACGACATCCAGCTCTTCACGGTTGGGCTGGCCGCGGGCCTGGGTCATCTCAAGGATGGCAAGTTCACCGCGCTTGCGGTGGCGACGGCGGAGCGGCTGCCGGAACTGCCGGACACGCCGACGCTGATCGAAAGCAGTCTGCCCGGCTTCACCGGGGCAAATTGGTGGGGCATGGCGGCGCCTGCGGGCACGCCCGAGCCGGTGATCAGGAAGCTGCGTGAGGCGGTGCAGGCGGCGTTGAAGGAACCGAACGTGATCGCCCGCTACAAGGCGATCGGCCTTGGCGTTCCGCAGGAGAGCCCGGAGCAATGGGCGGCCGGACTCAAGGCGGAAGCCGACCTCTGGTCCGAGATTGTGAAAAAAGCCGGTGTGACGCTGCAATAGCGTTTTGCATCGCCCTTGCGCGCCTGAACCTTACTCCCTAGAGACACTCGAAATTCCGCTCGTCCGCGTGCAAGCGGCGATCCAGGTTATCTGGATTTCCGCTTGAGCGGGGAATGGTCGGACGGAGAGGGAGTGGTGGCGTGACCAGCGGAATGCGCAAGGGCCTGACCAGCTACGGCGACAAGGATTTCTCGCTGTTCCTGCGCAAGGCCTTCATCAAGGGCATGGGCTATTCGGACGACGCGCTGGATCGCCCCATCGTCGGCATCACCAACACCTATTCCGATTTCAATCCCTGTCACGGCAACGTGCCGCAACTGATCGAGGCGGTGAAGCGCGGCGTGATGCTGGCCGGCGCGATGCCGA
>CAZXJZ010000098.1:15171-16520 GCA_964641065.1 uncultured Hyphomicrobiales bacterium | reverse complement strand
GGTCTCGAGGAAGTCGCCGTGCTCGGCGAGTTGTTCGATCGGATAACCGCGATAGAGCAGGATGCCCTCATCGCCGTCGATATAGGTGATCTTGGATTCGCAGCTCGCGGTCGAGGTGAAGCCCGGATCGTAGGTGAACATCCCGGTCGCGGCATACAGCTTCGAGATGTCGAGAACCTCGGGCCCGATGGTTCCGGTCTTGACCGGAAAATCATGGCTGTCGTCGCCGACCGTGACTTTGCCAGTCTTGGCGCTTGCCGTTTTTGCGTCCATCGGCATCCCCTTGCGAGCAGCCCGGATATTCTGACCGCGATCGGCCGGTCGAATTCCGACCGGCTCTCAAGCCCAGCATCCGGGGAATTGGTTCAGTGCTTTTGGCCTATCCCATCCCATTCCGCACCGCAAGATGGGCCAAAGTCGGCGCGGGCAAGGAACCACGATGCGGTTACCGCGCGGCAAAAAAACCGCCGCGTCGCGCGGGATCAGGCGGCCACGGTGCCGGTTTTCAGGGCCTGCTCGCGAATTCGCGCAAGGCTGTCGGTCTTTCCGAGCACCGTCAGCACGTCGAAAATTCCGGGAGAGGTCACGCGGCCGGTCAGAGCGGCGCGCAACGGTTGCGCGACCGAACCGAGTTTCACATTGGCGGAGTCGGCATAAGCGCGGACCGCGGCTTCGGTGCTTTGCGCCGACCAGTCGGGAAGCGCCTCGAAATGCGGAAGCAGGCCGCGCAAAAGGTCGCGCGCTTCGGCGGTCAGCAGCGCCCGGGCCTTGTCCTCCATCGGCAAGGGCGGATCGGACCAGATGAAGCGGGAATGGTCGAGCAGTTCGACCAGCGTCTTCGCCCGTTCCTTCAGACCCGGCATTGCCTTCAGCAGCTTGTCGCGCATCGCCTCGTCGAGCTTCGCCTTCAGCTGCGGCCCGCCGGCGAGATAGGGCAGCGCCTGCTCGAACGCATCCAGCAGCGCGGTGTCCGACATCGACCGCATGTAGTGACCGTTCAGGCTTTCCAGCTTGACGAAATCGAAGCGCGCCGCCGAACGGCCGATCTGCGGGAGGTCGAACAATTCGATCATCTCGCGGGTCGAGAAAATCTCCTGGTCGCCATGGCTCCAGCCGAGGCGCACCAGATAGTTGCGCAGTGCCTCCGGCAGATAGCCCAGCGCCCGATAGGCATCGACGCCGAGCGCGCCGTGGCGTTTGGAGAGTTTCGATCCGTCCGGTCCATGGATCAGCGGGATATGCGCCATGACCGGCACCGGCCAGTCGAGCGCTTCATAGATCTGCTTCTGGCGCGCGGCATTGGTGAGATGATCGTCGCCGCGGATGATGTGCGTGACGCCCATGTCGTG
>CAZXJZ010000098.1:0-15161 GCA_964641065.1 uncultured Hyphomicrobiales bacterium | reverse complement strand
CGACCGCGAGCATGTAGGTCGGATTGCCGTCGGAACGCAGCAGCACGAGATCGTCGAGGTCCTGGTTCTGCCAGACCACACGGCCCTGAACCTGATCCTCGATCACGGTCTCGCCGGTCAGCGGCGCCTTCAGCCGGATCACCGGCTTGGCGCCGGCCGGTGCTTCGGACGGATCGCGGTCGCGCCAGCGCCCGTCATACAGCCGCGCCCGGCCGGCGGCGCGGGCGGCTTCCCGCATCTGCGTGAGTTCCTCAGGTGTCGCATAGCAGCGATAGGCCTTGCCGGATGCCAGCAATTGTTCGGCAACCTCGCGATGGCGGGCGGCGCGGGCGAACTGGTGAACTGCGTCTCCGTCCCAGGTGATGCCGAGCCAGGTCAGCCCGTCGAGGATCGCATCGATCGCCGCATCGGTGGAACGCTCGCGGTCGGTATCCTCGATTCGCAGCAGCATCTTGCCGCCCTGGCCATGCGCATACAGCCAGTTGAACAGCGCCGTGCGGGCGCCGCCAATATGCAGAAAGCCGGTCGGGGAGGGTGCGAAGCGGGTAACGACGGTCATCCGGGAGGCGTATCGGTTTCGGTTCGGCCCATCTATCATGGTGTGCGAACATTCGGAAACAGCGCTTGGCGGCTTATTGCGGCAAGGACGGGGCAGGGTTACCTGAAACTTCCGCAGCTTGGCTCAAACACACGAATTTGGCACACAGGCGCCGGCGAACCGGTATCGCCGGCGAGAGAGGCAAAATGGCCGCAGACGACACGTCGACTTTGGAAGCGGGGCGCGATTTCATCCGCGACATCGTGCAGGCCGATCTCGATTCGGGACGCCACAGCAGCGTCGTGACCCGGTTTCCGCCGGAGCCGAACGGCTACCTGCATATCGGCCACGCCAAATCGATCGGCCTGAATTTCGGCATCGCGCAGGAATTCGGCGGGCGCTGCCACCTGCGTTTCGACGACACCAATCCGGTCAAGGAGGAGCAGGAATATATCGATGCCATCAAGGAGGACGTGCGCTGGCTCGGCTATGACTGGGGGCCGCACCTTTTTTACGCGTCGGACAATTTCGAGCAGCTCTACGAATGGGCTGAACTCCTGATCAGGGAGGGCAAGGCCTATGTCGACGACCAGTCGCCTGACGAAATGCGGGCGACCCGCGGCACCCTGACCGAGGCGGGCAAAAACTCGCCGTTCCGCGACCGCTCGGTGGAGGAGAATCTCGACCTGTTTCGGCGCATGCGGGCCGGCGAATTCCCGAACGGCGCGCGCGTGCTGCGGGCGAAGATCGACATGGCCTCCGGCAACATCAATCTGCGCGATCCGGTGCTCTACCGGATATTGCACGCGCATCATCCGCGCACCGGTGACGCCTGGAAGATCTATCCAAGCTACGATTATGCGCATGGTCAGTCGGATGCGATCGAGCATGTCACGCATTCGATCTGCACGCTCGAATTCGAGGATCACCGGCCGCTGTATGACTGGTGCATCGAGAACCTGCCGGTGCCGTCGCGGCCGCGCCAGTACGAGTTCGCCCGGCTCAACCTGAGTTACACCGTCTTGTCCAAGCGAGTGCTGAACCGGCTGGTGCAGGACAAGCACGTGTCCGGCTGGGACGATCCGCGGATGCCCACGCTTGCGGGATTGCGCCGGCGCGGCGTACCGCCCGCAGCCTTGCGCGATTTCGTCAAGCGCATCGGCGTCGCCAAGGCCAACAGCGTGGTCGACATTGCGATGCTCGATTTCTCGATCCGCGAGGCGCTGAACAAGACTGCGCTTCGGCGCATGGCGGTGTTGCGGCCGCTCAAGGTTGTGATCGAGAATTACCCCGAGGGGCAGAGCGAAGAACTCGATGCCGTGAACCATCCCGACGATGACAGCGCCGGCACCCGCAAGATCCGCTTCGGCCGCGAGATCTATATCGAGCAGGACGATTTCATGGAGGACCCGCCGAAGAAGTTCTTCCGGCTGTCTCCCGGCAAGGAAGTGCGATTGCGCTACGCCTATTTCGTCACCTGCCGCGAGGTGGTGAAGGATGCGGCCGGCGACATCGTCGAACTGCGCTGCACCTACGATCCTGAAACCAAGGGCGGCAACGCCCCGGACGGCCGCAAGGTCAAGGCGACCATCCACTGGGTCTCGGCACAGGATGCGGTCTCGGCCGAAATCCGCCTCTACAATCCGCTTTTCACCAATCCCGCGCCGGATGCCGCCAACTTTGCCGGCGAACTGAATCCCAACTCGCTGGAGATTCTGGCCGACGCAAAGGTCGAGCCGGCGGCGATCGCGGATCAGACCGGCGAGCCCGCGCAGTTCGAGCGGCAGGGTTATTTCGTGCGCGACCGCGACTCCACGTCCGGCCGCCCGGTCTTCAGCCGGACCATCGGGCTCCGCGACACCTGGGCCAAGGTCTCCGCGGGTAGTTGATCGCTTTCGCAAACGACTCCGGCTGATGTAGCCTCAACCCCCGGTCGAGTGCCGGGGGCGGGGGCTCATGGCTGGCGAGAGCGATCCGAAAGGTCGCGAGCGGGCGGAGGCGCGCAAGGGCGCGCGGGCCGGCACGTGGCCGCTTGGAGGACGCACCCGCGGATGGATCGTCCGGCTGGCCCGATGCGCTGTCCCCTTTGTTGCAGGGCGCCGGCGCGCGCATGGGCAGCTGGATCGCCCATGACACCGCGCCGGGACGCCTCATTCCCTGGCTGCCCATCGCCTTCGGCTTCGGCGTCGTCCTTTATTTCGCCGCGGATCGCGAGCCGTTTCTGTGGGCCGGCATCGCACTCACGGCCGCGGCGATACTTCTATGCATCGCGGCCCGCGCCCGACCGATCGCGTTTCCGGTCGCTGTGGCTGCCGCCGCGATCGCATTTGGCTTCACGCTCGCAGCCTGGAAGACCGCTCGCATCGCCCATCCTATCCTCGCGGCGCCCGCATTCAATGTCACGCTGTCGGGCTTCGTCGAATCCCGAGAGGAACGCGAGCGCAGCGATCGTATTGTAATTGCCGTCCACGCCATGAGCGGTGCGCGCCCCGACATCAAGCTCGAACGGGTTCGCGTGTCGGTGCGCAAGGGCATGGCGCCGCCGGTGGCCTCCTTCGTCGAATTGCGCGCAAGGCTCAATCCTCCGCTCTCGCCGCTGCGGCCGGGGGGCTACGACTTCGCGCGCGATTATTATTTCCAGCGGCTCGGCGCGACGGGTTTCGTGCTCGGCGCGATCAAACAGGTGACGCCGCCCGAGCCGCCAGGAATGCGGCTGCGCTATGCCGCTGCCATCGGGTCGCTCAGGGATGCGATCGACGCGCGCATCCGCGCGGTCATTCCGGGCGACAAGGGCGCGATCGCCTCGGCGCTGATCACCGGAAAACGCGATGCGATATCGTCGTCGGTCAACGAGGTCATGTATGTCTCGAGCCTCGCGCATGTGCTGTCGATCTCCGGCTATCACATGGCCGTGGTTGCCGGCATCGCCTTCTTCACGTTCCGCGCCGGCCTCGCCTTCTTCCCTTCGATTGCCAGCCGTTACCCAATCAAGAAATGGGCGGCGCTGGCGGCGCTGTGTATGGCGGCATTCTATCTGCTGATGTCCGGTGCCGAAGTCGCGACCCAGCGCGCCTTCATCATGACGGCAATCGTGTTGATCGGCGTGATCTTCGACCGGCCAGCCCTGACGCTTCGTACGATCTGCGTCGCCGCCTTGGTGCTGCTCGCGATCTCGCCGGAGGCAATTGTCCATCCGAGTTTCCAGATGTCGTTTGCGGCCACGCTCGCGCTGATCGCGGTGTACGAGCGCGGACTGCCAATCATGTCGGCCGAGCCGGGCACGCCCTTTGCGGCCCGGATGGCGTTATGGGGCGGACGGGAGATCGCGGCGCTCGTCATTGCGTCGCTTGTCGCGGGGTCTGCGACGACGCTGTTCGCCGCCTATCACTTTCACAGACTGGCGCCTTATGGCGTGCTGGCAAATCTCTTCGCGATGCCGGCGGTGTCGATCTGGGTGATGCCGGCTGGCATTCTCGGCCTGATCGCACTGCCGTTCGGCTTCGACCGGCCATTCTGGTGGCTGATGGGCGAGGGCATCGAGTGGATGATCGTTGTCGCAACCTGGGTTGCCAGTCTGCCCGGCGCCGTCGGACAGATCCCGGCTTTCGGCGTTGGCACCCTGCTGATCGGCGCTGCCGGCCTGGTGGTGATGTGCCTGTTGCGATCGCCGCTGCGGTGGACCGGCGCGGCGATGGTCGCGCTTTGTATCGTGTTTGCCTGGAGGGCACCGCGACCGGACATCCTTGTGTCGGCCGACGCAAGCATGGTGGCGGTCCGCGATGCCGGCGGAGTCTTGCGGGTCATGGCCAGCCGCCGCGACGGATTCGTCCTGCGTGAGTGGCTTGCCGCCGATGGCGATGCCAGAACCGACAAGGACGAGTCGCTGGCGGAGGGCATTCGCTGCGACCTGGCGGGATGCGTTGCACGGCTGGCCGACGGCCGCGCCGTCGCGCTGTCGCTCAGCGCGCAGGCGCTGATGGAGGATTGCACTTCGGCGGTTTTTGTCGTGACGGCGCGCAACGCTCCGCCGGTTTGCACCGCGTTGCTGATCGACCGCACTCGCGCGCGCGCTCATGGTGCCGTCGCGGCCCGCTGGGATGGCGGCATGTTCGTGCAGGAGAGCACGCGGCCGCCAACCTACGACCGGCCCTGGGCCCGCGCTCCTGCGGCAGTGGCTACGATCCCCGCACGCCCGACTCCGCCGCGCGACGCGACCCCGCGGCCGGTAGATCTGGAAGCCGACGACGGCCCGTCAGTAACGCCGGAATAGTCCCACCAGTTTGCCCTGAATCCGGACGCGGGTCGGCGGCAGGATACGGACTTCATACGACGTGTTAGCCGGTTCAAGTGCGATGGAAGCGCCGCGCCTGCGAAACCGTTTGAGGGTCGCTTCCTCATCGTCGATCAGGGCCACGACGATGTCGCCGGTATCGGCGGCCTCGGACTTGCGGATCAGCACCGTATCGCCGTCGAGAATGCCGGCATCGACCATCGAATCACCGCGCACTTCGAGCGCGAAGTGATCGCCCGAGGTGAGCAGGTCCGGCGGCACATTGATGGTGTGGCTTTTGGTCTGGATCGCCTCGATCGGCGTGCCCGCCGCGATTCGGCCCATCATCGGCACCGCGACGGGGCGGCCGCCATCGTCTTCCGACATGGTTCGCACCCGGCCGAGATTGCCCTCGATCACGCTCGGGGTGAAACCACGGCGGGGCGTGCTGCCCTGGTTGACGGAATCGGGCAGCTTGATCACCTCGATGGCGCGCGCACGGTTGGGCAGGCGGCGGATGAAACCGCGCTCCTCCAGCGCCGTGATCAGCCGGTGGATGCCGGATTTGGACCGCAGGTCGAGTGCGTCCTTCATCTCGTCGAAGGACGGCGGAACGCCGGCTTCCTTCAGACGCTCGTTTATGAATCGCAAAAGCTCGAACTGCTTGCGGGTCAGCATTCAGGTGTCTCCCGGACAGCGTCAGGATCGTGGAACAATCCCAAGAGATACGAAACAAATCATGAACGAACACTATATGTTCGATATGTGTTCCGCAACCCCTTAATTTGACGTGAAGAAAGCGGGAGATGCCTAAAGGGGAAGCTTCAGGATAACACAGGGTGAACCGGCGGGCGCGGGCGATGCATGCGGTTCGCGGATCACGAGGCAATCGGCATCGGCCAGAATGCGGGTCATCGACGAATCCTGGGTCGGGAACGGAGTGGCCACCAGCGCGCCGCGCGACGACCGCGACAGGCGGGCCCGCAGGTAATCGGCACGCTCGTCGTTCTCGGGCAGGTCGCAGCCGAGCAGGCCATGGTCGAGGGGGATCGAGACGTCGGTTCGGCCGGTCAGGGTGCGCAGCAGCGGCACCAGAAACAGCACCGCGCAGACGAAGGCCGAGACCGGATTGCCCGGCAGGCCCAGCACATGAATCGGGCCGAGCCGGCCATGCATCAGCGGACGCCCCGGCCGCATCGCAATCTTCCAGAACGACAGGTCCATGCCTTCCTGCTTTAGGGCCTGCTGCACCAGGTCATAGTCGCCGACCGAAGCGCCCCCCATGGTGACGAGCACGTCGGCCCGCCGCATCCGCGCATCCTGGATCGCCGCGACGGTATCGGTCACGGTGTCACGGGCGATGCCGAGGTCGCTGACATCGGCGCCTTCCTGGCGGGCCAGCGCGGCAACCGAATAGCCGTTCGAATAGACGATCTGACCCGGGCCGGGTTGGCGTCCGGGTAGCACCAGCTCGTCACCGGTGGCGAGCAAGGCGACGCGCGGCTTGCGGTGAACCGGCAGGATCGGGTGGTTCATCGCCGCCGCAAGCCCGAGATCGCGGCCGCTGAGGACGCGGCCGCGCGTGAGCAAGGTCTCGCCCTGCTTGAAATCCAGTCCGGCGGCGCGGATATGGCGGCCCTTCCGCGGCACCTCGGTGACGATGACGGTGTCGCCGTCGCGGCGCGTGTCTTCCTGCACCACGATAGTGTCGGCGCCGGCGGGCAACTCGCCGCCGGTGAAAATCCGCGCCGCCTGTCCCGCTCTCACCTCGCCGGCAAACGGCCGGCCGGCCGCGACCTCGCCAATGACTTTCAGATCGGTCGGCGCGCTGGTGATGTCTTCGGACCGGACCGCATAGCCATCCATCGCCGACACATCGACGGGCGGCTGGGTCCTGAGTGAGCGGACATCGTCAGCGAGGACGCGGCCATGCGCTTCGGTGATCGGCACGCGTTCACTCGGCAGCGCGCTCGCTTGCGCCAGCACGCGCTGCAACGCCTCGGCAACGGGCAGGAGCGCCATGCTCACGTCGCCCGGTAGGGACCGGATTTGCCGCCGGTCTTTTCCACCAGATGCACGCCCTCTATGCGCATGCCGCGCTCGGCGGCCTTGACCATGTCGTAGATGGTCAGGCAAGCGACCGACACCGCGGTCAGCGCTTCCATTTCCACGCCGGTCGGTCCGCTCACCTTCACGCTGGCGCGCACGGCAATGCCGGGCAGCGCTGGGTCGGGCGTGAGGTCGACACTCACCTGCGACAGTGCGAGTGGATGGCAGAGCGGGATCAGTTCATGCGTGCGCTTGGCGGCCATGATGCCGGCGATGCGCGCCGTGCCGAGCACGTCGCCCTTCTTGGCATTGCCCGACATCACGAGGTCGAGCGTGGCCTTGCTCATCACCACGCGGCCTTCCGCGACGGCGACACGCTCGGTCGCCGCCTTGTCGGAGACGTCGACCATATGCGCTTCGCCGGATGGCCCGAGATGGGTGAGCACCTTGTCGGACATGGTTTAGCCCGCCGCCGCGCGAGGCTGCGGCCGAGCCAGCAGCGAACGCGTTGCCTCGGCCACATCGTTTGCGCGCATCAGGCTCTCACCGATCAGGAATGTAGAAATACCGACCGTCGACAATAGGGCGAGATCGGCCGGCGTGAAGATGCCGCTCTCGCCGACGATCAGCCGGTCGCGCGGGACCTTCGGCGCAAGCGCCATACTGACATCGAGTGATGTCTCGAATGTCCGCAGATTGCGGTTGTTGATGCCGAAAAGCCGCGACTTGAGTTTGAGCGCGCGGTCGAGTTCGGCCTCGTCGTGGATCTCGATCAGCACGTCCATGCCGTATGAGATCGCCGCGGCTTCGAGTTCATGCGCGGCGGCGTCATCGATCGCGGCCATGATGATCAGGATGCAATCGCCGCCCCAGGCGCGCGCCTGCGCCACCTGATAGGGATCGAACATGAAATCCTTGCGGAGTGCGGGCAGGGAGGTCGCGGCCCGCGCCTGCGTCAGGAATTCGGGCTTCCCCTGAAACGAGGGCGCATCGGTCAGCACCGACAGGCAGGCGGCGCCGCCTTTTTCGTAAGCCTTCGCGATTGCAACCGGATCGAAATCCGCGCGGATCAGGCCTTTCGACGGACTGGCCTTCTTGACTTCGGCGATCAGCGCGTATTGCCCGGCCGCGAGCTTGCGCTCGATCGCGGCGGCAAAACCGCGCGGCGCGGACCCGGCCCGCGCTTCAGCCTCAAGCGTGGCGAGACTCGTCTCGCGCTTCGCGGCCGCGATCTCCTCGCGCTTGTAGGCCTCGATCGTCTTCAGGATGTCGGCCATTGAACTCTCATGCGTTGGACACGTCGATCAGCCGCTCGAGACGCGTCCGCGCGCCGCCGCTGGACAACGCCTTGCGCGCCAGTTCGGCGCCGTCTTTCAGGTCTTTCGCCGCGCCTGCAACCACCAGCGTGGCGGCAGCGTTCATGATCGCGACATCGCGATAGGCGCCGGGCTTGTCTTCCAGCACATCCTTGAGCGCCGCTGCATTGTGGTAGGCATCGGCGCCGCGCAAAGCTTCCGGCTTGACCGGTGCGATACCGATATCTGCCGGCGAGATCTCGAAGGTGCGGATGTTGCCATTCTCGAGCGCGGCGACCGCAGTCGGGCCAGAGGTCGTGATCTCGTCGAGCCCATCCGAGCCATGCACCACCCAGACCGCCTCGGAGCCGAGATTTTTCAGCACGAGCGCAAGTGGTTCGATCCATTGCCGTGAGAACACACCGACGAGTTGACGCTTGACGCTGGCCGGATTGGACAGCGGACCGAGCAGATTGAAGATCGTGCGGGTGCCGAGTTCGACCCGGGTGGCGCCGACATTCTTCATCGCCGGATGATGGGATGGCGCGAACATGAAGCCGATCCCGGCCTCATAGATGCAGCGGGTGATCTCGTCCGGGCGCAGATCGATCTTGATACCGAGCGCGGTCAGCACGTCGGCCGCACCCGATTTCGACGACAACGCGCGGTTGCCATGCTTCGCCACCGGCACGCCGGCGCCCGCGACAATGAACGCCGCGCAAGTCGAAATGTTGTATGAGCCCGACGCATCGCCGCCGGTGCCGACCACATCGACCGCGCCGGGAGGCGCCGCGACCTTGGTCATCTTGTCGCGCATCGCGCTGACCGCGCCGGTGATCTCGTCGACGGTTTCGCCGCGCACCCGCAACGCCATCAGCAAGCCGCCCATCTGAGAGGGCGTTGCTTCACCCGACATCATGCGGTCGAAGGCATGCGACGCTTCCTCGCGGGTCAGCGCCGCGCCCGATGCGGTCTTGGCGATCAATGCCTTGAACTCGTCGGCCATGATGCGTCCTCAATGCAGGCGACGCTGCGCGCCGTTCCAGGCGGCGGCGAGGTCGAGAAAATTCTTCAGGATGAGATGACCGTGTTCGGAGGCGATGCTTTCGGGATGGAATTGCACGCCGTGCAGCGGCAGCGTCTTGTGCGAGAGGCCCATCACCAGTCCGTCGTCGGTCTCCGCGGTGACTTGAAGCGCGTCCGGCAGGCTATCGCGCCGGACCACCAGCGAATGGTAGCGCGTCGCCTTGAACGGTCCATTGATGCCGCGGAACACGCTCTGCCCCTCATGCCGGATATCCGAGAGCTTGCCATGGACAGGTGAGGGCGCGCGCACCACGTCGCCGCCGAAGGCCTGGCCGATCGACTGATGACCGAGGCAGACGCCGAGGATCGGCACGCTGTGCTGGGCCTTGGCGATCAGGTCGAGGCAGATGCCGGCCTCGTTCGGGGTGCAGGGTCCGGGAGAGAGCACGATCGCGTCGGGCTTCACGGCGATCACCTGATCCGCGCTCACGGCGTCATTGCGGTGCACAGCGACGTCCGCTCCCAGCCCGCCCAGGTAATGGACGAGGTTGAAGGTAAAGCTATCGTAATTGTCGATCAGCACGATCATGCGGCAACCCGGGCGTGTCGCGGGTTTAGACGCGGGGTTTCTGGGGGTCAAGCGGAGCGGGATGTCAGGACCAGGGTCATGAAGACGCTGTTCGGATCGAGCACATAGGTGCCGAACGGCTGGCATTCAACGAAGCCGCGGCTCCGGTACAGCGCCACGGCAGGCTGGAAGTAGGGCGCAGACCCCGTCTCCAGACTCAGCCGCGCCAGGCCGGCATCTTGCGCCGCCGCGATGATGTGCTCGACCATGACGCGGCCGGCGCCGCGGCGTCGATAGGCCACGTCCGTATACATCGATTTGACCTCGCCATGATCCGGCGAAAGCCGCTTCAACGCACCGGTGCCGACAAGGGCGGTGTCGTCCCACATCGTCCAGACACTGACATCGGGTAACTTCAATCCGGAGAGATCCAGCGCATGCGCGCTGCACGGCGAGGTTTCCGCGCGCGCGCGAGTCACGTGCGTCTGTATCATCGCAATCACGCGCTGATCGTCGAGGTCGGCCGGGACGATGCTGAACATGCGGAAGCTACTCCCCGCGGAAGGCGATGGATGTCAGCCCCTGTGGATCGGGTCGATCCAGGCCACGTTTTCCGGCTTCTCGACCGGCTCGATATCGAGATTGACCACGACGGCCTCGTTGTCCGAGCGCACCAGCACGCATTCCAGCACTTCGTCGGGACTGGCATTGATCTCCTGATGCGGCACGAAGGGCGGCACGTAGATGAAATCGCCGGGGCCGGCCTCGGCGACGAACTCGAGATTTTCGCCCCAGCGCATGCGGGCCTTGCCGCGCAACACATAGATCACGCTTTCCAGTTCGCCATGATGGTGCGCGCCGGTTTTCGCGTTCGGATGAATATTGACGGTGCCGGCCCAGATCTTCTGGGCGCCGACACGCGCGGCATTGATCGCGGCCTTTCGATCCATGCCGGGCGTCTGCGCGGTGTTGCCGTCCAGCGAACCGGCCGGGATCACACGCACGCCGTCATGCTTCCATTTGCTCTCGTGTGAATGGTCGTGGTGCGAATGATCGTGACCCATCTCTGTCTTCCCTGTGTTTGTTATTGCCCGCGCCCGGCGCTGCTCGCAAAGCGCTGCGCTTCCTCGGCGGCGCGGAACAGCGCCTTGGCCTTGTTGACGCATTCCTGCTGCTCGGAGGCAGGATCGCTGTCGGCAACGATGCCGGCGCCGGCCTGCACATACATGGTGCCGTCCTTGATCACGGCCGTGCGCAGCACGATGCAGGTGTCCATCTCGCCGGCAGCCGAGAAATAGCCGACGCAGCCGGCATAGATGCCGCGCTTCTCCTTCTCCAGTTCGTCGATGATCTGCATCGCCCGCACCTTCGGCGCGCCAGACACGGTGCCCGCCGGGAAGCCAGCGATCAGCGCGTCGAGCGCATCGCAATCGTCGCGGAGTTCGCCCTCGACATTCGACACGATATGCATGACCTGGCTGTAGCGCTCGATGAAGAACCTGTCGGTGACATCGACGGTGCCGATCTTCGCGACCCGACCGACATCGTTGCGACCGAGATCGAGCAGCATCAGATGCTCGGCGCGTTCCTTCGGGTCGGCGAGCAATTCGCGCTCAAGCGCCATGTCCTCATGCGGAGTCGCGCCGCGCGGCCTGGTCCCTGCGATCGGCCGGATGGTGACTCGGCCCTCGCGCACCCGCACCAGGATTTCCGGACTCGATCCCGCGATCGCAACTCCGTCGAGATCGAGAAAATAGAGGAACGGCGCCGGATTGACCCGGCGCAGCGCGCGATAGAGCGAAAACGGGGAGAGATCGAACGGCGTCTCGAAGCGCTGCGACAACACCACCTGGAAGATGTCGCCGGCCGCGATGTATTCTTTTGCCTGCGCCACCATCGCCGAATATTCGGCAGCGCTGGTATTCGACGTCGCATGCGCGGCGATGCCGCCGGTATGCGCCTCGCGCATCGATGCCGGCAGCGGCGCATCGAGACGGTCGACAATCGCGGTCAGCCGTTCGGTCGCGCGCGCCAGCGCCGCCTTCGCGGTGATGCCAGTCTCCGGACGCACCGGCGTGACGATGGTGATCTGGTCCTTCACCGAATCGAACACCACGACAATGGTCGGGCGGATCAGCAGCGCGTCGGCCGTGCCAAGCGGATCGGTGTTGACGTTCGGCAGGTGCTCCATCTGCCGCACCATGTCGTAACCGAGATAGCCGAACAGCCCGGCCGCGGGCGGGGGCAGTTCGTCCGGCAGATCGATCCGGCACTCGGCGATGAGCGCGCGCAACGCCTCGAGCGGCGGCAGCGGGCAGGACGCGAACGCGTCCTTCGCCTGCGAGGCGGTGCGGTTGATCTCGGCGACGGAGCCGCGGGCGCGGAAGATGAGGTCAGGTTCAAGGCCGATGATCGAATAGCGGCCGCGCACCGCGCCGCCCTCGACCGATTCGAACAGGAAGCTCATCGGCCGGCCGTCCGCGATCTTCAGGAAAGCCGAGACCGACGTTTCGAGATCGGCGACAAGATGTGTCCATACGACTTGCGGCGCGCCACTGTCGTAGCGCGCCGCAAATTCATCCGGTGCAGGCTCGATGATCATCGCCATCCGGCGCGAGCATGCGCCTTACGCTCCGCTAGTTCGTTGTGCCGCCGCCGATCACCTGATTGAGCGCGCCCTCGTTGATCGTCGCACCCAGCGATGACTGGAGATTGGCGAGATATTGCGCGACCAGATCCTCGGTCAGCATCGAGGTGAGGCCATCGCGAATCCGCTTCGCGTCGGCGGAATTCGGATCGATCGCCGGTACCGTGACGCCGGTGACACGGAACACGACCCATTGCGTGGCGCTCGAGCCTTGCGCGCTTCCGACGTCGTCCTTGGGAGTCTGGAAAACGGCGTCAAGCGCGGTGGCCGGGAAATCGCCCTGGGTGCGGTCACGGCGCAGCGCCACGATGAACTGCGGCTTGGCGCCGATCGCGGCCGCTGCATCGGCGATGCTTGTCGCCTTGACCTTTTCCACGGTCGTCTTGGCGAGTTCCTTGAGCTTCGCCGCGACCTGATCGTTACGCCAGCGTTCGATCACCCGATCGCGCACGTCATCGAGCGGACGTTCACGGGACGGCGTGCTCGAGGCGACCTCATACCAAACATAGCCGTCGCCCTTGGCGAGCTGGACCGGGTCGTTTTCCATACCGACCTCGGCACCGAAGATCGCAGAATACAGATTGGCGCCATCCGGCAATTGCGACACCGGCTTGCCGTCGGGACCGCGGCCGGAGCGATCGACCGCCTCGATGGTCTGCACCGGCAGGCCGACCTTTTTCGCAAGCTCCGCCAGCGTGCCGCCGCCGCCGCGTTCATCCTCCAGCTTGTCATACAGCGTGCGGACTTCGGCGCGCGCGCGCGTCAGCGCGAGTTCGCGCTTCAGGTCGGCGGCCACTTCGTCGAACGGCCGCACCGTTTCCGGCTCGACCTTGCCGACATGGATCAGCACGGTGCCGAACCGGCCCTTCACCGGTTCGCTGGTCGTGTCGGGCGGCAGCGCGAATGCGGCATTCGCAACCGCCGGATCGAGGATCTGCGACTTCGGCACCATGCCGAGATTGACGTCGCTGCCCTTGCGCTCGGGGGATGCTGCATATTTCTCGAACGTCATTCCCGGCTGCTTGATTTTTTCCAGCGCCTCGCGGGCATCGGCTTCGTTCGGGAAAACGATCTGATGCACCGCCCGCCGCTCCGGCGTGACGTACGTCGCGCGATCGGCGTCGTAGACCTTCTTCGCGTCCTCATCCGAAATCGTCATCGCCTTTGCGAGCGCTTCGGCGGACAGCGTCACCACATCCACCTTACGGAATTCCGGCGCACGAAACAGATTCTTGCGCTCGTCGTAGTATTTGGTCAGTTCCTCCGGCGTGGGGTCGGCGATCTCGCCAACCTGGTCCGGCCCGAGCACGATGTAGTCGAGCGCGCGCAATTCGTTGACGAAACGATTCTGCGCATCGATCGCAATTTCCGGCGTCTTCAGTTCGCCGGCCAAGCTGCGGATGATTTCCTGCTGCAGCATCTGCCTGCGCCGTTCGGCGACGTAGCGCGCTTCGGTATAGCCGAGCTCGCGCAGGATCGCGTTGAAGCGGTTGGGATCGAACTGGCCGCCGATGCCGCGGAAGGACGGGTCGTTGCGGATCTGCTGGGCGACAAGCTCGTTCGGCAGGTTGAGGCCAAGCCGGCGGATATCCTCTTCGAGTGCGGCTTCCGCGATCATCTGGCCGAGCAATTGCCGATGCAGCCCGAGCGCACGGGCCTGATCGGCCGGGATCGGCTTGCCGACCTGACGAATCAGGCGCTGCATCTGTTCGTTATAGGATTGCCTGAACCGCTCGACGCCGATCTCGGTCGAGCCGACCTTGGCGACGGTCGAGGTGCCGAAGCCGCGGAAAATGTCGCCGATGCCCCAGACCGCGAACGAAATCGCGATCAGGCCCAGCAGGGTTCCGGTGATCAGGCGGCCAAGCCAGTTGCGGGTAGCGTTTTGAATTCCGCGCAGCATGAGAGCTCAGGGTCTTTCGTGGTCGGCGATGACGTGAAAAGGACGCGCATCATAGAGACGGCGGCATGGCGCTGCAACACGCTGAGAAGTCACGGGAAAGCGCTGGCTCAAGGGTCGACCGTCTGATAGCCGGATGCGTTCTGGGATGGAATTCAAGCGAAAGAAAGAGGGGCCATGGCTCACCAACCGCGTCCGCTGGTCGCAGGCAACTGGAAGATGCACGGCATTGCCGCATCGGTCGCCGAATTGGAAGCGATTATTGCGGGCGCCGCGAGCCGTCCGCCGTCGGCCGATCTGATGATCTGCCCGCCGGCCACCCTGATCGCAAGCTTCGCCAAGGTGGCGGCCGGGTCGACGGTCGCGATCGGCGCCCAGGATTGCCACGCCGAGGTCTCCGGCGCCTTTACCGGCGATCTGTCCGCCGAAATGCTGAAGGACGCGGGCGCCACGGCCGTGATCGTGGGGCATTCCGAGCGGCGCAGCCTGCATGGCGAGACCGATGACATGGTCCAGGCCAAGGCCATGGCCGCTGCGCGGGCCGGCCTGACCGCGATCCTGTGCATCGGCGAGACCAGCGAGGAGCGGGAGGCCGGCGCCACCATGGCGCGCCTCAAGCGCCAGCTGGATGGGTCGCTGCCCGACACGCTGGAGCGGCTGGTGATCGCCTATGAGCCGGTCTGGGCGATCGGCACCGGCCTCACACCGACGCCAGGCGATGTTGCGGAGGTTCACAAGATGATCCGCAACTATCTGATTTCAAAAGATAAAGCCCAGGGCGAAACGGTCCGGATCCTGTATGGCGGATCGGTCAAGCCACAGAATGCCGAGGAACTGATGGCGGTTCCGAACGTCAATGGCGCGCTGG
>CAZXJZ010000097.1:0-16529 GCA_964641065.1 uncultured Hyphomicrobiales bacterium | reverse complement strand
ATCGAGCGGTGCAGCAGCGAGGTATCCTGCGTCACCACCGAGATCTGCGTACGCAGCGATTCCTGCGTCACCTGCGCGATGTCCTGCCCGTCGATCAGGATGCGGCCGTCCTCCAGCTCGAAGAAACGCAGCAGCAGGTTGACCAGCGTCGACTTGCCGGCGCCGGAGCGGCCGATCAGACCGATTTTCTCGCCGGGATTCACCGTCAGTGACAGCTCTTCGATCAGACCCTTCTCGCTGCCATAGCCGAACCGGATATCCTCAAACGCGATTTCGCCGCGCGTGACCTTCAGCTCTTTGGCATCCGGCTTGTCGGTCAGGCCGAGCGGACGCGCGATCGCGCGCATGCCCTCCTGCACAACGCCGATATTCTCGAAAATGTCGGTGATCTGATAGGCGACCCAGCCGGCCATGTTGACGATCTGCCAGGCGAGCGGCAACGCCATCGCCACCGTGCCGACCTGCACCGACCCTTGCGTCCATAGAAAGATCGACAGGCCCGCAACCGACACGACCATCGCCGCGTTCAGGGTCGACAGCGTCAGCGTGAACAGCGTGTTGAGCCGGAGCGACGCATGAAAATGTCCGGTATGCATCTCGATCGAGTCGCGGACATAGGCGTCTTCCTCGCGGGCGCGCGCGAACAGTTTCAGCGTCAGGATGTTGGTATAGGTGTCGACGACGCGTCCGGTGACGAGCGAGCGCGCTTCCGACACGTCGAGCGACCTGTCGCGCATGCGCGGTACGAAGATCCACAGCAAGATGGCATAGGCGACGAACCAGACCAGGATCGGCAAGGCGAGCCAGAGATCGGCCGCGCCCAGCAGCAGCATCGCGCTGGTGCCGTAAACGAGAATGTACCAGACCGCGGTGATCATCGAGACCAGGCTCTGGCGGATCGCGGGGCCGGTCTGCATCACCTTGTTGGCGATGCGGCCTGCAAAGTCGTTCTGGAAAAACGCCCAGCTCTGCCGCACCACATGCCAGTGGCTCTGCCAGCGGATCAGGTTGGTGAGGTTTGCGGCGATCGCCTGGTTGGCGACCACGTTCTGCGCGGTGAGCGCCAGCGGGCGCAGCACCACGAGAACGACAGCCATTGCCAGCAGGATGTGCCACGACTGCGCGAACAGCGTCGCCGGGTCGCTCGATGTGACGAGGGTGACGACGCGACCGATGAAAACCGGGATCGTGACATCGAGCAAAGCGACGATGAAGCCGGTGACGAACAGCGCGGCAAACAGCCCCTTCGCCTGTCGTGCGAAATGCCAATAGAAGGCAGCCAGCGTCGGCGGCGGCTCCGGATTATCCGGCAGCACCGTCGGCTGCAGCACTTTCTCAAACCACCCGAACATGCGGTGTCCACACACAGCAAAAGGCGGCGCCGCGGCGCCGCCTGGCTCAATCGCGATCTTGTCGAATGCCGGTCGTTAGACCGGCTTCATGTCGAGAGAATGGCGATTGCTGCACCCCGAAGGCCAGCCGGCGTGGCAGCCAGGCCGCGGTTTCAGCCTTGGCAGGACGTGGCCGGCGTCATGGCGGCGGGATCGCCCGGGCCGGCAAGGACGCCGGTGAGCGACGATGTCTCCGCCGCGTCGTCCGACGTTGCGCCCGGACGCAGGCGCCGCTGCAGATAGTAATTCGTCAGACCGACCATCAGCTTTTCGCGCGCGTGCTCGGCGCAATTCCGGTCGATCACGGCGATCACCGGATTCACGGTCATGTCCTCGCCGTGCTCGACGTCGCGTCCCGCAGCCGCATAGCCATCCGTGGTCGATGCCGAAACCGGACCGCGAAGGACCGCCGATGTCGTCACCACGAGACTGGCGAGCAGCATGCCGCCGGCAAGAACGCCGACCGGACTGACCGGCGATCTTTCGGGCTTTTCACTCGGCGGCTTGCGATCGCGGAACAAAGGCCGCGGCGGAAACAGCCAGAGATAGGGAGGAGACGACTTCAACAGCGAGAGGAGTTTCATGGTTCGGCCCTGCGACAGCAGCGCTATACCGAAGCCACGGCTTAAGCCCGCTTAAGACGCAAGAACGATCCGCAGGGAGGGTGACGCCGACGCTAACGCAATCGTTCAAATTGCAACTGTCGAACCGCTCCGCCAATAGCGATCAGAGTTTGCGGTCGCGAATGCCCACTCTTTCGTAAATCTCGTTGATATGCTTTTTGACGCCGTCTGCCACCGAATCGTCCGCAGCGGTTTTCGCCCAGCCGACCTTGTTGCGCGCATATTCGGCGATCTCTTCGTCCTGATTGGACGTCGCGCCGCTGACCGCATAGGCGCCGATCATCTCGTTGCCATGGAATACCGGATGCGAACCACCTGACGCTGCGATCTTCCCGTTTGTGAACACCGATGCGTTGGCCATCAGCTGCGGATTGCGTTCCTTGAACCATTGCTGGATGACAAGCCCGTCGGGAAAGCGCGGGCTCATCGAGCGAAACGCAGCGACGGTATAAGCTTTGGCGATTGCGGTGTCGGGAGTAATGAAGCCGGCGCCGTCCATACGTTCGAGTGCGATCAGGTGGCCTTCCGGTCCAACCACGGCGGTGGTGACGGCCACGCCCATCTCCCTGGACTTTTCGTCCACCGCATCAAAGAAAGGTCGGCAGGCTTTCGCGCTCAGCTTCATCGGTTCGATCCTGTTGTCATTGCGCTGCGATTCCGCAGCCTCAATTGTTACTTGCTTTTCTCGAGGCCGGCGGCCTTGACCACCTTGCTCCACTTTTCGGTTTCGCTCGCGATCAGTTTTGCGAACTGCTCCGGTGAGCCGCCGAGAATGTCCATGCCCTGTTTCGAGAGCGCTTCGACGACGTCGGGTGATTTGAGCGCTTCGTTGGTCGCCTTCGACAACTTGTCGATGACGTCCTTCGGCGTCCCGGCCGGGGCCAGCAAACCGAACCAGAGGCCGGTGTCGAAACCCTTCAATGCGGCTTCGTCCATCGTCGGCAATTCGGGCGCGGCATTGGTGCGCTTCAATTGCGTGGAGGCGAGGGCCCGCAAGGTGCCTTTATTCACATGCTGCAACACGGTCGGCGCGGGCGAGAACATCACCTGCACGCGGTTGGCGAGGAGGTCGGTCACCGCCTGTCCGCTGCCGGGGTAAGGGACATGCACGAGCTTCACGCCTGCCATCTGGTTGAACAGCTCGCCGGAAAGATGCGGGGATGTTCCGACGCCGGAAGAGGCGAATGACAGGGAATCGGGTTTGGATTTCGCAAGAGCGATCAGTTCCCCGACGCTCTTCACGCCGGTGTCCGGGTGCACAACCAGGATGTTCGACAACACGACCAGCGGCGTGACCGGTGCAAAGTCGCGGGCGAAGTCGAAGCGGTTCTGCGGCGCCAGCGTGGTGTTGATCGTATTGGCAACCGTTCCCAACAGAAGGGTGTACCCGTCCTTGGGCGCCTGAGAGACAAACTCGGTGGCGATGTTGCTACCGGCGCCCGGCTTGTTCTCGACGATGAATTGCTGTCCGAGCAACTGCCCCAGTTTCTGCGCGACAACGCGCGCCGTGGTGTCAGCAGATGCACCGGCGCCGAAACCGACGATGACGCGTACCGGGCGCGAAGGATAGCTGTCCTGGGCGAAAGCGGGTGCGGTGATAGCAAGCAGCAAGGCGGCAAACGCGCACCGCGCGATCATGACAGACATGGCATCTCCTCCGATCGACCGTCTCAAGCGGCCGTGCCGGTCTGTCATAAAGCCGAACGCCACGACATGCGCGCAAAAAAGCCGCCCGTCGGCGGCTTTTTTCGTCTCGCTATTTCGACCTTGCGAAAAGCCTAGCGGTTTTTCGGCTCGCGAAATGAAGTCGCAATCGTCAGCGGTGCTGCACAACGATCTTGGTGCCGACCGGCACGCGCGAATAGAGGTCTTCGATCTCGCTGTTGACCAGCCGGAAGCAGCCCGACGACACCGCATGGCCGATCGTCTCCGGCGCATTGGTGCCGTGCACGCGATACACCGTGCTGCCGATGTAAAGCGCGCGCGCGCCCATCGGATTGCCCGGACCGCCGGCCATGAAGCGCGGCAAATACGGCTGGCGCTCGATCATCTCCGGCGGCGGCGTCCAGTCCGGCCATTCCTGCTTGCGCGAGATCTTGTGGATGCCGCCCCAGCGGAAGCCGTCGCGGCCGACGCCGACGCCGTAGCGGATGGCGCGATTGTCGCCCTGCACGAGATACAGGAAGCGATCATGCGTGTTCACGATGATCGTGCCCGGGGCTTCATGCGTGCGGTAAAAAACCGCCTGACGCCTCAGCTCGTACGGCAGGGAGAAGCCTGCGTTGCCGTCCACACCGGGATCGCGATCGTTGATCGTCGGTGCCGGCACCTGGCCCGCACCCTGTCCAACGACCGGCGCCGGCAGGCCGCACGCAACCACTATGCCGGCGAAAGCCAGCCCTCGTATCCAGTTCATGTTGAAAACCCGGCTCCCCAAGATCAATGTTGACGAAACTCTGACCCAAATATGTGGCGAAATTCAATATGCGCGGACGTCAAAACTCCGCGACAGCACCGCTGGAAACGGTTCTGTGTTACCTCCCGGGCCGCCGGAAAAGCGTCCGGTCGCGGCGATCCGCAACCGGACGGTGACCCTGTCCCCGGCTACTGCTGCTGGCCGGGGCCAGCGCCGACATAGCCGGTGATTTTCCAGCCGCTGGCGTCCTTGATGTAGCAAATCTGGTCGTTTCCGAGCGGCGAGAGGATGTCGGCAGAGATGTAGCCGACCTTGCCGGACGGGGTTACGACCCGCACCATCGGCACCTCGTTCTGTTTCGGGGCGGCCTGTTTGGGATCCGGCATGATGCGGATCAGTACCATCCCGAGCTTTTCTGTCACCGGCGCATCGGCGCGGGGGGCGCCGCGGACCTCGACGTTTTCATCCAGCGGATAGGCAAAGTCGCCGGGATCGGTGCCGGTGGCCTTGGCCACCTCTTCCAGCTGCTTTTCGTCGAACTGCGGATCGGCGGGCGAGCAGATCACGCCCTGTCGGCCGGGAAAGGCGGTCGCGGTCGGATCGGCGGCGTAACCCTGCAGGATGTCCCAGCCGACCGGCTGCTTTCCGCCCAGCACAATCGCCGTGGCGAGATTGTCGATCCCGGATTTCTTCTTGTCGGCCTGGTCGCCCTTTTCGCCTTCCCAGAAGAAGCCCTGCGTCACGACCAGCTTCGCAAGCGCGGCGCGGTCCTTTTTCGCGCCGATTTCGCCGAGCTGCTTGCGGAAGGCCTCGTAACTCGGGTCGTTGACCGGTGCGGGAATTTTCACGGCGATCGGGGTGTAGGGCTTGGCGGGAGCGGCCGGCGGCGGGCCTTTCTGCGGGGGCTGCTTCGGCTGGGCTTGCGCGCCGAAGGGCGCCGCAAGGAGGATGGCGGCGGCTAGGGCGGTCGCACGGATCGCGGTCGCATGGCGTGTTGTCTGGCGCATCGTGATTCTCCGGGGGAGGACAGCGAAGCGTAAAGCCTGGGGCACGAAATTGCGACCGCTCTACGGCGCTCCGCCTGATCATTTTTGAGGTCAGGCAGGACAGCGCACTTTCGCGACGGCGATGCTAGAAACCGCTGTCATTCACGCCAAACGGTTCCCCATGTCACCCACATCGCCGTATCTGCTGCCGATCCTCCTGCTGCTCGGCTCCAATGTCTTCATGACTCTCGCGTGGTACGGTCACCTGCGGTTCAAGGAACAGCCGCTGCTGATCGTGATCTTCGTGGCCTGGGGCATCGCTTTCGTCGAATATTGCATGGCGGTGCCGGCCAATCGCTGGGGCAGCGAGGTCTATACGACCGCACAGCTCAAGACGATCCAGGAGGTGATCACCCTCATTGTCTTTGCCGGCTTCTCGGTGGTCTATCTGAAGGAGCCGTTCACCTGGAACTATGCGGTCGGCTTCGGCTTTATCGCGGTCGGCGCTTTCTTCGTTTTCAAGGGCCCGTTGTCCTGAAGTCGGATCGCCAGGCCAGGGTCTCTCCTGATGACACGGCGGTCGTTGCTGGCGCTGGGTGCGTTGAATTTCTTCGTCGCCGATGTTCGCGACGGACTCGGTCCTTTCCTTGGTGTCTTCCTGCAATCGCAGGCCTGGTCGCCGGCGGAGATCGGCATGGCCATGACCATGGGCGGACTGGCCGGCGTTATGGCCACGGTGCCGGCCGGCCTGATGGTCGACAGTACGAAGGCAAAGCGCGCCGTTCTCATGGTTGCAACCATTGCAATCGTTGTGGCATCGGCCGCCAACTACTATTCACCTGACTTTATGGTGACGGCTGCCGCGCAGGCCATCAGCGGCATTGCCGGCGCTGTAATCCCGGCAGCGATTGCCGCGATCACGCTCGGCTTGGTGTTGCAGCGGGGGTTTGCGCACCAGCTCGGCCGGAACGAAGCCTTCAACCACGCCGGCAACGTCGTCGCGGCGTTGCTGGCCGGCGGGCTTGGTTATCTATTCGGGCTTGGTGCGGTTTTCGCGGTCATGAGCGTTCTCGCCGTGGCCGCCATCGCTTCCACCGCGCTGATCAATCCCGCCGACATCAATCACGCCGCCGCGCGAGGCTCGCCGGAGAACGCAGAGCAGTCCGGCTCCGGCTTCTCGATCGTGCTGACATCCGTACCCTTGCTGGTGCTGGCCGCGACCCTGCTGCTGTTTCACCTCGGCAATGCGGCGATGCTGCCGCTCTTGGGGCAAGCCATCGTGGCGCGCGGCGGTGGCGATCCCAGCGCCCTGACCGGAATGACGGTCATCATTGCGCAGTTGACGATGATCCCGATGGCTCTGGCGGCGGCGGCGCTCGCGGAGCGACGTGGCTATTGGGTGGTCCTGTTGCTGGCGCTGCTGGCCTTGCCGATCCGTGGGGCCATCGCCGCGTATCTGACAAGCCCTTACGGCCTGATACCGGTGCAGATGCTCGACGGCGTCGGAGCGGGTCTGTTGGGCGTTGCTGTCCCCGGCCTTACGGCACGCATTCTATCGGGTACCGGTCATGTCAATGCCGGCATCGGTATCGTCATGACCTTGCAGGGCGTCGGGGCGGCCCTCAGCCCGGCATTGGGCGGTGAGATTGCCGAACGGTTCGGCTATGCGGCAGCCTTTGCGGCCCTCGGCCTCGTGGCGACAGCGGGCCTCGTCCTGTGGGCGGCGATGCGTCCGCTCACGGCGCCGGCGTGCCGGGCGTAACGGCACATCGCTGGTTGTTGTGCGTCTCGATAAGGCCAAGGAAGCGAGAAAACTCCGGCGCGCTTATTTCGCGGGCGTCAGCCGCAGGATGCGGCCCTGTGCATCGTCGGTCACCAGCCACAGCGCACCATCCGGTCCGGTGCGGACGTCGCGGATGCGTTCACTGAGCTGGCGCAGCATCCGTTCCTCGCGTGTGACTTTCTCGCCGTCGAGTTCGAGCCGCACCAGCGTCTGCGTGCGAAGGCCGCCGATAAAGGCGTTACCTTTCCATTGCGGGAACAGGTCGCCGGTATAGATGGTGAAACCAGACGGTGCGATCACCGGGGTCCATTGCCGGATCGGTTGCTCCATCCCGGCCTTGCTGGTCGCTTCATGGATTTTGGCGCCGCCGTAATTGACGCCAAAGCCGATCACCGGCCAACCGTAATTCTTGCCGGCCTCGGGAATGTTGAGTTCGTCGCCTCCCTGCGGACCGTGCTCGTGCATCCACAATTTGCCGGTGGCGGGATGCAGGGTCGCGCCCTGGCTGTTGCGATGGCCATAGCTCCAGATTTCCGGCTTGGCGTCCGCGCGATCGACAAACGGGTTGTCCTTCGGGATCGAGCCGTCCGGCGCGATCCGGATGATCTTGCCGATATGATTGTCCAGGGTCTGGGCGCTCTTTGACGCGCTGCCGTGGTCGCCGGTGGTCAGAAACAGGTTGCCGTCGCGCGCCTGCACGATCCGGCATCCGTAATGCAGGCCGCGGGAGGGCGGACCCTCCTGCCGGAAGATGCGCCGAACTTCGGTCAGTTGCGTCTTGGCGACGTCCAGCCTGGCGCGCGCGAGTGCTGTCTGGGCGCCGCCGTCGACCGGATCGGAATAGCAGAAATAGATCGTGTTGTTGGCCGCGAAATCGCGGTCGAGGATCACATCCAGCAGGCCGCCCTGATTCTGCGACAGAACCTTCGGCACGCCGCCGAGCGGTGAGGACAGTTTACCGTCACGGCTCGCGATGCGCATGCTGCCGCTTCGCTCGGTCACGAGCATGCGCCCCTCGGGGAGAAAAGCGAGGGCCCACGGGTAGGACAGACCGGAGACGATGGTTTCGACGCGGATATCGCCCGCGTCCGATTTGAAGACCTGTTGGGCCTGCGCCGTTAGCGCGGGCAGCGTCAGCATGGCCGCAATCGCGTAAGCTTTCATGTCCACCGCTCTCCAAAAACAGGACAGCTAACGGTAAGGGGCCGGACAGCGTTCCGTAAGAGCGCCGCAATGCCGCAACCGATCCGGCCACGGCACTGCCATCAGGGCGTATCTTCCCAGAAGGTCAGCGGAGGAGGGCGTCGCCGCTCGCGGCGGGTGCGCTTAAGCCCACGGCCCGCGCGGTGCCGATGGCGACCGCGGTCAATGCGACGACGATGCAGATCACGAGCGCGGCGGTCATCAGCAGATGCGCCAGCACGAGCTTCCGTTTGGTCAACGGAAGGGCGTTCCGTTCGGGATGGTGGAAGCCGATCCCGGCCATCCGTTCCCTGGTCATGACAGTAGCTCCGACGAGCGAATCAACCCCCGGAGGCATAATCTTACAGGATGGCGGCGACGCCCCGGCCGGAAAGCGGCGCAAGCCGTCATCTCTGATGGCAATTTGATGACAAGGCGTTAACGGCCCCTTAACCGTTAACGACTAGTTAACTTTTTCACTCCGCCGCCACGCTCAATGCCTCCGGGCGATGATCCATCGCGATGTGAAGCGGCTCTGCTGCCACGCGGGCGAACCACTCGCGCAAGGCCGGAAACGGGCGCAGGTCGAAATCGCATTGCTCGGCGAGATGCGTGTAGGAATAGAGCGTGACATCGGCCACCGAATAGCGATCGCCGGCGACGAATCGATTACGCGCCATGTGCTTGTCGAGCAGGTTCAGCGAACGCTGGCCTTCCTCCATCCAGTCGTCGAGCGCGTGCTGCTGCAACTCCCGGCCGCCCTTGACGAGACACAGCCAGAAATACGCGGCACCGATATTCGGCACGATGGCGTGCTGCTCGAAGAACATCCATTGCAGCACGCGCGCACGTTCGAGCGGGCCCTCGCCATCGAGATGGGAGCCTTCCGCAAGATACCACAGGATTGCGTTCGACTCGGCCAGATAGCGGCCGGGTTCGACTTCCAGCAGCGGGATCTGGCCGTTCGGATTCTTGGCGAGGAAATCCGGCGTGTGGGTTTCGCCCTTCAGGATGTCGACCTCGACCAGCGCATGCGGGATCTGAAGCTGCGCCAGAGCAAGGCGCACCTTGTAGCAATTCCCCGAGCGCTGCATCGAATAGAGCGTGTACATCCGTGGCTCCTGACTCAGATTTTTCAGCCGCGGTCCCCACACGGTCATGATGACGCGGCGGAGACAATAAGAAAAGCCCGGCCTTTGCAAGGCGGCCAGGCGGCACCGGATCACAAAGTGACGTTCATTGCGTGACACTGCGCTGCAGCGAAATAAACGTTTCGTGTTTGCTTTAATCGCTTCAAACTGGAGAGACCTGTGACGGCGCGCGGTATCCCTGACGCGCGAGTCGCCCTGGGGTCTCGGCGCGATAAACCGCTGAAATCCGCGAGCCTCGCGTTTCGCGCCGGCGTGGCCCAAGGCGTCCCTTTGGAGGCAGGAGCGGGCTCTCCAGCCATCGCTTTCCTGAATAAGCCCATCACCGATTGTTGCTTGCGGCGCAGCAAAATGGGCATTACCAAGCGCTCGCAATCCCTTGGTATCCACCTGCTAGCAAGACCGGAGCCCTTCCAATGGCCTTCCTCGCCGACGCGCTCGCCCGCATCAAGCCGTCCGCCACCATCGCGGTGACCGACAAGGCGCGCGCGCTCAAAGCCGCCGGCCGCGACGTGATCGGGCTCGGCGCAGGCGAGCCGGATTTCGACACGCCGGCCAACATCAAGGCGGCCGGCATCAAGGCGATCGAGACCGGGAAGGCGGCGAAATACACCGCTGTGGACGGCATTCCCGAGTTGAAGGCTGCGATCGCCGGCAAGTTCAAGCGCGAGAACGGCATCGACTACAAGCCGTCGCAGATCATCGTCGGGACCGGCGGCAAGCAGGTATTGTTCAACGCGCTGATGGCGACCATCAATCCGGGCGATGAAGTGATCATCCCGGCGCCTTACTGGGTCAGCTATCCGGAGATCGTGGCGCTGCTCGGCGGCACGCCGGTTTCGGTCGTGACCACGATGGAGAGCGGCTTCAAGCTCACCGCATCGCAACTCGAAAAGACGATCACGCCGAAGACCAAGTGGCTGATCTTCAACTCGCCCTCCAACCCGACCGGCGCGGCCTACACCCGCGACGAGGTCAAGGCGCTGACCGATGTGCTGATGAAGCATCCGCATGTCTGGGTGCTGACCGACGACATGTATGAGCACCTGGTCTATGACGACTTCGTATTCACCACGCCCGCGCAGGTGGAGCCGCGCCTTTACGAGCGCACGCTCACTCTCAACGGCGTGTCGAAGGCCTATTGCATGACCGGCTGGCGTATCGGCTATGCCGGTGGGCCGGACCATCTGATCAAGGCGATGGCGATGCTGCAGTCGCAGTCGACATCCAACCCGTCGGCGGTGGCGCAATGGGCGGCGGTCGAGGCCTTGACCGGACCGCAGGATTTCATCGCCAAGCACAACGCGGTGTTCAAGGAGCGTCGCGACCTGATCGTGTCGATGCTCAATCAGGCCAGCGGCATCAAATGCCCGACGCCCGAGGGCGCGTTCTACGTCTATCCGTCCTGCGCCGGCACCATGGGCAAGACCGCACCCTCGGGCAAAAAGCTTGCGAGCGACGAGGATTTCGTCACCGAGTTGCTGGAGACCGAGGGCGTGGCGGTGGTGCAGGGTTCCGCGTTCGGGGCCGGGCCTGCGTTCCGCATTTCCTACGCGACCAAGACCGAAGACCTGGAAGAGGCGGGGCGGCGCATCCAGCGCTTCTGCGGCAACCTGAAATAAGCCAGCCGCCGCCGGGAGATTGCGGCGGGCGCCATTTAACGGAAATGCAGCTTCGCGCCCGTAACCTGCCGGCGGGCGGCGCGGACTAACTTCGGCCCGACTTCTGGCGCCAATTGGCCGCGGCTCTTTCACGATTCTCAAGTTTCAAGAGGGAACTTCATGCTCCGATCATCGCTCTTCGCTGCCGTGATGCTGGTCTCCGCATCCGCCATCCCGGCGTCCGCGCAACAACAGGTTCAGGCCGGCGTCCTGGAATGCCGGGGCGGTGGCTCGGTCGGTTTCGTCATCGGTTCCGTCACCGAACTGAGCTGCATCTTCCGTCCGGATTTCGGGCCGCGGCAGCTCTACACTGCGGTCATGCGGCGCGCCGGCGTCGATCTCGGCGGCACCGCCGTATCCAGCCTGGTCTGGGGCGTGTTCGCACCGACCCAGCAGATCGGACTGGGCGACCTCTCGGGCAATTACGGCGGCGTGACCGCGGGCGCCGCGGTCGGCGTCGGAGCCGGCGCCAATGTCATGTATGGCGGGTCCAACAATTCCTTCGCGCTGCAGCCGCTCAGCGTCGAGGGGCAGGTCGGTCTGAACGTCTTCGCCGGCGTCGCGGGCCTCGAACTGCGCTTCGCGCCGTAAACGCTGCGCTCATCGGTTTCTCAGTGAAGCGCCCTCTCCCGCCCGGGAGAGGGCGTTTTTGATTCAGGGCCGGCTATCCCTGTTTGAATACGATGCGTCCTTCGATCCCGGTCCGCACCGTCTTGATCTTCTGCAGATATTCGATGACGGCATTGGTCATCAGCGGGCCGTCGTGGCCCGGGATGATCTCCCGCACATTGTTGAACATCTCGTAGCCATCGCCGCCACCGGACATGAAGTCGTTGGTCGCGAGCCGGTAGATCCGGCTGTCCTCCAGCGGCTTGCCGCCGGCCTCGACCGACACCACGCGCTGACCGACGGGGCGCGACGGATCGACCACGATTTTCAGGCCCGATACCTGCGGAAAGCGTCCGGCTGCGCGCGGCAGATAACTGAAGCCGTTTTCGAGTGCGGCTCGCACCGCTCGTCCGGACAGGTCGAGCACCGCGATGTGATTGTTGAACGGCAGTTCCGCCATGACATCGCGCCGCGTGATGGTGGTGCCTGCCGGATAGACGCGGCCGCCGCGGATGCCGCCGCCATTGGTGATGGCGATCTCAGCGTCGGCCTCGGCGCGCATCGCATCCGCGATCAAATCGCCGATCGCCGCCTCCTGCGTCCGCACCGTGGCGTTGCGGCTGTCGAGTTCGACCGCGGTGGTCGCGATGGCAACGTCGAGCGCGCTCGACAGCTTCTTCTCATAGCCGTTGACGACGGCGACGACATCGGGGTCCGGCGTCACATTGCGGGTATCGACGACGCGGAATTCCGGATGCCAGACCACCTCGCGCCGTCCGTCATTGGTGCGCGTCGTGAAGGTGACATCGATGCAGGTGACGAAATGCGCATCGTAACTCGACTCCGCCGCGGCGGTGCGGCCGTCGTAATTGAGCCAGAGATCGTGGTCGTGACCGCTCAGGATCAGGTCCACGACATTCAAGCGATACATCGCCTCGTCCTTGGCGCGATCGGTATGCACACAGGCCACGACGAAGTCGGCGCCTTCCTTGCGCAGCGCCGTCGCCTGCTTTTCGATGGTCTCGACCGCCTTGGGAAACTTCAGGTCGCCCGGGCTCGACAGGATGACCGCTTCCTCGTCGGTCGCGGCTGCGATCCCGATCCGGATGCCGTCGACCGTCATGATGGTGCGCTCCTGCAGACCCTTCGCCAGCGTGCCGTCGGGGTTCAGGATGTTGGCGCAGTAAATCGGGAATTTGGCCTCGGCCATTCGCTTGAAGAACACGTCCTTGCCGAAATCGAATTCGTGGTTGCCCGGCACGAACACGTCCGGCGCGATCATGTTTGTCAGCACCATGATGTGCTCGCCCTGGTCGATTCCTGACATCAGCGAGGGCGACAGCGTGTCTCCCGCATGAACGAAGATGACCGGCCCCTTGGCCCGCTCGGCCTTCACCACCGCGGCGAGGCGCGCGAAGCCGCCGCGCGGTTGCCCGTCCGGGGCCGGCTGTTCGCTCATCTGATAGATGTCGTTGACCAGGACGAAGGTGACGCGCGAGCGCGCGGCCTGGGCCGATGTCAGTCGGGGCAGGGCGGCGATCAGCGCCAGGGCGGACGATCCGAGCAGGAGCAGGCGGCGGGTGATGGTCATTTTCGTCATTGATTTCCGGCGGGAAGGTGTGGCTTAGCATGGCTCCATGAACGACGCATCGTCAGACGCGGTCTCAAAATCGCATCGGCCTGCCGGCCATCCGCCGGTCAAATCCGGCAAGATCGGCGTTCTGATCGCCAATCTCGGCACCCCGGATGCGACCGATTATTGGTCAATGCGGCGTTATCTGAAGGAATTCCTGTCCGACAAGCGGGTGATCGAGGAAAACTCGCTGACCTGGAAGCTGGTCTTCAACCTGATCATCCTGACCCGCCGGCCGGCCACCAAGGGCCATGACTACGACACGATCTGGAACCGCGAGCTGAACGAATCGCCGCTCAAGACCATCACCCGTTCGCAGGCGCAGAAGCTGGCGACGTCGCTTGCGCCGGTGGACAGCCGGATCGAGGTCGAGTGGGGCATGCGCTACGGCAACCCCTCAGTGGGCTCGGCCATCGACGCGCTGATGGCGAAAGGCTGCGACCGCATTCTCTATGTGCCGCTTTATCCGCAATATGCAGCGGCGACCACGGCGACAGCTTGCGACGCGGCCTTCAAGCACCTGATGACGATGCGGTGGCAGCCGACCTTGCGGGTGGCGCCGCCGTACCATGACGAGCCCGCTTATATCGATGCCCTGGCCTCGTCCATGCGCGAAGAACTGGCAAAGCTCGCCTTCGAGCCCGAAGTGATCCTCGCTTCCTTCCACGGTATTCCGCAGGATTATTTCGACAAGGGCGATCCCTATTACTGCCATTGCGCCAAGACCACGCGGCTTCTCCGCGACGCGCTCGGTTATGGCGAAGACCGCCTGCGGATGACGTTCCAGTCGCGGTTCGGCACGGCGGAATGGATCAAGCCCTATACCGACAAGACGGTGGAGGCGCTGGCGCAAAGCGGGGTGAAGAATCTCGCGATCGTGACGCCGGGCTTCTCCGCCGATTGTCTAGAGACGCTGGAAGAGATCGCGGTCGAGAACGGCGATATCTTCAAGGCGCATGGCGGGGTGAACTTCGCCGCCATCCCATGCCTCAACGACAGCCCGCAGGGCATGGATGCGATCCGTGCGGTGGTGCTGCGCGAACTGATGGGCTGGGTGTCCTAACCCGCCGTTAACCATCTCCGTTTTAACTCCGTTAACCATTTCCGCCGGCCGCGAGGCTGGCTGCCCGTATGTACGCGTCCCCGTTGGGGGCGCTGACATGCGGGCGCGGCAGGAGTTGATGCGTGGCGCGCGGCCTCGTCCCGATCGTGGTGCTCAGCCTGGCCGGCCTCTGCGCGAGCGTGCCGGCCTTGGCGCAGCAGGCCGAGCCGCGCGACCCCTCGACGCCGACGCTGTTCGATCCGCATTTCGATTCAGGCCGCACCCAGCAATTCCGCCGACCTGGCGCGCCGGCGCGGCCCGGCGAGCCGATTGCGCCGGTGTCGAGTGCTGCCGGCACGACCGGCTTCGACGCCACCAATGCACGGGTCCGGCGCAAGGCGAAGGAGGCCGCACAGAAGCGTGCGCGCACCGATGCCGAGAATCTTCCGCCGATTGCCGCCACGGCGCCGGACCGGACGGTGGCTGCTCCGTTTCAGCGCCAGGAGAGCCGAGCAGCGCAGCGCCGGCGCGCGACCAATTCGGCGCCGATCCCGCTCGATGCCACCGGTGCGGTGGTTGCGCGTCCGGTTCGCAAGCGTGTGGATGAGGAGGACCCGTTCGGCCCGGTCGGTTTCTATGCCGGCTCGTTCCTCTACAAGCCCGCGCTGGAAGTATCAGGCGGCTACAACAGCAACCCGGGTCAGCGCCAGTTCCCGAAAGGATCGACGTTCGAAAAAGTCGCGCCCGAAGTCAGCATCAAGTCGGACTGGTCGCGGCACGAATTGTCCGCCGACCTGAAGGGCAGTTACATCTGGTACAATCAAAACGGCCTCGAAAATCTGAGCAAGCCGGAGCTCGACCTAAAGGCGAAGGCGCGGATCGACATCACGAAGCAGACCAAGGCCGAACTCGAAGGCCGTTTCGGCCTGCAGGCAGACAATCCCGGCGACCCCAACCTGCCGGCCGATATCGCGACGCCGCCGATGTACATCACGCCCGGCGCGACCGCGGGCATCACCCACACCTTCAACCGTCTGGAATTGTCGCTCAAGGGCACGATCGATCGCACCGCCTATGGAGACGCGGAAACCAATGACGGCACGTATGTCGACTTCCGCGACCGCAACTATAATCAGTATGGCGTGCAGGTGCGCGCGGCTTATGAGATGCTGCCCGGCATCAAGCCGTTCGTGGAATACGGCATGGATCAGCGGCGACACGACCGCGAAAACGATGCCGCAGGCGTCGCGCGCAATTCCGATGGCTCAACCATCAAGGTCGGATCGGAATTCGAATTGTCACGCCAGCTGGTCGGCGAGGCGTCGATCGGCTTTCTGGAACGTAGATACGCAGACGACACGTTTCCCACCATTCGCGCGCCCCTGGTCGACGCAAAACTCACCTATTATGCGACGCCGCTGACCACGTGGAAGATCTACGCCAAGACCTCGGTAAACGAGTCCATCCTGTCTGGTGTGGCGGGCGCGCTCAGCCAGGATTACGGGGTGCAGATCGATCATGCCTTCCGGCGCTGGCTCATCGGCACCGTGACACTCGGATACGGCACCGACAATTACGAAGGCTCTGACCGCACTGACGACCGCTTTCTGATCGCCGCTAGCATGATCTACAAGCTGACCCGCGAAGTTCACCTGAAGGCGGAAGCGCGCCGCGAATGGCTGAAGTCGACTGTCGAGGGCTGGGATTACACCTCGAATATCTTCACGCTGGGATTGCGGCTGCAGCGGTGAGGGGCTGAAGCACCGGGATATTACCCCAGCAATGCCTTCAGCTCATCTCGCAACTCGCCGGCGATGTCCTTGCGCTTGAGCGCATAGGCGACGTTGGCGGTCAGGAAGCCGAGCTTGGAGCCGCAATCGTAGGACCGGCCCTCGAACTTCACCGCGTAGAAGGGCTGGGTCTTGGCAAGCGTGATCATCGCGTCGGTGAGCTGGATTTCGCCGCCGGCGCCGGTCTGCTGGTTCTCCAGGATCGAAAAAATCTCCGGCTGCAGGATGTAGCGCCCGGTGATCGAGAGATTGGATGGCGCGTCCT
>CAZXJZ010000096.1:0-16554 GCA_964641065.1 uncultured Hyphomicrobiales bacterium | reverse complement strand
TGATGGCGCGGCCGCGGGCGATCTCGTCGCGCACGAATTCCGGCGTGATGAAGGGAGGCACCGAAGCGCCGAAACTTTCGCCATCGGCGAGTGCGGCTTCCGCGCGCTCCAGCATCTGCTTGCGGCCGAGATTTTCGCGGGCGGCAACGTAGATCATTTCCTTGGTGACGATGCCGGCTTTGGCGAATTCGTATTGCGTGACCGGTGCATCGCCGACGCCGCGCAGCGGCTTCGGCGTATTGGGGAACGCGCGGGCGAGATACTTGCCGGTGGCGTTGCCGTTATCGACCGGCTTCAGCGGCCGGCCTTTGTATTCCTCGACGCCGCCGCGTTCCTTGACCCATTCGATGCGTGTGCGCGGCAGTCCGCGTTCGACATCGATGGTCACGCTGTCGTCGGTGTAGGGGCCCGAGGTGTCGTAGACCGGAAGCGGCGGCTCGCCGGAACCTTCCGACAGCTTGATCTCGCGCAGCGGCACGCGCAGGTCCGGCGCGGCGTCCGGCGCAACGTGAATCTTGCGCGAGGCAGGCAGGGGGCCGGTTGTGACCTTCGGCGTTTCGATGTTCGGATTGTGGATGTTCATTGTTGTGGTTCCCGTTCGTCAGAAGATCGGACGTGCGACATTGTTCGAGACAAGCGATTTGGCCGCGCCGGAGGGCGCGCGCGAAAAAGGTGCAAACAGACTGAAGAGCATGGTGTCCTGTCCCTTCGCCGGCATGACCCGGATCAGGTTCAAAGGGTTACCGTGCGACCACGGAATCTCAGCCCCATTAGGGACTCCCCTCGGAACGACGCTAATGTAAGCCGTTGTGGGCGGGTGTCAACGCACGGGATGTCCAGCCCGCATTGTTCCACGCGGGCTTCCCGTTCATAAGGTCAGCCGTACAGGATCAGATATCAGAGGCCAAAACCGTGAGCCGCCACGTCAAGAACATCCTCTTCATCATGTGCGACCAGTTGCGTTTCGACTACCTGTCCTGCGCGGGCCATCCGACGTTGCAGACCCCGAATATCGACGCGCTGGCAGCGCGTGGCGTACGCTTCACCCGTACCTATGTGCAGTCGCCGGTCTGCGGCGCCTCGCGCATGAGCTTCTATACCGGCCGATATGTCTCCTCGCACGGCGCCGCCTGGAACGGCTTTCCGCTCAAGGTGGGCGAGATGACCATGGGCGATTATCTGCGTCCGCTCGGTCTCGACACTGTTCTGGTCGGCAAGACCCATATGGAGCCCGACAGCGAAGGCATGGAGCGGCTCGGCATCGATCCGCAATCGATCATCGGCGTGCGGGTCTCCGAATGCGGCTTCGATCCGTACGAGCGCGACGATGGGCTACACGGCGTGGGGCCGGATGGCCGCTTTGAGCCTAACAATCCGCGTTACAACGTGTGGCTCAACGAGAAGGGCTATGCCGGCGACAATCCCTGGCACGACTACGCCAATGCAGCGGAGGGCGAGGGCAATGCGCTCGCCTCCGGCTGGGCGATGCGCCATGCGCGCAAGCCGGCCCGGGTGGCGGAAGAGGATTCCGAAACGCCGTACATGACGCGGCGTGCGATGGATTACATGACCGAGGCGGGTGACCGTCCCTGGTGCCTGCATCTGTCCTACATCAAGCCGCACTGGCCCTATATCGCGCCCGCGCCCTACAATGACATGTACGGTCCGGACGATGTGATCTCTGCCGTGAAGAGCGAAAGCGAGCGCGTCGATCCGCATCCGGTCTATCGCGAGTTCATGAACCATCTGGTCGCGCGCAATTTCTCGCGCGACGAGGTGCGGCGTGAGGTGATCCCGGTCTATATGGGCCTGATCAAGCAGATCGACGACCAACTCGGCATGCTGTTTGCGTTCATGCGCGAGCGCGGTTTGCTCGACAATACGCTGATCGTCTTCACCTCCGACCACGGCGATTATCTCGGCGACCACTGGCTGGGCGAGAAGGACCTGTTCCACGCGCCGTCGGTCAACATTCCGCTGATCGTGGTCGATCCATCGCCTGCGGCCGATGCCGCCCGCGGCAGCGTGTGCGACGCGGCGGTTGAATCGATCGACCTGTTGCCGACTTTCCTTGATATTCTTGGCAGCGATCCGCGCGAACAGTCGCACCGGCTGGAGGGCCGTTCGCTGCTGCCCTGGCTTCGTGGCGAGATGCCTGCGGTGTGGCGCGAGATTGCGTTCAGCGAATACGATTATTCGATGTTTCCGGCGGCGGTCCGGCTGGGAGTGGCGCCGCGCGATGCGCGGCTGTTCATGGCGGCCGACAAGCGGTGGAAATATGTGCACGCCATCGGCTTCCGGCCGATGCTGTTCGACCTGCAGTCCGATCCCGAAGAGTTTCGCGATCTCGGCGCCGACCCCGCCTATGCAGCGGAGCGCGAGCGGCTTTCCGCCGCGCTGGCGGACTGGGGATTGCGAATGTCGCAGCGCACGACGATTTCGGAAGCGCAGATTCTGAAGGGGCGCGGCAGGTCGCAGCGCAAGGGCATCCTGATCGGGGTCTGGGACGAAACCGACATTCCGCAGGACTTATGGAGTGCGTATCGCGGTGAAGGGTGATTCACCGGCGCCGAGGCGGTAACATTCCGGAAATAAAATGCGTGTTCGGGAGGAATGCATGCTTGCTCGCAGAATTGTTCTGTCCGCTGCATTTGCGGCCGCACTTGCCGGGACGCTACCATGTCCGGCGCTTGCTCAACTCGGCGGCGACCAGCCGATCCGTATCATATTCCCGTTCACCGGGGGCGGGACCGGTGATGCGCTGGCGCGCCTGGTCGCCGACAAGATGCGCGCCGAGCTCAACCGTCCGGTGATCGTCGAAAACCGCACCGGAGCCGGCGGACGGATCGGTGTGAATGCGGTGAAGAATGCGGAGCCCGACGGCACGACGCTTCTGATGGTGCCGATCGCGCCGGTCGCGGTGTACCAACTGGTCTACAAGAATCTGGAATACAATCCGTTCACCGATCTCGTGCCCTTGGCGCAGCTCGGCACCTTCGACTTCGGCATCGCGGTCGGCCCGAAGGTACCCGTGAAGTCGCTGAAGGAACTTGTTGCCTGGGCGAAGGCCAATCCGAACGAAGCCAATTACGGCACGCCGGCTGCCGGCACCTTGCCGCATTTTCTGGCCGCTTTGTTCGGTGAGCGCGCCGGGATCGACTTCCGTCACGTGACCTATAAAGGATCGGCGGGAGCTTTGACCGACCTGATCGGCGGGCAGATCGCGGTGGTTGTAACCACGACGGCCGACCTGATGGAAATGCACAAGGGCGGCAAGCTGCGCGTGCTTGCGACCTCCGACGCGCAGCGCTCGAAATTCCTGCCCGATATCCCAACTCTCCGCGAAGTCGGCTTCGATCTTCAGGCGACGGGCTGGTACGGGATGTTTGCGCCGGCCAGGACCCCGCCCGACGTGGTCGAGCGTCTCAACAAGGCGATCGTGAATGCGATCAAATCGCCGGACGTGAGCGAGCGCATGCTGACCTTTGCGATCGAGCCGACCGGCACCTCCGCAGCCGAGCTTGGCGCGATCATGAAGCGCGACGCCGCCTTCTGGGCGCCGGCGGTGAAAGCATCGGGCTTCACGCCCGACAGATAGCGGCAGAAAAATTACGCAACAGGTCTCGCTACTTCCCCGGCAGCCTGCTCACGGCTGCTCGTGCGATGCCGTCGATCTCGGCGGTGACACGCACGATTTGCGAGTCGAACTCGATGCCGACCAGGCGCAGCCCGGTGAGCTGCGCGTCGGTCTTGATGCCGTCGCCCTGCTGGCGGAAATCCGCCAGCGCCTTGTCGATACTCTTGCGCGCATTGGCGAGCGCCGGCCGCAGATCGATCACAGAATAGCGCGCGAGCGCGTTCTGCAACGACGGGACGGCGGCTTTGGCGGCAACCCCAAGCAACCCGAAGGCCGCATCCGATTCGACCGCGAGTGCGATGTCGTCGAGGCGCAGCGTCTGCCGCTCCTGATCGAGCGCGGGCTTGCCCGAGACATGGATCGTCGCCTCGCTGCCGAACCCAAACCAGCTTTTGCGTTCCTGCGCTTTCACGAGCATGGACACGACCACCCGGTCGCCGGCGGTGGCCGCGACCGCCCGCAGCACCGTGATCTGGGCAGCGCCCGAACCGTCCTCCGGAAAGGTCTTGCCCGTCAGTTGCGTATCGATCAGCCGGTTGAGTTCGGCGAATGGTACGTCGATCGGCACGCCGATTGCGATCTTGCCCTGATCCATCGGCGGCACCAGGTCGAGCTTCGTGGGAAAGGGGCAATCCGGTTTGGTTTGTTGCGGCACGATGCGGGTTTCGGCCTGCATGCCGAGCGTGATCGTCACGTTGTTGGCGTCGACGCGCGGCTGCGATGCGAATGCGCGGACGGGCCTCGTTTCCAGCCACAGCGGCGGCACGCCGGCGGCCGTCGATTCGAGCGGGATCGAGCGGCATATCTTGATCCATTCGCGACGTGCTGCATTCTCGATGAAGAGATCGTCCCGCACGCGCGTGGCCAGCGCCAGCATCTGGTCGGACATCGCACGATCGACCAGAGACCTGATCTCGCGTGCGCCGTTGAACTTCACGCCCGCGACCTGGAGATTGGCTTCGGCAAGGTCGGTCTTGCCGGAAAGATTCGCCTCCAGCCTCCAGCCGGTGGTGATCTTGGGGCGCGACGTGATCGTCACGCGGCCCTTGAGATCGGCGTGCAGGTCGACCGGCCGGCCATTCTTGACCGCGTTCTTGGCCGTATTCTTGGCGGCATCTTTGGTGGGATCTGTCCCATTGCGCTCCTGCTGCGCCTTCTCGCCGGTCAGGACGCCGATCAGGTTATTGAGTTGTGCCGGAAGCTGGCCGGCGACGCGCAATGTGCCATTCAGATCGGCGGCAACGATCAATCCGTCGGCGCGGCCGGTGAGCGTCAGGGGCGCCCGCTCGAGAGTGTAGCCGACCTCGGCCTTGGACAACACTTTCGCGATCGGATTGTCCGGCTTGCCCGACAGGCTGCGCGGCGCCGCATTTTCCATTGCCTGGCGGATCGCCGGAATGGCGATGGCGACGGGCGCAATGATCACACTCGGCCGTGTGGCCGGCGGCAGGGCTGGCGTCTCTGCAAGAACGGGGCGTTGCGGTTCGACGGTCGGCGTCAGGAGATTCAATGCCCACAGCGTTCCGAAAAAGAACACGATCGCAACCACGATCGCCGCTGCGATCTTGAGCGTCCTTGTGAGACCGAACATGATGCGATGGACCCCGGCGGACCAATCCGATCGCTGGACCAGATGGCGAAGACACTAAGGCTTCCACCAAAAGATACCAGACCGGCCGTGTCCCCGGGAGCTTATCGCAGGCGTATCGGCGCGAATTTGTGGCGGGGGAGGGGGCATCCCGGGGGGCCTAACCCCCGGGATGACAGGGAAACCAGATCAGTTGCTGCGTGACGCCATCATCGCCTGAAGGCGGTGCGGCGCCTCCGACGAACCCAGTGCGCGCGCCCGTTCGTACCAGAAGGACGCCTTGACGATGTCGGGCTCGAGCCCGCGCACCTTGAACCGGCCGAGCACCACGGGGTCGTAGGTCGATGCGATAGCGAAGGCGGCAGACGAATCTCCGGCCTCGGCCGCGCGTTCAAGCACCGTTCGGGCGCCGACAAAGTCGCCGCTGGAGATATAGTCGTCGCCCATCTTGCGCAGCATCGCGATCTCTTCCTCGCTGAGATTGCGCGTGGGTGGCGCACTGGCTTTGGTCGTAGCGGGGGCAGCGGCAGGCATCTGCGCCGCAACGGATTCACGCGACGGCGGTGCTTGCCATCCCGCCGGCTCCGGCTGTTTGACGGCCTCCGGTGCGGGCCAGGCGGCCATCACCGTTTCCCGTTGCTGCGGCGCGCGGCCGATGGCTTCGGTCTTGACCGGGATGGCCTTGGCCTGCGGATCTGCGCTCGCTAGCGCCACGCGCGTGGATGGCGCGGGCGACTGATCCTGCTGCTTCTGGGCCGCATCCAGCCTTGCCTGCAGGGTCGAGGCCCGGCCTTCGTTGAACACCGCTGACGCATTGGCCGACAATTCCACGATCGGCCCGCGAATTTTATCCATCACAAACGATGGAACGTCCTTGATCGCGATGGCGGCCACGATCGCGGCGCCGGTTGCGGCCAGGCCGAAGCGCAGAAAGATGCTGTTCGCCTTGCTGCGGCTGCGTTTGCGTGGTCGCGGCCAATGTTCGCCAACCGGCTCGGGGATCGGCTCCGGATCCAGCGAGCGCGCCAGGAGCCAGGGCGGCGTGCGCGGGTCGCGGAAAGCCGCACGCACGGTCTGCACATCGGCCGAGAATTGATGCGGATCGCTCCGCCCGGTCTCGCTGGCGGATGTGGTGACGGCCGGACTGTCCTGGTCCGTCTCATCCGCGGTCTGCAACTCCTGTTGTTGCGCGATCCGCTCCGCGGCGGCCCGGCTCACATCGGCGAGCCGTGACACCTCCTCGTCGCCGCCATGGCTGCTGGCGATCATGGCACGCAGGCTGATCTCGATCTCGTCGAGGATCCGCGCATCGTGATCGGTCTCGATACCGGGCGGATGCTCCGGTTCGCCCGGCATGTCCGGGCTATGGTCCCGCGTCCGTTCTGGCGCGGCGGGTGAAACAGGGTCGAACCGATCGAGCGGGAACGGGCTCGTTGTACTCATGACGCAACTCCCTCAAACATCCATCACGCTTCGAAGGCCGGGTTCATTTCCGGCTCTTGCTGCGCACAACGGGCTTCGCCTCGGTGGTGCTTTCATTCCGGGCGGCCATCGCTTCCTGCCGGTCGCGCCAGGCGAGAAACTCGGCGAACAAGGCGTCGCGGCTTTGCGGCGTACGATCCGCATCCCGCTTGTCGGCGCGCTGCAGATAGCTCTGGAAGTCGCGGTTAAGATTGGACGAGGCATTGGTTGCGGGCTGTGAAGCTTCGAGCTTCTGCAATTCCCGCTCGGCGGAATCGAGCCGCGTCCATCCCGGAACGGTCGCCGCCAGATTGACGTCGCGCCATTTCGGATGGAACGGCGGCTTCTGGAATTTGCTCCAGTTGGCGAACATGCGCTCGGTCAGGCGCTCGATCTTTTTCTGACGCTCCGTGCCCTTCGCCCAGTTGAAGGCCGCAAGCACCGCCGGCACCGCGATGGTGTGGACCTTGCTCTGACCCTCCGGCATCAGGTTCGGATACTGATCCGCGGTGAATTCGCCGATGGTGTAATAGTCGGCGAACACCTTCGAGAACGGCACTGGCAGCAGATGCAGCCCGGCTTCAGCCGGAATGCGGGAGAAGAAGTCGATCGGTTTGCCGACAAGGCGTATCATCGCCGCGAGTTCGCCGCTCTTCAGTTGCTGCATCGCTGCCGACGTGTCGACATTGACCTGCTGAACCTGAATGCCAAGGCGCTGGAAGATGATCGTGCCGGTCAGGCTCGATCCGGCACCCGCAGGACCAAAGCTCACCTTCTTGCCGCGCAGATCTTCGAGGCTCTTGATGTCGCGTCTCGCGAGGATATGGACCTCCGAAACCGGCAGCCGGATGATGTAGTGAATCCGGTTATTGAGGTTCCAGATTTTGCGTTCGGTCTTGAAGTACTCGAACACATCGGACTGGGTGACCGCAACATCGACGCCACGCAGATACAGGAGGTCGTCGATGTTGGAGGCCGCCCCATAGGTGACCATCGGCAGAACGCGCAGATTGTCACCGTCGTCGAGAGCCTTCGCCAGTTCGTCGGCGAAGGTCATATAGGTGCCGGACATCAGGCCGCCGGCAACGCCGACGGTCCAGGCATTTCGCTTGTCCTTGATGGCAGCTTCGTTATTGCCGGCCTGTTTCAGCGATTCAGGGACCTTCTGAGCGAAGGCCGGCGCGATGATCGCGGACGCCGATAGAACAGCCCATGCGGCGAGCGCCGCAAAGAGTTTACGCATCACAACTTCCCCCTTCTACGATGTTGAGGCGCCGGTGTCAGGCGCCCGCTATCTCCATGTGAAAACAGAAACGGCCGGCAACGCGCACCCCCGCACGCATTGCCGGCCGATCGAAACGTTTTGCGGAACGTGACATCCGAACGCCGCGAGTGCGCCGAATTCACGCGAGTGCCTGGTCGCCGTCCCTTGCGACACCACTCTCATGTTACCCTCACCAACTCTGGCGCGATCAGCGATCGCAGCCTGATGAAACGAAAACCTCACAGGCATTCCGACATCACGTCAGCTCGTTGCGTTTGCTTCGAGCCGACCGCATTGGCGCGGTCGCGAAAAGTTGAGTGGATTAGTGTCACGAATGAGGCGGAACAGTTTTGTTGTGTCGTCTTTGTTGGAATGCACACGCGGCTTGCGTGGTAACGGCGCAACGAAATTGTTGCGCGCTTGCAAGCATGCGGTAGCGACGTAACGCTGCGCGGTAGCGACGTATTGCGTGCCGGTAGCGACGTAGCGCGATTTTAAAACTGATGTCGTTCGAAAATATTTTTTGCGTCGCGTGCTTTGGACGCCTTGCCGTCCGCGTTTGCGGTGCTGTTGGCAGCGAGACAATGCGTCGTGCGCAAAAAAACCGCCCGGCTTTCGCCGGGCGGTGTTCTGGTCTGGTTGGCTTCGCTGGTTAGAACAGGATAGTCGGGGTCGCGGTAGCCCGGCGCGTCGATGACACCTGGTCCGGATTGCGCGGTGTTTGCTGCTCGATCTGGACGGTCGCGGCTGCCTCCGGCACGATCGTCGCGACAGGCTGGGGTGCGCGCTTCCTCGCTTCCCGCGGAGCCCGCGGTTCAGCCGGGGCCGCAATGTCGCGTAGACGCCGTCCACCATCCGGTAATACCACGACCTTGCTGCCGACTTTCACGCGGCCGTAGAGATCGACGACATCGTCGTTGAGCATGCGAATGCAGCCGGACGACACGCGGCCGCCGATGGTCGACGGCGCATTGGTGCCGTGGATCCGGTAAATGGAGTTACCGAGATACAGCGCGCGCGCGCCCATCGGGTTGCTCGGACCGCCGGCCATGAAGCGCGGCAAATAGGGCTGGCGCGCGATCATCTCGGCGGGCGGATTCCAGTCCGGCCATTCGGCCTTGCGGGCGACGCGCTGGGTGCCCGACCAGCGGAAACCGTCGCGGCCGACGCCAATCCCGTAGCGCACGGCCTTGCCGTCACCGAGGACATAATAGAGATAGGTGTTCGGCGTATCGACAATGATCGTGCCGGGTGCCTCTCGCGTGGAATAGGATACAACCTGCCGGCGCAACCGAGACGGCATCTCGGCGCCGCCTTCGAACTCTTCGACGTCCTGGCCCGGGGCCACGCGGGCAAACGCCGGCGGCGCCTGGTAGGACGGGTCCGCAAATGCGGACTGCTGCGCGGAGGCGGAATTCTGCGGGATCAGCAGGGCGAGGGACAGGGCGCCCAATACATACGCGGACCTGGTCATGGCATCCACTTTCTGCCGGTCTGCCCGCACCCCCCGATGCGACTAGAAACCCGGACTTGGTTTGGATTCTCGAATTCATTAAGTGCGAGACTGCAGAAGCGTTCCCACACGATTTCGGCCCGTCCAGGCCATGCTTAAACCATGGGTGTTTCAGCCAGCTTTGGCGGACCGCTAAAATTGAGCCGATTTTGCTGAAAAATGGCGGGTCACGCCCTGCCTCGAAGGTCGAGGGCCGCCGCCATGACGGCAGGCCGCCCAAGCTTTATACTGTCGCAGGCGCAGATCTGAGCTTGCGGAGTGGTATCAGGCGCTGTTCCATGCCGCCCTGAGATCGGCGGGATCGCCGGGCGCCGGGCCCTGCGGCCCGCTCGCGTTTTGCAGAGAAGGATACAGAATATGCTTCGCCGTGTTGCAGTTTTCGGTCTGGCTCTCGGGGCGGTCGTCACCGCCGGGACCGCCTTCGCCCAGACCATTCCGACGATCCGGGTTGGCTGGACCATTCCCGCCGAGGAAGCCAAGTACTGGATGATGAAGCGCCCGGACAAATTCCCCAATCTGGGCAAGACCTACAAGATCGAATGGTCGCAGTTCAACGGCACCTCGCCGATGACCGCGGCGATGCAGGCGGGCGCGCTGGACTGCGCGACGCAAGGCGTGTTGCCGATCGCACAGAGCATGGCCGCCGGCAATCTCGACATGTATGTCATCGCCCAGCATGTCGGGGAGAAGCCCGGCAGTTTCTCGCTCTATTGGGCGGTGAAGGAAGACTCGCCGATCAAGACGGCCGCCGACCTGAAGGGCAAGACGGTCGGCATTTCGGTGATCGGCGGCGGCACCCACGCCCCCTTCAACATGATGCTGCGCAAGAACGGTGTCGATCCGGAGAAGGACATCAAGCTGGTCGAAGTGGGCTTCGCACTGTCGGAAGACGCGCTGCGTTCGGGCCGGGTTGATGCGGTCAACATGGTGCAGCCATTTGCCGCGCGCGCGGAAGCCAAGGGTGGCGTGCGCAAGCTGTTCGCGCTGGAAGAGGCGCTTCCGAACATCGTTCATATCGTGGAAGCCTGTCGGAAGGACTTCGTGGAGAAGAACCCGGAGCTGGTCACATCCTATGTGAAGGACCTGACCCTCGGCATGAAGATGGCGCTGGCCAACCGGCCGGAGACCATCCAGGTCGTGCATGAAGTGATGAAGGCACCGGTCGCGGCGCTCGAGACCTATCTGCTCAAGCCGAATGATTTCGCGCGCGAGCCGGGTGCAGCCCCGAATTTCGCCGGCATCCAGGCGATGTTCGACGTCTATACCGAGAACAAGACAATTGGAAAGAAGCTCGACGCGTCGACGCTGAAGCATCCGAAGATCGTCGCTCCGATGGAGTAACGATGTCCGATCGATTGTAGGCAATACGAAAATGGCCGGGCAGCGCCCGGCCATTTTTTTGGGTGCGCGCCTCAGCGCTCAGGCCACTCTGCATTACCCGCGTGTGTCACAGCGCCTTTGTCTGACTGGCCGACGAGCTGCGCATATTTCGCCAGCAACCCGGCGGCATGACGCGGCGCAGGCGCCTTCCAGGCCGCCTTCCGCCGCTCCATTTCCGCGTCGTCGATCAGGACGTCGATCGTGCGCGCGCCGCCATCGATGCGGATGCGGTCGCCGTTCTGCACCAGCGCCAGCGGGCCGCCAACGGCGGCTTCCGGTGCAATATGGCCGATGCACATGCCGCGCGTCGCGCCCGAAAAGCGCCCGTCGGTGAGCAGCGCGACTTTCTCGCCCATCTGCTGGCCATAGATGATCGCGGTGGTGCCGAGCATCTCGCGCATGCCGGGGCCGCCCTTCGGTCCCTCGTAGCGGATGATCAGCACTTCGCCGGCCTGATAGTCGCGTTTGCGAACCGCGGCGGTGCAGGCGTCCTCGCCATCGAACACCCGGGCGATGCCCTCGAACACCAATGACTTCAGGCCTGCCACCTTTAGCAATGCGCCGTCCGGGGCAAGATTGCCCTTCAGCACCGCGAGGCCGCCATCGGGACGGATCGCGCTCTCTGCGCGCCGCACGATCTCGCCGTCGGGGTCGGGCGCGGCGCCATGCTCTTCTGCCAGCGTGCGGCCAGTGACGGTCAGGCAATCGCCATGCAAATGGCCGGAGCGGATCAGCTCGCGAATGATGATCGAGACGCCGCCGATATCGTGCACGTCCTTTGCAAGGAAGCGCCCGCCGGGCCGCAGGTCGCCAATCAGCGGCGTGCGCGCGAACACTGCTTCGACGTCGTCGACGGTGAAGGCGATGCCGGCTTCGTTGGCGATGGCCGGAAGATGCAGCGCCGCGTTGGTCGAGCCGCCGGTTGCGGCCACGATCGCGCAGCCATTCTCGATCGACTTGCGGGTGACCAGATCGCGCGGCAGCGGTCCGCCGCGCTTTAGGATATCCATCACGATTTCGCCGGCGCGTTGCGCAATCGCCGAGCGCTCGGCATAGACGCCGGGCACCATCGCCGAATTTGGGACTGTGAGGCCGAGCACTTCCGACACCATCGCCATGGTATTGGCGGTAAATTGTCCGGCGCACGCGCCGATCGCCGGAATCGCAACGCGCTCCAGCACTTTCAGGTCGGCTTCCTTCATCTGGCCGGTCTGCACCGCGCCAACCGCCTCGTAGGAATCGAGTACGGTGACGTCGCGTCCGCCGAACCGGCCGGGTAGGGCGGCTCCGCCATAGACGAAGACCGACGGCACGTTGACGCGAACCATGCCCATCATCGATCCCGGCAACGTCTTGTCGCAGCCGCCAAAGGCGACGAGGCCATCATAGGCATGGCCCTGCATCACGGCTTCGATCGAATCCGCGATGACCTCGCGGCTGACCAGCGAAAACTTCATGCCCTCGTGGTTCATGCCGATGCCGTCCGACACCGAGATGGTGGTGAATTCGCGCGGCGTGCCGCCGGCGGCTTCCACGCCCTGCTTGGCCCATTCCACCTGCGGATAATGTGTCATGTTGCAGGGCGTGTTCTCGCCCTTCATCGACACGACACCGATCATCGGCTTGTGGATCGCCGCATCGTCGAGGCCCATGCCACGCATGAACGCACGATGTGGCGTACGGTCGATGCCGTCGCGGGTGATGGACGAACGCAGGCGCATTACACAATCTCCGTCATCGCCCGCGAAAGCGGGCGATCCAGTAAACACGATGTCCAAAATTGTCCACCGGATGCCCGGTCTGCGCGGTGCATGACGGTGGCGCGCTATTGGCGGTCGCGGTGCCAGCCCACGGTGGCGTCCGGTTTGGAATCGACCGATGCGAAATAGGGCTTGATGTCGAGCAGCGGCGTATTGTCCAGACAGTCGATGTTCTGGATCGACAGCGTCGTCCCATCGACCTTGATCAACTTCACCACGCTGAGCGCGATCGGGTTCGGCCTCACCGGCGAGCGCAGGGAAAAAGTGCCGCGGCCCTCACCGTAATGGCGCGGCGCCTGCGCCACGAGATCGCGGCGCGCGCGGTCCATCCAGTACAGCACGATCAGGTGCGTGCAAGTCTCGACCTTGTCCAGCGCTTTGGCATAACGCGGATCGACCTCGACGGTGCAGACCGCGTCGGATTCGCCGGCATTTTTCGGGCAGTCCTCGCGCTTCGTCCAGGGCGTGCGGATGCGGCCGATGAAATACAGCCCGGCATCGAAGGTCGCGGGAAGATCAACCGCGATCTCGCCCGGACGGATGGAAAGATCGGCTTCGGTTTTCGGATCGGCAGTCATGCGGTGGGTTTAGGGGAAATCCCTGGCACGTGCCACGCATCTCCGCAGGCACGAGTGGTGTCTTCGGCGGAAGAGGGCGCCCTAACGGCCCCGCGCCCGGCGGCAGCGCCAGCCCAGTCCGACACAAAAAGTAACGCTTGCCCGAAAAGTGGGCTTGCGCCCATCGAATTAACGTATAAAGATATCCTTATGTCGGTTTTGAGCGTCGGGATGCCAGAATGACCGGGCCGCTGGCCTTCGAGACAATGCACGACGCGCTGCGGGCGGTGGCCGAGGGCACCCGGCTGCGGATTCTCGCCCTGCTGGCCGAGGCCGAACTGACCGTTTCCGACCTCACCGAAATCCTGCGCCAGTCGCAGCCGCGGATCTCGCGCCATCTCAAGCTGCTGTCGGAAGCGAACCTGATCGAACGCCATCGCGAGGGCGCCTGGGCTTTTTTCCGGGTCGCCGAAAGCGGTGACTCAGCCGGCGTTGCAAGGATGATCGTGGAGCGGCTCGATCCCGCCGATCCCGTCATCGGCCGCGACCGTGAAAGGCTCGCCGCGGTGCGCGAGGCGCGCGCGGTGGCGGCGCAGAATTATTTCCGTGAACACGCCGCCGAATGGGATCGCATCCGCAAGCTGCATGCGGCGGATGAGGCAGTCGAGCAGGCGATCGTGAAGGCGCTGGGCGACAAGCCGTTCCGGTCGCTGCTGGATCTCGGCACCGGCACCGGGCGGATGCTGGAACTGTTCGGCGCGCAGATCGAGCGCGGCATCGGGATCGACATGTCGCTCGATATGCTGCTGCTGGCGCGCGCGCGGCTGGAGCGTGCCGGCCTGCGCCATTGCAGCGTGCGCCAGGGCGACATCTACGACCTTTCGCTGCCGCGCGATTCCTTCGACGTCATCATCGTTCACCAGGTGCTCCACTTCCTCGATGACGGTGCGCGCGCGATCCGCGAGGCGGCGCGCGTGCTGGCGCCATCGGGACGGTTGCTGGTCGTCGATTTCGCCCCGCACGAACTCGAATTCCTGCGCGAGGAGCATGCGCATCGCCGGCTCGGCTTCGCGCCAGACACCATGGCGCAATGGTTCGCCGCCGCGGGTCTCGACGTCACCATGCACAAGAACATTGCGCCGGAACGCGGCACCGACGGCAAGATCGCGGTGTCGCTCTGGCTCGCACAGGATCGCCGGCTGCGGATCGCCGGACGTCAGGAGGTTGCATGACCATCGATATCAATCGCCGGGTCAGCCGGGTCGTGAACGGGCGCGGCAAGACACTGCGGGTGTCGTTCGAATTTTTTCCGCCCAAGACCGAGGAGATGGAACGCTCGCTCTGGGAGGCGATCGAACGGCTGGCGCCGCTTGAGCCGAATTTCGTCTCGGTGACCTACGGCGCCGGCGGCTCGACCCGCGAGCGCACCCACGCGACGGTGAAGCGCATCCTCGACGAAACGGCGCTCGTGCCCGCGGCGCACCTGACCTGCGTCGACGCCACCCGCGATGAGGTCGACGCGGTGGTTCGCAATTATCGCGATATCGGCGTGAAGCATATCGTGGCGTTGCGCGGTGACGCGGCAGGCGGTGCCGGCAGCGCCTATGTGCCGCATCCGGGTGGCTATCAGAATGCCGCCGATCTCGTTGCCGGCATCAAGCGGATCGGCGATTTCGAAGTGTCGGTCTCGGCATACCCCGAGAAGCATCCGGATTCGCGCCACGGCAATGTCGATCTGGACATGCTCCAGGCCAAGGTCGATGCCGGCGCTACGCGCGCGATCACCCAGTTCTTTTTCGAGAACGATCTCTATTTTCAGTATGTCGATCGGGTGCGCTCGCGCGGCATCGATATCCCAATCGTGCCGGGCATCGTGCCGGTGCAGAACTTCAAGCAGGTGAAGAATTTCGCCGAACGCTGCGGCACCTTCATTCCGAACTGGCTGGCGGAGCGCTTCGAAGGGCTCGACGACGATGTGGCGACGCGCAAGCTCGTCGCGGCCGCCATCGCCGCCGAACAGGTGTTCAATCTCGCCGATCGCGGCGTCACTGACTTCCATTTTTACACGATGAACCGCGCCGACCTCGTTTACGCGATCTGCCACATGCTGGGCCTGCGCCCGGCCGAGAAGGCAGCGGCCTGAGCTTCGCCCGCGTTTCCAAGGATGCAGTGAGAGTCATGAAGCTATCCAAGACCGAAGCCACCCTCCGTTCACTTGCATCCGAGCGCATCCTGCTGCTCGACGGCGGCATGGGCACGATGCTGCAGCAGCGGCGCTTCGACGAAGCCGCCTTTCGCAACTCGCGCTTCAAGGACTGGGAGCACGATGTCCGCGGCAACAACGATCTGCTGATCCTGACCCAGCCGGACGCCGTGCGTGAGATCCATCTCGCCTATTTCCAGGCTGGCGCCGACATCGTCTCCACCAACACCTTCTCCTCGACCGTGATCGCGCAGGCCGATTACGGCATGGAGAGTCTCGTTCCGGAGCTGAACCGCGTGGGTGCGCAGCTCGTTCGCGACGCGGCCATCAGCGCGCAGAAGCGCGATGGACGCCAGCGCTTTGTCGCCGGCGCCATCGGCCCGACCAACCGCACCGCGTCGATTTCGCCGGACGTGAACAATCCGGGTTTCCGCGCGGTTTCGTTCGACGACCTTAAGGCGGCGTATGCCGAGCAGGCCGCGGCACTGCTGGAAGGCGGTGTCGACATCCTGCTGCTGGAGACGATTTTCGACACACTGAACGCCAAGGCCGCGCTCTACGCCATCGCCGAACTGGAGGAGGCGCGTGGCGAAAAGATTCCTGTGATGATCTCCGGTACCATCACCGATCTGTCGGGGCGCATGCTGGCCGGCCAGACGCCGGAAGCATTCTGGAATTCGATCCGGCATGCCGCGCCGTTGTCGGTCGGCCTCAATTGTGCACTCGGCGCCAAGGAAATGCGCGCGCATATCGCCGAACTTTCGCGCGTCGCCGATACGCTGATCTGCGCCTATCCGAATGCCGGACTGCCGAACGAGTTCGGTCTTTACGACGAGAGCCCCGAGCACATGGCTGGCCTGCTCTCCGAATTCGCCGGTTCCGGTATCGTCAACATCGTCGGCGGCTGCTGCGGCACCACGCCCGAGCATATGCGCGCCATTGCGCAGGCTGTGGCCGACAAGAGGCCGCGCACGCTTCCGGTCATCGAGCGGAAGCTGCGGCTGTCCGGGCTCGAGCCATTCACGCTGACCGACGCCATTCCTTTCGTGAATGTCGGCGAGCGCACCAATGTCACCGGCTCGGCCAAGTTCCGCAAGCTCATCACTGCCGGCGATTACACCGCGGGCCTTGCCATCGCGCGCGAGCAGGTCGAGAACGGCGCCCAGATCATCGACGTCAACATGGACGAGG